>CAUJKA010000518.1 GCA_963204965.1 Planctomycetota bacterium | reverse complement strand
AGTCAGAGTCAAAGGCAAATCCGGCTCAATCTGCGGGTGCTCGATTTGTGGGGGAAGCCTTCCCAGTTACCGATGCTTCATCTTCTCGCTTTCGTATCCTTCGCAATCTGGCTCAAGGCGGTATCGGCTCGGTGTTCGTCGCTTTCGACCGCGACCTTGATCGCGAAGTTGCCATCAAGGAGCTCAAGCGAAAGTACGCCAACGATCGACAGGTCCTTCAGCGCTTTGAGGCAGAAGCCACCGTTACGGGCAATCTAGAGCATCCCAACATTGTGCCGATCTACGCGACCGGACGGCGATCTGATGGTCGTCCCTATTATGCGATGCGTTTAATTCATGGTCGGTCCATGCAGATGGTAATTGCGGAGCTGCATCGCGAACACTCATTTGCTTCGGACCTCCGAAAGAACGCAGCAGCTCGCGATCTTATTCTGCGACTCGTCACAGTGTGCAAGGCGGTTGGCTTCGCACACAGCCGCGGAGTCCTTCATCGCGACCTCAAGCCCAGCAATATCATGGTGGGAGAGTTCGGAGAAACGCTGGTCGTCGATTGGGGGCTCGCGAAAAAGCTCGGCTCAACTACGGGTAAATCCCCTCATGCGAAACGGGGAGAGCCCAACTCCGCAGTCGAAATAAACGGGCTACGAGACCGAGTGAGAAACGTCGCAACGAACAAGACACTCGATGGAATGATCATCGGAACGCCGGGATTCATGAGCCCCGAACAAGCCAATGGCTCCAACGAAGCTCTTACCATCGCCAGTGACATCTACTCGCTTGGTGCAACTCTATTTCAGATTCTCACGAACACTATTCCAGCTTTAGCTAACGAAAATCGATTTGAGCAACTCGACGCAGTCAATGCACCCTTGGTAGCCATCTGTCGTCAGGCCATGCAAATCAATCCAAGCAAGCGATATGCCAGCGCAGAAATGTTGGCAGCGGATCTGGAAGCGTGGTTGCTAGATGAACCAGTCTCGGTGCTCCCTGAGACTCGACTGAAAAAGCTGCGACGATGGGCAAAGGCTCATCCCGCCATGGTGGCCAGTGGGTTGGCTAGCCTGCTGTTCACGATGCTCGCCATGGCTATTACCTTAAGCATCCTTTCAGTCAAAAATGAAAACCTCCGTCAGTCCAATCTCCGCGAACAAGCGGCTGCGCTGGAAGCTACGCAAAACGCGGCAGAGGCCAAGCGAAACGGCGATGAGGCGCTTCGACAACGACAGCGCGTGCTTGGAATCTTAAACACCTTTCTAATGAACGTCGAACGCGGCTTAAACAATGTTCCCGGCGGAGCTGCCGTACAGAAAAACGTATTGACGACAGTACTTAACAAACTGGCCGAGGTCTCGCAGGAGTTTGCCGATGATCGGGAAGTGAGCCTTGCCAACGCGACGGCCCTGATCAATCTAGGCGATCTCTTTTCCAGAGTCGGTACTAAGGATATTACTCTCGATTTGCCGCAGAAGAACCAAGTTCCGCTTTCACCGCTTGAGGCAGCAAGTGAGATGTACGGTGAAGCGATGAGGATTGCCAAGCAATTAGAAGCTAAGGAAGGGAGAGATTGCCGTAGTATCATTGCGATGATTCAACAAAAGCAAGCCGAAGTACTTCGCCAAACCGCTCGAACGCCTGAAGCTGTTAAGTTGCTCGACCAGTCTCTGGCGACCAGACGAACGCTACTTGCCGAATCGCCAAAGTCTGCCGAGGCGGCGATGGATATCGTGACTACGGTCGATTACTTGGGTCAGATTCAGTTGCAGGACGGAGACTTTAAGAAAGCTGGCGAGTCATTTGCTGAGATTAAAACGATCCTAACCAAGCTATCGCAAGAATCGCCCAATGATCCTGACGTCAAACGACGGCTTGGGATCACGCTCTCTCGCATCGCCGATATCGCTGTCCACGATGGGAAACTGGACCAAGCCGAGCAACTTTACAAAGAGGATCTGGTCATCTCGACCAAGCTATACCAAGCTAATCCGAATAACTTGACCGCCAAGCGAGATCTATGCACCTCGCTCGATCGGATTGGGAACACCTTCGCACAAAAAGGGCAGTTGGAAAAGTCCATGGAGTACTATCTGAAGTCTCGGAAGATGCGAGAGGAACTGTACGCGGCCGAGCCGACGAGCATGAAGACGATTCAGGAGCTATTGGTTTCTTACTTCAAAGGCGGCGACACTCAGATGCTCTTGAAAGATGTCGCTCAAGCACAAAAAGACTACGAACGGGCGCTACTACTTTCCGATGAAATGGCGCGGATCGATCCAGAGAACGCGGTGGCCAGAAGATTTCAATCGCTTTCAGCTGAGGTGCTTGCCGACGTCGCGATCGAACAATCCCAGCTAGATGCAGCGCTGAAGTATGCGAACCGATCATTGACGATTAGCCAGAAACTTGTGTCGAAAGATCCTACCGACGGACAGATGCAAAGAGATCTCTGGCTATGTCACGCAAAGGTCGCCAAGGTCTATCTAGCGCGCGAGGAGTTTGATAATTGTCTCACACAATTGGATCTCGCTCTGAATATTGTCCTTGCCGAATATGAGCGTAAACCGGAATCGCTGCAAGCTCAAGGCGATTACAGTTTTGTTCTGCTCAAGCGAGCCGAAGCGCAATTGGAGGCTGGCCATGCTGCTCTAGCGGCTCGCGAGCTGGAGAAAGTGATTCCACTGCTCGAGTCCGTTCCGGAAGCCAATCGCCAAGACGCAAAATCGAGACGCCGTCTTGCCAATGCCATTACGATGTCGGGACGAGCCTACCTTACTAACGGCGAACCGCAGAAAGCGAGGAATGCACTTGAGCGATCACGGCAAATGACTGTCGCCATGATCGAAGAAGACATGCGAGTGGAGCAAATGACCATCGATTTATCAGAAATCGACGATCTTATCTCCTCCATCGAAAAGCCTTAGGTCGTAACAAAACTGAGCCGATGACTTGCCTCAAAACAATCCATCCCCGGATATTTTGGACGCTAAGAATGGAGGCAACCATTGAGAGCTAACTTCTTCGAATTCGTGATCCATGTAGTTCAGGGTCGATGCGATATTGCGACGAACAATCTGGTTAGCGCATTTGGCTACATGATGCGTTTTGGGCTCGAATGCGATTCCTAAATCGGCAGCTTGCAGAAGACATGCATCGCCCTCATTATCGCCTATCGCTAGTGTTCTGGGCATGTAGCCCATTTGCTCGGAAAAGTGTTGAAGGACATTCTGTTTGCAAATTGGATGTACCGGACAACCTTGGTCATGCTGCATCGCTGGCGAGATCGAAATGTCTCCATTGGCCCTTCTATCTACGAATCGAAGCAGATGAGCCATGCTAAAATCTGCGAATACGCGTCGACGAATGACTTCCGTGGCAATGTAATAACTGTCACTAACGATGCCGACAGCGTAACCTCGCTTACGAAGGCCTACGACAAGTACTACGGCTCCTTTGGTTAAAGGCATTTTCATCGCCACGTTTTGAAACACTTCCTGCGGCGTACCCTCGAATATGGCCGCGATTCGCTCAGTCCGCACCTTTGCACAAAGGTTCTTATTGTCCAGCAGACTCGCCAGTTGGTGTTCCTTTGCGACTGCCTTTGCGAGTTCGTCTACGAAGCGGCCCTTGATCAGCGTCCCGTCCATATCAATCAGGGCCAACTTCTCAGGACTTCCCAGCCTTTGGATGGTTGATTCTAGGTCAGCGCTATCCTGTCGCTCCTGCTCATGAACTGCGATTACTTGCGACTCGGTTAGACGGCCCAGTCGTTGAGCTCGATCGAGTATGGTCCGCGTGACTTGCGAAGCCATACGCCTTAGGCTCTCAAGTGGTTGACAATCGTGTTCGATGAAGCCAATATCAACTTGGAGAATTCGAGCCCCTTTGGCAAACATGTCGATCAATAGGCCAATGTCAACGCCGTAGTCATTTTCGAATTCCAACGACCTCAGCAGACCCTTCCGAGTCGCAACAACACCACCCAAAGGTTGATCGATATGGAGCAGTTCGGGAAAGAAAACTTTCAGGAGAGGCTTAGCGGCCAGTTCAGTCACACGTCCGCCCGAGCGTGTGAATCGAGCTTTTACATAGTCCGCCAGATTCGAAACCAGGGGGCGAGTCATACGTTCGGCCAAATCCGGGACGAACTCAGTCAAGTCTCCATCCATGAAGAGCAGGTATTCGTTTCTAGCAACCGAAGCTCCATCCTGCATGGATGCGCCCTTACCAAGGAATGAGCTGGTAACTACAGTCGCCCCTTCGCTCGACGCAACTTCGGGAGTGCCATCAATGGAACCATCGTCGACAACAATGACCTCGCTGACTCTTGGCGATTTGCGCATGGTGCGAACCACACTACCGATAGTTTTAGACTCATTGAGTGCAGGTATGACGACTGTGATCATCGATTTCCTCACAAACTAAAGGGGTGGAGAACTCACGCACGTCTATCTTCAACTTAATAGGAGAAAATTCTTGAGCCAATACGACAGATTGTCGTAACAGGGCTGACCATGTTGTTAGGTTATAAAACCAACCATTTAGAATGGAGTCCGAATCGCGAGTACTCGCCATACGACAAAAAGTCGTACTGCAATCTGGTGGACGGAAGAGTAGAAAATCAGTTATGGACACGGCGAAATTCACACGCAGAACAAGACTACGATGGCAGCCCATTTTTATGACGGGGATCGCGCTGTTATTGGTGCTAGCAACTGGGGTTTGGGGCATGTTGCGAGACCTCGGTCGTGTGACCGAATCAATTACTCGCGCGGATATCACGAAATTTCAGTCGCACTCGGACAGAACGGTTAGTCGAATTGAATCGGAGGTTCGCGATACCAAAGACCTACTAAACTTTGTGAAGAACAATCCGCGATGGGTTAACGAGCTCTGGATGGCGACAGTTGGGCGCATGCCCGAAGTTCTTTACGGTGCGATATTGGACATTGACAATCATTCGATCGAAGACAGTAATCGACTTATGGCAACCGAAAGCGAACAGAGGGCTTCTACCAATCTCATTGCAGTCCCGTCGAATGCTAACGGTGTTGAGATGCCGCAGATTCTCTCCAATTCCTTCTTGTTGCCAGCTTCGCAAGAGACCAATTATAAGCAAGTGCTTGACGTCACTTACTCAATTCGATCGGGGGACGACGTCTTGGGGTATTATCGAGTTGGGATGGACTATGACATGCTTCAATCCAAGATTGGCCATGCGCGCCGTCGAGTGCTTGGAGGTTGGATCGTAGTTTTATTCAGCATTACCATGATTGTAGTGGGAGCGTGCCTTTCGCTCTACAGATTGGGACTGCATACAGTACGACTCGAACGCCAGTTAGGTGTTGCAGAGATTCGACGGGTCGATGAACTGCACCGGCTAATTGTAGGCCTAGCTCATGAAGTCCGAAATCCTCTGAATGCGATTCGCTTGAACCTCTTTGCTTCGAAGAAGATCTTGCGCGATGGTCGCGACTTCGACATTGAAGAGGCGGCAAGTATTTTGGATGAATCTGTAGAAGAAATCGAGAGATTGGATGACCTGATTGGCCAGTTGCTTGGTTATGCTCGGGTTGTTGGCAAGTCACCGACACTTGTCAAGATCAACGAACAAGTGGATTCTGTTTTGAAGTTCTTCCGGCAATCATTCGAGCAATCGCAGATAAAGGTTGAATTTGATGCCTGCCCAGATGACTGTACTATTTCGATGGACCCCCAAAGTCTGCGACAAGTTTTAATCAACCTATTTCAGAACGCGTGTCAGGCAATGGGTAGTGGCGGCAAGTTGGCTGTCGTGGTAACTACCACAGAAGGACGAGTCTATATCGATGTCCATGACAGTGGACCAGGGCTCAACGATACGGTGATTGCAAGAATCTTCGAGCCCTTCTTTAGCACTCGGGAACATGGAGTCGGCATGGGACTGGCGGTAGTCAAAGGACTGGTTGAGAGTTCTAACGGTTTAATCACTTGCGGCAAAAGCGAATTGTTGGGAGGCATGAAATTCCAAATTGACTTACCCCTTGTAAATGCAGTTGGGGAGAGATAACCCATGTCGCGACATCGCAGAATTCTGATAATTGAAGATCAAAAGAAAGAAAGAGACGCGCTAGCTCGTGTGCTGAGAATGGAGGGCTACCATCCCGTTGCTGTGCCTGGTATCAAGGAATTGACGGGGCACTTCACAGAAGCATTCGATTTGGTGATTTGCGATCTGCGATTGGGGATGGACAGTGGCCTGGATGCTCTCAAAGTCGTACAGGAAAACTGGCATGGCATTCCAGTAATCATGGTCACGGCACATGGTGCCATCGATAGCGCCGTTATTGCAATCAAGTCAGGCGCTATCGACTATCTCACCAAACCACTCAAACCTGAAGAATTGCTGACCTTGCTCAATCGATACTTACCGATGGAGCGACGTGAAGCTCAAAGTCTGCAAGGCACGCCTTGGCTGGAAAAACAACTTGGAGCATCCGCTAAGATGGCCGCTGTCTACTCACGAGTAACAACGCTTGCAGGGCTCAACCGCCCGGTATTGATCACCGGCGAACAAGGCTCTGGACAAGAGTTAGTGGCTGCTGCCATACATGAGCAGAGCCATCGAAAGCACCGCCCGTTTGTCGAGTTTCGTGCAACCTCCTTTACAGCTAGTGCAATTGAATTCGAGCTCTTCGGACAAGGGCGCACAGACTACTACAGCCGCACTAAGGACAACAAAGGACGGATTGCACAAGCCATATCTGGCACTCTCTATATCGATGATTTCTTTTCGATCTCCGCAGAAGTGCAGAGGCGGCTTTTTACACAACTCGGATCGACGTCAAGTTCGGACAAGCCCGCCAAAGAGTTCGATGTACGCTTGATCGCCGGTTCAGGGTTGCCTTTGGCTGATCTCTACGAACTTGATCAGACCGACGCTGGAATACTGACATCCAGTCAAAAAGAGCTTATTGAACTCCCCGCACTTCGCGAGCATCCCGAGGATATTCCAAGTCTAATCGACCATTGTTTGAATGAGTGTGCAAGGCGGCACCTGCGGTCCAGGCCCATTCTCGACGAGGCTCTTCTGAACTTCTTGTGTGCCTATGAGTGGCCGGGGAACGTTCGACAACTCCGTAACGCCATTGAGAACATGCTTGTACTATCGCGCAGCGAGCAGATCTCAATGGACGACCTGACAGCGTTCCTTGGTGGTGGGCACCTTAACGATTCGCCACCCATTTCAACCGCAGAAATGAGCCTTTCAGAACTCGAACGCATTGCCGTGATCGGAGCACTGAAAAGAAGTTTGGGCAACAAGACTCATGCAGCTCAAAAGCTGGGCATTTCGGTTCGCACGCTGCAAAGAAAAATGAAGCAATGGAAATTGGAAGGGAGCGACGTTGATGCGTAAGGATACGATGACCGCTTGGTCACATTTCGAAATCATGATTCGAACGGGGATGCCACACGCAATGGATATTGCTGCTGAACTGGTACTTCATGATTTGCAGGTTCCATTACCGACACACGCAGTCGACTTACAGGTCGATCTCCAGTTTTATGGTGTGATACACCACGCTTACCGGTCCAAGGTTCTGCCACAGTTTCTATCCATCATGGAGTTCCTCAAGAAGAGCGAGCTTTGGAGCAAGATTCAAGGCAGTCAGGAAGCACAGTTAAAAGTGGTTCAATTATGTATCGATAACGGCAGGCTTCCGCTAGCCGAGATTGAAACTTTTGCTGTCTCTCATTTCATGCAATCGCAGACCGCATTGATGACCACTCTAAAGAACGCCGCCTAAATTGTAACCCTTTAAGTTCCTCGCTACTTCAACTCCTCTTTGTCGAAGAAAGCATCAGTGCTTTTTCGACGTCGTAGCATTTCGTAGATTTCGAATCCTTGCATCAAGCCAAGCGATTGATCGTCCAATTCTTGGGGCCAGCCTTCAAAGATGGAGCTCTCAATCAGAGTTGACTCACCCTCGCCACCGGAATTACGGTTGAGTTCATTGATGATCTGCAGGGCGTCCGTGGCGGACACTCTACCATCTCCGCTGACATCAAAAAACGGATCGGTAGCCAAGACTTTTGATTTGCTCAATAATCGATTGGTTCCCGCGTTAAGAAAATTGATGATCTGTAGAGCATCGGATGGAGATATGAAGCCTCCATTGTTGACGTCTAACGCGTTCTTCGGATTTTGCCATGGAGTCGACGTTGTCACGATAAAAGTGTCGGCAGTGGTCTGTAGGGGCTCGGCGTTGCCCTGGCTATCAACGGCTTGCACAATGAAACTGTACTGGTGTCCAATCTCCGCGGTAAACTCGACCGTGGATTGGGCTGATGAAACAAGCAATGGCAAGTACTCACCGCCGTCTGTAGAAACGTATACGTTGAAGACCAACGGACCTGGTTCGGAACTGCTGCCCGTCCAAGCCAAGGGAATCTTTGTCAAGGATGTTCGTGTAGCCAAGGTTGACATGCTACTGACTGGCTTGACCGGTGTTCTGCCCACAATATCGAATTTCTGAACTACGGATAGATTGCTTGAGTCCTTGGCGGTTACGTTAACTTCGATAGCCGCTGTCGAGTTCGGAAGCGACTGATCCGCCTTGAGCTTTAAAATGCTTCTGCCCAATCCGTCCTTAGCAATTTCGAATCTCGGGTCGTCAACCGTGTAGTTAAACTCGGCGGAGATTCCTTCCGGTCCAATTGTATTTAGCGATCCAATAATCGCACCTTTAAGTCCTGCAGGTACTTTTCCATTACCGCCAGCAATCTCCGTTGGAGCTTCTAAGATATTCTTCACCGTTACCACAGTCGAATCCGTGCGACTCAGCCCACCGCTGTCCACCACGGTGATTTTCAACGGAACGCTACTCGCTTCCTCAAAATTCAGCGACTCGCCAGGCTTGAGGTAAAGCTTAGGAACATTACCTTCAAGGACGATTTGAAAACGGGCGTCATCAACAGAATACGTGAGAGCGTCATCCGAGTTTGGATCGGTAGCTTGTACTGTTCCAACCACCAAACCGTTACCGTAAGCAACTGAGTGCTCTTCTTCGACTCCATCAGGACTTGCGTAACTGACTGTGACGTTCGCTGGCGGTAAATTGACCGCGACCACGCGGAAAAGAAAGTTGGTGTTGCGTCCAACCGTTTGATTCGTCTCGTCATTGGCTACAATGGCCAGTGGTACAAGCTTTGTTGTAGTGATATTGAATTTCCGCGAGGGGCGTAACATCAGTACATCCCCGACGACAATGAAATTGTCCTGATCGCTCACAACATAGTTGACCTTGCCGACAATGTTGGGCCAATTCATCGACATTTTTCCGATGATGTAGCCGTTCTGTCCCGAGGCGATCTCGAGTGAAGAAACATGCATGCCGGGCGGAGTGCTGGTTCTATCGGTATCTTCGGTCAATTCCAGGGCATCGTCCGATGCAATATTGTTGCCCAGTGACGTTATCGAAGCGGTGGCTCCATTGAGTGACTGATTGGCAAAATTGGGTGGCGCAGTCGTGCCTGCCGTAGGTGGAGCTGTGCCAAAGGTCGAACTGTTGAGCGTAACGAGTGAAGAACCCGAGTTAGCCAAGTTATGAATGTTAGCTCCTAATGGAGCTTGATTGTCTTTGAAATCAGAATTGATAATTGCAACAGTCGACGAACCTCCGCCAGTGGACGTCGCTTCCAAGCCGCCACCCTGGACGGTTGCCGAGTTGGTAAGAACAATCGCATTGTTGAAATTCGCCGTAGCGTTTTCCAAGTACATACCTCCACCGGTAGTTGCCTGATTGTCGACCACGCGAACGGTGTTCAGATTCAAGAAGCCGCCTTTTTGATAGATGCCGCCACCTAACTTGCCTCCAGTAAGCGCGGTGCTTTGGAAGACAGCACTATTGTCCATCGATAGTGTATCGTCTTCGTCAATCATCAGAATCGAACCGCCGAGACCGGGATTAACACCGGCTCCATTCCCTCCGCCAAGGCTGACGTTGTCGAAACGATAGACTTGTTTCCCTGCTCCGCCAAGTCGGAAGTGTCGAGATTGTCCTTGCGCATCGATGACTACCTTGTCGTTGGTGTAGGTCGTAATCATGACCGACTTCGATATGGCGATCTCGCCTTGAGTCAGAGTCATGAACGATGTTCGCAGGTAGATCAGCGGCGGTACAACGGCCACGGCGTTGTTGACCTGATTGATGGCTGCGCGAAATTCTGATTCAGTTCGAACCTCAAACACTAGCGGTAAGGTGAGGCTTGTATTCGCAATGTGAAAGTTATTGTTTGGAACGGGATCAAATTCGTTACCTCGGGCAACAATCACACTGGAGATTGATGTGCCACCACCTGTTACGTAGTTCCCTGAAAATGTAAGTGTTCTGGACTGTCCAGCAGGCAAGTCACCGATGTTGAATACCGCCGCCGAGTTGGCCATAGTAATTCCAGGCGAGGAACTGACTGGGTTGAACTTCAATTGTGAATTATTGAAGTAGTTCGTTACATTTACCCCGGTTGCATCGTTGACTCCATTGTTGGTGACCACGACTGTATAGGTCATGAGTGGATTGGGATCTGCGGGGGTTACAAAGACGGATGCAGGTGGACCGCTTTGAAGGACAACTTGCAAATCGGATTTGGTTTGTACCAAATCGAAGGGGGCCAAGGTGACGACCGGCGATTGAACTGGAAATCGCGAACTTTTGATAACTCCCAGATCCTTATCGAAGATTGGATCGGTGCGCTCGTAAAGCGGCCCAACATCAATGATGCTCTCCCCCAAGACACTTAACTCAAAAGCAAGGGCCTTGAAGTAATTTATCATCGACAAATCCAAGCCAAGGCTGTTCGAAAAATCATACGACTGCTGCAACCGCGGAGTCATCACAAGCTGATCGATGCCTGGAACCTGCTGAATATTGATCGATTGTCCCGGAATGAACGAGGCTGACGTTCCAGTTTGATTGGTGCCTCCGTTGACTGAATAGGTCACCGGCATTGGGTTGCCCGAAAGCTTGTTCGTAAAGTTGAATGCGGCAAGATCGGGTTGCCGTTGAGCAGAAACGGTTTGGTTGATTTTGAGAGATGTTGACAAGGTGTCATCGATGGTTGTCAACTTGGCAGCAAGTGGGAAAAGGCTGGCAGTGTAAGTTCCCATTCCGATTAGCGCGGTTGGATGAAAGGAGAAATTCAAAACGGTTCGATCGATATCTTGTCGCGATGCAGCCGGAAATGCAGAGGTGGACGCAAACAAATTGCCATTCTCATCGGCCTGAGAATCTACCAAATTAATTCGTGGCATGGTCACGCTGACGCTGCCAACTTCAAGATTGACATTGGGATTGATGCCCGGAATGCCAGTAGTAACTCCAGCGCCGATTCCCATTTCGAGAGCTAAGCCCAGCACGTTCCCTGTGCCTTGTTCAACGCAAAGTGTTATTAGCTCGCCGAACTTTTGGGCAGCGGTTTGTCCATTGGCTTGACGATCTGTTAAGTCATTCACCTTTTTGACGGCTGCTGCGATCTTCTCCTGAGCAGCAACAATCGCCTTGTTGGCGTCCTTCTTCGCCGAATTCGTTTGAGCTTGTTCTAAATCAATATTGGCTTTCTTGAGCGCCTGCTCGGCTTTCTTACTCTCTTGCGTAGCGCTGTAGATCTGAGCTACTAACGGAGCTCCTTGGTTTTTGCCAACAATCATGAACGGGTCGAGGCCAAACAGGAGTAGCTTTCCGTCAAACTGCGGTGTCCCGTCCGCGTTGAAGACATACTTTCCGCTACCGTCTCTGACTTGACGGTTGAGCGATGAAACTTCAATCCTCTCCTCAATATCAAATTCAATCGGTATCGGAGGAAACTTTTCAAACAGTGCGCCTTGCGCTTGCAAGTCTACGTGAATGGATATGACTAGATCCGCGTACATCGATATCTGGGCTTGCGTGGTGTACAAGCTGCTATCGGTCAGAGCGTTAACCGTATCGATCACGAATGGAGATGATCCATTCGTAGGCTCCTTGACGTTGTAACTGAAATTACCCGCGTTGATGACGCTGGCTGTCGAGTCTGTCATGTAGAAGCCAAGCTCAAGGCCAAGCTTGGCTGAGAAGCTGCCTGTGATCTCCGCACCGTAGTAGCCGAAACAAACTTCATCAAACAGAAGGTCGATACAGGGGTGCTCAATGCCGCCTATGTCGACGGTCTGAACACCGGTGTCCAGTCCCGCGAACTTCGGAGCTTTCCGAACACCGCTGGCATCCGATATCCCGTCACGATTGAGATCGGGTTGTCCGTCATCGATCCCAAACCCGGTTACCGATGCGGTATCTCCATTGGTACTGAAGTCAAACGCCGAAAGCCAGTCAATGGCTCCCGCATACAACACAACCCGTTGCTCCAATCGCTCAAAGGTCAATCCAAGTTTCTTGCGCCGAATAGTTCGGGTCGAGGTCATTTTGAACATCAGGTGGGTCGCTTCGGTTGGGAAATCTCAAGCGGGCGCTTGACAAATCTGTACTTTTGAGCGCGATCCATCGCGTCATGGGGATACCCAGTACATTGCCGAAATCCATCTCTGCGTTGATACTAGCGGACCTCGTTTGGCAGAGGCCTATTACCTAACCACCGTTTGCTCGTTTGCTGTGCCAAAATTCGTTACAACCTTCACGAAAGCGAAGTTTGAGCGTTTAAGGGCTCGAGTTCTTAGAGTTGTCGGCTTCCCAAGCTACCGCTTCTTCGTTTCGTCCCAACGATTTAAGCAACTCAATCAACACGCCAACAACCTCATTGCGACGCACCTTACGATCCATTTGCGTGGCCGTAGAATCCCTCTCCATCCCTTCCAGAGCAGTAACTAGCAGCGATTCTGCTTCTGCATACTTCTGCTTTTTCAGCATTAGCTCCCCAAGCATGGCACTTGTATCCCATGTTCGCCACTTCTCTGGTTCGTGAATCTTGCGGATTTCCAACGCTTCTCGGAGTAGCGGTAGAGCGTCGTCTAATCTTTTGCTTCGCAGCAGAACTCGGCCAAGTGTCGCTAGTGGATTGGAAAGACTAAGGCTCGCATCGGCGTGTGCGGCTCTGGCGTCAGCGACTAGCTTTGACAATAGTGCGTCCGCTTTCTCGGCGTTTCCTGCTTGCAGCCAGCCATCCAGCGTTTCAACTTCTACAAACTTCAGCGACGGAAGATTTTCTATTGCGGCATATGCCTCTTCGAGTAGCGGAATGGCTTCGTCCAGTCGACCTGCATCTCTCTCCAGATAAATAACGCTGGATATCCTGTTGAAGATCACTGACCGTAGCGTAACGGCGATTACGATCTTTTTCGATTGCCTTCAGCGCGATCCAGTCCAGTTCGCCTCGCAGCAGCGGCCCAAGTTTCTGCGGATCGATGCAGCGATTAGCGGCGATCTTAGTTAGCGAAATAGAGGATTTCACTTTCGTACTCGGGCGAGGCGAATCGACTTCGCGAATCACTCGCAACATTTCCAGCACATCTCTCTTGGGGATACCATCAGAATCGTGTGGAGGAGTCCCCGCCAGCAATTCGTACAGAATGACACCCAGCGCGTACACGTCTGTTCGGATATCGATATCCATGGAAGCAGGATCTGCTTGTTCTGGAGACATGTAAGCCGGAGTTCCCACAATCATCGCGGTCGCTGCCAGACTTTGCCCAGACAGCTTCTGATCGATGGCCTTAGCCACACCAAAATCGATGACCTTGGGACGAGGCCGTCCGTCGGCTTCGGTCACGAGAATATTCCCAGGCTTCAAATCGCGATGAATAATTCCTTTGTTGTGCGCATGTTGGACCGCGTAACAAACAGAGACAAACAGTCGTAGTCTCGCTTTCACATCCAAGCGTTGCTCGTCGCAATATCGCGTCAATGGAACACCCGGTACGTATTCCATCACAAAGTACGACTGACCTCCGTCGGTTTGACCTCCATCAAACACTCGAGCAATGCCTGGGTGATCCATCAACGCCAATGCTTGCCGTTCGACAGTAAATCTCGCTTGAACGGCTTTCGAATCCATGCCGCCTTTGATGAACTTGATCGCCACTCGTCGATCCACTGGTTCTCGCTGCTGGGCGAGATACACCGATCCCATTCCACCTTCACCAATCAGTTCGACGATCTCATAGCGATTGTCAATTGCGACGCCTTTGGCAACCTTCGCGCTGAATTCACATGAGATACTGGAGTCGACACCGCTCAGCTTCAACCTATTGGAATCGGAGATAGTGGGCTGAGCCCGAAAGTTCAACTGCTGAGCTATATGCACCTGAAATTCTGGAAAACGCTTGATATAGTCACTCGCTTGAAGACTTTTTCCCTTCGAGCTTTGCCACTCCAGTTCAAGCTCCAGCAACTCACAAAACAGTTCAGTTCGCAAGTCCATCGGTGCTTTACCAAGGAACGTCTCAATCTGAGCAGGTTTACCGCTGCGCAGTTCAACCTCAAAGGACTCCGAAATGGCGTGGAGAGTTCTTAGCTGTTCATCGGAAAGGCTCGCAAAGGGACTTTTGCTATTCATCTTTGGATTCCATGCCTGCTAAGTGCCTTCGAATAATCTCCATCCGCCGCTGAATGGTTCTGCGCGAACAATTCAAGCGATTTGCAATCTCTGTATCGGTGAAGCCCTCTAAACGTAGCATGACGACTTGCTCCAAACCTGGGTCATTCAATCCCGTGAAAAGCGATTCGCATGTCTCCAGAAATTCAGCCGCAAATTCTGGTGTTGGCTCGCGCGACATTGCGAGTTGGTTTTCGGAGACCGAGTCAGAGTTGCCGCAAAAAACTGAATCCGTTAGAGTTCTGCTCACATCGCGTCGTAGCTGCCTGTCGAATCGATGTCGATTCGAGATTTTTTGACTCGTGATGACCAGCATCAGCCTCCACATGCTTTCGCGGTCTTTCAATTCCGGAAAGCGTCCTTCAGCTAAGCCCAAGCAAACACTTCGAAAAACGCTTTGTACCGCATCGTCTTCGTCGTAAACTCGTCGAGTCGCAGGAGAGAGTCGACTTCTTGCCAACTCGCACAGTCGATACGCAAAGTGATTCCAGACGGCCTTGGCAGCCATATCGTCTGATTGTCGAAGCCTCTCAATCCACATTGAAATTGGGTCGGAGTCGGCCATTCGTTGGGGTCTGAGCGAGAGGATGGTAGTTCAGGAGTTTCATTCTTTAATTGAATGCCGGTGCACACTCTCGCAAGAATTCCTGTGCATCATAGTTCCAAGGCCTCCATCCAGCAACGTCTAGGCATCATGTTGGCCACAACTGCAAGCCCGAACAAGGGAAATCACAAAATGCAACAAATCTTTAATTGGGTTGGTGGAACAAAAACAGAATGCAATGCTGCTTCAAGGCAAGGTTAACCAATAGAACGAAAGTGCAGGCACATTGACAATGTCGGTGCCTTGGATCATCTCACCAGAGCAAAGATCGCTCATACTCCCCTGTTGAAAAAAGCCGTAGGATGAGACGTCCTTCACTAAAAGTGATTGAGAATCCGTATTGAAGTTACACACTACGAGTACGCGACTACTGTTTGTGATTCGGGAGTAAACAAACAAGTTTGAATTGTCACAGCGAATCAGTTGGCGATTATCAAAGTCTCCGAAGGCCGGGATTTCCTTCCTCATTGCAATCAGTTTTTTCAAGGGAAAGAATATGCGATTTTCGACTGAACCCGATTCGAATCGCAATGATGCTTTGTCCCAATCAAAGCTTGATCGGTGCGTCCAACGCGAGTCATTTCTCCTTGTGGGGTCTTCGAGGTATTGCATCGAATTCAACATTCCGATCGCATCGCCGTAATAGAGGAGCGGCAGGCCGCCAAAAGACAGAATGACGCTATGCAACAACAAGATCCGTTTGATTGAGGCCTCAATTAACTCCACATCATTACGCTCGATTGCTACCTCTAGTCCAACCAGGGAGGCGAGCGCACCCGAAATTCGCATATCACCGGTCTTTGGATTTTCGCCAAAAGGCAATCCGCGCGCAAACGACTTTGGGAATCGCCCTGTAAAGTAATCGTTAAGAAATCGACGGTGACGGTCTGGATCACTACCAATTAGTTGAACGTCCTGGTCGTCGAACCCAAGTCCAATATCATCATGACATCGAACATAGTTAAGCCAAGTTGCCCTTGGCAGTTTGACTGGCAGATTCTTAATGCCTTGGTTGAGCAATGCCGCGTTTTTCGTAGCAACAGCATCCCACAGTAACGCCATGAGGGTTGCATTGTATGCAATCTCACACTCCTTGGCATTAATTGCGTCTTCCCCGAAGTACTTCGCGATTTCAGATGGAGCCACAATTGCCTCGGCGATGAATAATACTCCCGGTGCAGTTATTTGGCAGCAGTCTTTCATCAATTGGAGCAACAAGTGTGCCTCACGCTCGTTCTGACATGTGCTGCCAATTTTCTTCCAGATAAACGCAACGGCATCGAGCCTCAATATATCAGCTCCCTTGTTCGCCCAAAACAGGATCACATCAATCATCTCAATGAGTACGGCTGGATTGGAATAATTCAAATCCCACTGGTAACTATTGAACACCGTCATCACCCACTTACCCATGACTTCATCCCAGGTGAAGTTTCCAGGTGAGGTTTCAGGGAAAATTTCGGGCAGGGTTTCTTCGTACAGATCCGGCATCACGCGATCCGGGAAAGTGTAGTAGAACTCCTGGTACTTTGGGTCGCCTTGACGCGCACTCTGCGCCCACTGATGTTCGTCAGATGTATGATTGACGACGACATCCAGCACTAAAAGCATGCCGCGATGTCTGAAGGCCAAGGCTAGCGACGCAAGATCATCATTACTGCCGAATTTTGTAGCGACCTTGCGGTAGTCTCGTACTGCATAGCCGCCGTCGCTCTTGCCTTCTGGGCAATCGAGGATAGGCATGATATGGACTAGATTGATCCCCAACTCTTGCAAGTAAGGTAGTTTCTGACGCAGTCCATTTAGGTCACCGGCAAAGCGATCGCAGTAAAGTGCCATCCCAACCCATTTTTCACTCAAGAACCAGGTATGATTCTTTTCTCTTTCGAGATCCAACTTCAGAAGATCGTCAGATCTTTCTAGATAGCGATTCTGCAGCGTTTCAATCAGCTTAAATAGTTGTTCGTTGACATCCACGCGGCTACCATACAGTAGCTGAAAAAGTGAGTGGATCGCGTAGAAGTTCGCTCCCAATCGAGTGTAAAAGTGCCGCAAACGCGGCTGATCAACCTCCGTTTTTAACTTCTCAAGAATTTCGTTTAGGATGGAATGCGAGACTTGTTCGTACATCATTGAGCCTTGTCGAATGGTAGATCGAGTGAGCGTATGGCGTCCGGCCAGTAATGAATGATGCCCTCAACGATTCCCGCACAATAATTGCCGTTCATGTCCAAGAGTCCGCCTTTAGCAACATAGAGCGAATTGCTCTTCGATCGGCCAGCCCAAGATTTCATTTCAGAGCTTGCGTTTGCAACCAGGACCGCTGGTATGTCACTTTCGAGTACATCGATATCATTGCCGCTGTCTCCTGCGAACAAAGTATTGTGTAGGTTAAAGCTACACTCCCGCATTAGGTAGCGAATCGCGTGTAACTTGTTGGCCCTCGCCGGAATCACATCGAGTAAACGGACACATGCGATCTCATCAACACTCCAAATCAAATTGGATCTCACCTCGAACCGCTTGAGAATAGATTCGATATCCGCAGACGTGGAAACGGGATCGAGGTGCATCGGAACGTAAAAGCTGAGTTTGAATTCGGCTTGCTTCTCCGGCTCCTGAAGGGAAACCTCCGGAATTCGAATCAAGCTCTCGATCAATTCGCATCGATCGACGCCAACCCATTCTTGCGCAAGGTGTTTGCTCCACGATTCCCAGCGATGCCACCCGTTCGAGTCAACTTGATAAATAGTTGTCCCAACGTCTGCAACGACGTAATTCGGTATTGGCAAATGGTACTCAACGATAGCTTGCTCAATTGAGTTTCGATGTCGACCGGTCACGTAGCTAAGCGTCAAATGCTCTTTTTGTACTAACTGCTCAAAGTACTGCTTCGCATTTGGCGAAATTCTGTGCGGCCCATTCGAAATGAGGGTCCGATCCAGGTCCGTGCAAATTAACCGTCGCAATTTGTCACCTTTCTATACGTGGCAGTCCGTAGTGGTTCATTGCTTCGATGATCCCCGCAGCAAAGGCAAAGTTCGAAAAGAAGATTTTTTCAACCCCTTCAAGACCGGTCAGTTCCTCGCGATATTGGCTGTCCACCACCGTACCTAGCGTGTTTCCGAGAAGCATATCAGCATCCGCTCTCGTAACGCCTGCAACTAAAGTGTTTTCCAGTGGAAAATCCAGATGTTCCGCACACCATCTCAAAGCTAATCCCTTGGATGCACGAACAGGCAAAACATCGAGATAATGCCCAAACGCGTTGACGAGATTTACTGTCAGTTCATTTCGTTGAAGCAATTGTCGAACATCTGAGACGCTGATGATGTTCGTGTCAATAAAGTAACTGATTTGGAATTCACTCTGCTCGCTTGTTGGTTGAAGAACTAACCCGGGGATGTCAGCGAGTACATCTCGCACTGCGCGAGAATTCCATAGGTGGTTGATGTGTCTGCGCCATGCGACATCTTTGATCAGGTTCGACGAATAATGAATCTCCGTTCCTTGACCTGTGATTAGTACATCCGGTATGGGTATTTCGTGTTTTCGAAGCACACCGACTGCGCTCTGCAGTCGTCTGCCAGTGGCAATTCCGAATATGATCGATTTGCGATTTGTTCGGATCAGTGCAAGCAGTTGCGTCAGTGATTCGGAATCGCCGATCAAGTTGAGATCAAGACTTGTAAACAATGCTTGATCGCGGCCTGCGCCGGCTCGGCGCTTTGGAATCGTTCTTTGAATAGACCTACGTTCGGCGATCAGAGGACGTATAACTTCAAGATATTTCTCTACATGAGATTGCCAAGAGTAGTGCACTGCGACATTTCGAATCCCGTTCTGCGCCAATCGATGCCAAGTTTCGTTATCTTTCAAGGTTAGCTTCAGCTTTTCCGCCAACAGATCGGTATCCAGCGGATTCACCAGAAAACCGTTCTGACAATTCTCAATGATCTCGCGTGGTCCACCATCCTCCGTAGCTACGATTGGCAAGCCACAGGCCGCGGCTTCAATTAAGGTCAATCCGAAGGGTTCTGTAAGGGCTGGATTGACAAAGACCCCACGAGTTCTTGCTGCCCACCGTAGCAAGTTTGGCACATCGCTCGTTCTGTGGTGTTTCGGATAGGCCACTTTGCCATAGAGATCGTATCGGTCAATGCCCAGCAGGATGTTGTTGATTGTTGACTTGGCCACATCCTCCATTTCCCTGACGTCATCTCGATTTCCAGCAATCAAAACCAAATTTGCAATGTCCTGTAACTCAGAAGACTCTCCGTACGCGCGAATCAGCGAGTCAAAGTTCTTTTTTGGATCTGGCCTCGCAATTGCCAAAATCACCGGTTTACATGGTTGTGTTAGAAATCGATTTAACCCGGTGATCATCTCGCACTGACACTCATCCTCGCAATCACCCTCGCGTAAACTGTAAAAGTTCGTCAAGTCCATGCCAGGTGGGATAACTCGCATCAATTCAGGCTGATAGAAATCGTACAACCCATATTGAAACTCTATCTCTTGCTGTGTGCTGGTGATGATACGCTGTGCCACGCTAAGCGTCGTTTCTTCGGCCTCGATGCGGCGCGTGATATTGTAAGTTGCTTCTATCTCACTTCGTTTGACGCCACTTGCGAGCAGTTGGTTACGTTTGTTCCGCCCAAGTGAGTGTCCCGTAAAAACGAGCGGAAGTCCGAACTGGTGCGAAAGACGTGCTCCCACGTAACCTGCATCAGCATAGTGGCCATGAATGATGTCTGGACTGCGACCAACTCTCTTTAGGTAAGCAAATGCATTATCCGAAAAGTTCTCCAAATAGTCCCAAAGTAGCTCCTTGCGAAGGTACTTTGAATCACCACATTCCACACGGACGATCGAGACTTTTTCAGATAGCCGTTCCTCAGGCTGAGCGTAGTCGTCGCTGACGGTCGAATCTGCGACGCGACGAGTGAGGAGAACTACTTTGTCAACCTCGCTTCGTTCGCCCAATGCTCGTGCAAGTTCAACGACATACTTGACTTGCCCACCAGTGTCGGCGTCGCGCCCAAGTTCTAAGTCATGGCCTCGAACTAAGCCGTGCACACTAATCAAGATAATGAACATTTTTCCCTCGTAGGCTTGATGAGTTTGCCAGACATAACTCGTAAGCTAGTGTTTATCTTGATTCGCGCTCTTGCTACGAAGCCTGTCTTTCGCTGCGATCGCAATCAAAGCAATGGAGCCCTGTTCGCGATCACGCTCTTGTGCCAACTGAAGGTATTTCATCGCATTATCATGTTGTCCGGCCAGCAAGAAGAGATCGCCGAGTAGCAGTGCAGGCGTGGGGAGGTCCGGAGTCTCAAGAACGAACTGTTCCAGTTCTTTTCGAACGTCATTGTAGAATTTGAACCTCCACAACACAAAAATGTCATGAAGGCTCGAAGCGGCCTTGGCGTAATCTTCTTTGGGCAGTGACTGCCACAAAATTGCACTGCAGTCAGTGAACTTTTGCTCCATCGCAGCACAATGAGCCTTGAAAATGGACGCACGCGGACCACGATCGATAACTGATGAAAGTAGATCGAAGACTTTGAACGCTTTTGTGAATTCTCGTTTACGCCATAGTTGGTGCCCTTGGATGAAAAGTGATTCGTATGAGAAGCTGCGTTCGCCACCGGCAACATTGATAGTGAAATTCGCGGGTCTTGGCTCAGCCTTGAGGACTGATTGCGTTTTCACATTAGAACTTTGTTCGGTGGATGGCGTTGCTGGTACGCTTTCGGGTGAAGGCATTTCTACTCTCCATTTGAGAAGCTTACGTGATGTCTAATGCTGAACTTGCAGCAAGTGTCGTGCCAAAGGAGTTGACCCATGCTTCGTTTTTTTGAACAGAATTGAAAGGGTAGTTGTCCTGCTGCTAAAGCCTTTCTTGTGTCGACAAATGACTTTAGCAAGAGCGTTCGTATCTGTTCTACTAGCCTGCAAAGCGATCGGCTCTACGACAAATTGTCGTTTAATTGAAAACTCAACGGTCGAAGCGTTGGACTCTGCTCACCTTTGGTAAGGGACGTAACGTACTAATGGCAGGATACTCGCCCTCGCATTTCTGCAGGCCTAAGTAACCACAGCTTGATGAGGCTGAATCGGGACATGTCTCTACTGTACGTATTCAGCGATTAGAAAGCCGGAATGAAGATGGCATGTCGTACTTTTCGGCACCCGCAACCTCAACGCTAAATATCGCCGTAACGACGCGGCGCTTGTTGCGATCTACGAAAACAACGGACTAACGAAAAATTGAGCTCCGCTTGCATCGCCTACACTGTGTCGGTACACTTCACCTACACTTTGTAGTTGAACCTCAGAAGGAACGTATAGATGACCAAGCAGGAGATCGGTCCGCTGACTGAGTCGCAGCGAGAAATCATGGAGCTCTTCTGGGAGCTAGGGGAAGCGACTGTCAGTGATATCCACGAGAGAATATCTAAGAATCGCGAAGTCGCGCGGAATACGATCCAAACGTTGATCGTCCGGCTGGAAGAAAAAGGCTGGCTACGGCACGAGGAGCAAGGACGCAAGTTCATTTACTCGGCGGCCAAGCCTCGGACAAAATCTTTGGGTGCTCGTGTCTCGCACATCATCGATCGCATGTTTGGCGGATCGCCTGAGCAGTTAGTCAACGCACTGCTCGAATATCGCGGACTTTCTGAAAGCGAACTCCAGAACATTCGAGAGATGATTGATCAGGCTGAATCCAGTGACCTGGGCAATATAGTCAACGCTGCCAACACAGAATCTTCTAAGAAAAACGAATCCAAGAAAGGTCGTAAGCGATGAGCGGTCTAATTGTCGATTGGTCGTTGTCTAGCGGTGTCTTGCTTTGGTTCATAACCACACTCGCGCAGGTTACCTTGCTGTCTGGCCTAGCCTTGCTCGCGATTCGAGTTCTCACGCAGCATGCCGTGGTCCGACATAGCCTTCTGACCGTAGCTTTGCTGCTGATTGTCGTCGCACCGTGGAGCACGCTTTGTCTGCAACGTGCCGGATTGGGATTCATTGCGATTACCGAACCAACTTCGCCCGATGGTTCGCTAACCAGCTCGCTAGCCGATTCCATGGCAAACATCGAGAACTCAAGCAAGTTCGGAGAGTCTAACTCACAAAGAACGAACGACTCAGCAACCATTGAAGACACGGAAGCGATGCTGGCCAATGCAAATGCTCTTTTGCTTGACGATCGCACTCGACTTGAAGGCGAGACTCTTTTTGGTGCTCAGGCGACAAACCTGCTGGGCACCTCGCATACTCCAGCCTTGGCCTCTGACTTAGCCAACGCTTCTCCGCCGCAAAATACAGCCACATCATTGACCACGCTGAATAACGATGCAATCAAGTCCCAACGAATTCTGAATTGCTTGCTGACTTCTCCATGGTCGACAACTCTGCTCTCAGCGATTGCCGCTTTGTGGCTGATTGGTAGCGGCGCAATGGCCATCCGCTGGTTAGTGGCGTGGACTCGCCTGCAGCGGTTGATTCGGCGATCCAAGCCAGTGAATTCTATTGACGTTGAGTCCGCCTTTCTTGCCGCTTGTCGCGCAAGCCGTTGCGATTCACAAACAGTGCGTCTGGTCACTTCGCCATCGATCGCAACTCCCGTAGTTGCCGGTATTCTTCGGCCGACTATTGTGATTCCTGAAACACTCTTGGGTTCGATTTCGGATCAGCAACTGGTTCTGATCTTCGTTCATGAGCTAGCCCACATCGCGCGACGCGACCAGTTGATGCTGGTTCTGCAACATGTAGCTCGAGTTCTCTTCTGGGCTCACCCGTTAGTTGAACGCGTTTGTCAGAGGCTAACGCAATCCAGCGAAGAGATCTGCGACAATCATGTTTTGTCGCAGAGTTCAACCAAGGCGTACAGCCAGACACTGCTTGTCGTCGCTGAACTGGCTACCGGAAGGCGTAATCCGCTCGGGACGATCGGCGTCGTCGGTGGCTGGTCTTTGACCGAGCGTATTGCTGGCTTGCTCGACAAGCGTCGTGAGCGTGAGACTAGTCTCAGCGGTCGTTCGCGGGCGGTTGTTGCGATACTATCGGTTTTCTTGAGTGCTGTTCTGTTGCTCACCTTCAAAAGCGATCTATTGAGCGCTGCATCGCCAGTAGCTCAACTTCCGAGTTCTCAGGAAAAAACATCGCCTTCTGATCCGAAAGACAATATCCGTGGAACAGGCGATCAACTGGAGTTTCGTCTGCGCGGTAGGCTGGTGAGTACGATTGATCAGCCGTTGGTCAATCCGTCGGTCATAGTAGGCTCGTTTGACAACGAGCGATCCTATGTAGCAACTGTAATCGGTGATCGATACGAAGTATGGGTACCAGCGAAGTCGTTTAAGTGGCTTCGGCTCTCTCTTGAAGGTAAGTCTGAGGACGGCCGAAGAGCCTTCGTTTCGCTTGGCCAAAGTGACCTGCGAAAGGCGATCAGCGAAGGCGCGGACATTATTCTTCAGCAGCCGAATCGCTCGGTCAAGGTTTTAGTGAAGCATAATGACAAGCCTGTGCCCAACGCACAAATCAAAGCCTTTGCCAATGGAAGTCTATTTGTCAAAACTGATGCTAATGGCCAAGCAATTCTCAAGCTGAGTGCCAAAGATAAGATTTCTAGTTTCACGGCTTGGACTGATTCAGGGCTACTGGGCGGCTATCAATTTTTTCAGGGGCCGCCACGTGATCCGAACGCCATCGAGCATGTGATCGATATGTTTGAATGTCATGAAAGAAGGATTCACGTTGTCGATACGGATGGATCGCCTGTCGCGGGAGTTCGGCTAAAGCTTCAGGTTGCGATACCTAAGCATTACAACTACTTCGGGCACCCGACTGATTGCGAAGTGGTCACTGATGCTACTGGGACTGCAAACTACAAATGGTTTCCTAAGCTAGCAGACGCTCATCACTATGCAGACCTGATAGGTGAGCAGGATTGGAAGCTACAGTCGCAAAGCAACACCGATGATGCAGTGGAAGTCGTGGTAACGAAACCGGCGGCACGAGTACGAGTCGAGGGCCAAGTCTCAAGGGGTGGACAGTACGTCGGCGGTGTAGTCGTAGAGTCGCACAGTTTTCAAGGCGAAACAGAAGGCCACTCGGATAAACGCATGATCATCGCAGACCAAGATGGCAAATTCAGCTTCGATGCACTTCCGAATTCTACCTACGCGACATTCGTTGTCGATGATCAATGGGTTTCTGAGCCCAATATTTTCACACCAATCGATCCCGTCAGCGGCGAGAAGAGTTCCCCGTACCTCATGGCGGTGGATGGTCAACCCGTCACTGTTCAAGTCACGTCGGGTCCAGAACGGAAGCCCATTGCAGGACAATCCGTCTCGTTGATTTCTGAATATCGATACTCGTATGCCGAAAATGGCGAAAAACGTAATGGGGCTACGCATCGCCAGATCTTCGCCATAACTGACGAACACGGATTGGCCAAAGCATTCGCTCCTTTGGGAAGTCTCCGCACTGATGTCTATACATCTTCATGGCGCACCGAGTCTAAGATTGATGTTAAAGCGGACCAAGAGAACCGAGTGGAACTGCATCGAGCTCAAGTTACAGCGATCAACGCGATGGGACGAATTGAGCTACCTCCGTTCACTTCGATCGATCTCAAGAAGGTCTCAGTTGCGATCCAAGCCATCGATGGTCAGCTGTCTGAGGAGTTCACACCAGAGGTAAGTGAATCAGGGCAGTTCAGCTTTGAAACCAAGGCTACCGTTGTGGGCTGTTTCGCTTACTCGGCTGATGGCCAGTGGGCTGCAGCAAAGGTAGTTGAGGACCTCTCTCAACCCTTCACAATTGAGCTTCAGCCGACGGCCTTTCTCAGCGGGCAGTTGTTAGATGGTGAAGGTAAGCCAATCGCCAATCATCGTGTTAGTGCGGAACCAAGGATTGAGAACCCGCTATCAGAATTGGGGACTATCGGTTTTTCGCGGTCAATGAAGGGTAAGTCGATTACTATGAAAACAGATACAGATGGTAAGTATCGACTGGGACCGCTGCCGCGACAGATTGAAATTGGCATGTGGTGTGACGCCACTCGCCCCGCCGATGAAAATGGCCGCGAGTACCTCGGCAAGTACTTCATCGAGCTTGACGAGCAGCGACCACCGCAAGTCCATCGACTCGGCCCCGAACCGAGCACGCCTTCAAAGCAAACGGTTGAAGAGCGTGTCGCCGATCTTTTGCGTGACGCTCGGCTGGGAGGCTTTCATGCCATGATCATTTTGGCCGATACTACAAATGAACGATGCAACAGCTTCGTTCAAGAGAATCTCTTGAACTACGATGCTAACATCCAAGTCTCCAACTATATGCAAATGCGATTCAACACGGGAGCGTCGGGCAGTGAGAAAAGCAAGGCGTTTGTTAAGGCCAAGAAGTGGCCGGTGCCAACTGACGGTAGCGTGGTTGCGATTGCTCTCGATGGAAGTGGCAAAGAGCTAGGACAAACAACCATTGACGTATCAGCAGGAGATGCCAAAGAGCAAGCCGCACGCTTTGTTGAGAAACTCTCACCACCAGTCGTCGATGCTAGACAGAAGTGGAGCGAAGCGTTTGATCTCGCTAAGAAAACCAACCGACGCGTTTGGGTTCGCATCAGTCAGCGATACTGTGGTCCATGTCATGTTCTG
>CAUJKA010000517.1 GCA_963204965.1 Planctomycetota bacterium | reverse complement strand
TCGCTGCCCACTTGCCGTAAGGATTGCCACCAGCCGCTCCGGTCTGTTCGTAGCTTGCCGCAGCCGAAGTAAATTTCAATTTGCGTAGCGAGGTGACTTTCTCAGCGGCCTTTGCATCAGCCGGATCTGTTGCAACTGCAGCGTCCGTCTGAGGCGGTTTATCCTTGGCAGTCACTTCGGCGATGAACTCGCTGAGCACAAAATTGCCGTTACCCGCTCGTCCCGGTCCCTTCTTGGGCAGCGAGTCATCGGGCATCACTTCTAAGCGGAAGCCAGTGATGCCTTGAGGCAAGTCAGCGAATTGAATTGTGTAGGAATCGTTCGGCGGATTCTCGCCGGACGCGGTTACCGATCCATCGGGGTTAACGGTCAACGTAACGCCATGTGCCGAAGCAACGGAAAGCGGCCTCATCAACGACCACTGGCTATTCTGCTTTTCCCATTCCGCTTGAGCCGCGGTTAGCTCGGCAGTCGGTTCAGCAAACTTGGCTTCAGCCTGAGCAAGACTCGCAGTAAGCTCGGCCGATCTCTTCTCTTGTTCTGGAGTTGGGACCTGCATGAACGATCCCCACTTTCCACTGCTCTCCGAACCCGAGTAGAGGCCACGTTCTTTGATGTCCGCAAAAAAGGCCTCCATCTGATAGAACTCGCGCGAGCTCAAGGGATCGAACTTGTGATCATGGCACTCACAGCAACCCATCGTCAGGCCCAACCACGTCCCCGAGACGTTGCGGACTCGTTCAGCGATGTACTTGGCTAAGTATTCCTTATCCTGCACGCCACCTTCAGCACTCATCATCCCCAAGCGGTTATATCCCGACGCGATCTTTTGAGCTTGGGTGGGCGACGCCATCAAATCACCGGCGAGTTGTTCGCGAGTGAATTGATCGAAGGGCTTGTTGGTATTGAACGAATCGATCACGTAATCGCGGAACGGCCAGACGCTCATATCCTGGTCACCGTGGTAGCCGACCGTATCCGCGTAACGCACCAAGTCCAACCACCACATCGCCATCCGTTCGCCGAAGTGCGGCGAGGCCAACAGGCGTTCGACCTGATTCTTGTAAGCATCTGGCGACTTATCCGCGACGAACGCGGCGACCTCTTGCGGCGTTGGCGGCAAGCCCGTTAAGTCAAAATGCAGACGTCGAAGCAACGTCGTTCGATCGGCTTGCGGCGAGCCCACCAAGCCTTGCTTATCCAGCTCACGCTGAATCAACGCATCGATCAACGAGCCGTCCGAGCCATGCGAACCATCCGATCCGTCGGTGCTCTGACTTTTGACTTCAGGCTTTTGTACCGGCAAGAACGACCAATGCGACTGATACTCCGCGCCTTGTTCAATCCACAGCTTGACCTTCGCAATCTGCGCCTCGGTCAACTCTTTATGGCTATCGGCCGGCGGCATTCTCGCGGACGCATCGCTGGTGATCAAGCGTTGGAACAGCGAGCTCTTTTCAGCATTCCCCGCCACGATCAGCTCTTCGCTCAACAGCCCCGCCTCCGTATCCAACCGCAAATCGGCTTGGCGAGTCTTACTATCGGGACCATGGCAGTGAAAGCAATTATCCGAGAGCAACGGCCGGATATCGCGATTGAATTGCACCGGCGACTCCGCTCTAAGTTGCAGCGACACAAACGCCAAGATCGACCAAGCTAAAAATACACGACGCGTAATCATACGACTAGCGATGTCCTGGATAGGGTGGGGTAACGGTCCCAGTACTAGCGCCGCAAGCAATCACAACCCGCGGCAAACACTCGACCGTCAAATAAGGTGGGTGGGTCCATTATAGATCAAGTAAGGCAATCTGGTGGGCGGCGTGGGCAGATCTTTTTGATTAGGATGAGTTTGGCAAAGCCCGGCTTTCGCGGGAGCGAAAGGCGACATTCTCGGCTAGCCTATAATCAAATAGCGTTTGCTGTGTCTGAACAACTTTCCAACTCCTTTCAGTTCAAGATAGATGACAATCGAAGAAGCATTTAGATTGGTTGAAAATCTGGATTACCAGGAGGGGCTTAGGCGAAAGTTCGCTCCGGGCTTTTCGTTGCTGCAGATTGACCAGCGGGGAGAGATCGTTGCTGTGGAGAGATACAAAGCTCGCCCAACCGAAGCAGATCAGATCGAGCTTTTTAAACGATTCCCGCGAACAGTGCAAATCCAAGGACAGCCTGGGTTGTATTCATCTTGCAAGGAACTCATGCAACACGTTAGCGATAGTATGTGGCTTTTTGAGAAGATGAAGCCTTCATGACTTGTGCCACGCGGCATGTGCAACTCGAAGGACAAGTCGATGAGGTTACTCGTTTGTGTGCTCCTGTTTTCGATGGCTGGATGCAGTTCGGGAAGGCAGGTCGCAATCCCGGTGATGAAGCCAATTGAACGCATCGTCGCGACAACCTTCGACGTGCCAGATATGAACATCCAAGGATTTGATGAGGTTGAAGTTCCGGTAGATCAGGTGGCGATCATCGCCAAGCTAGTTACGCCGACTGAACTTTGTCAGCAACAGATCAAGCCTGATATTCATTACCACGTAGCTGATCTGCGAATTGAACATACCGATGGCTCAACGGCGATCCTACATGTGCACTGGACTGGCCACAATCCCGCCGCAGTCTCACTCGACGAACGCACGTTTTACTATGGCGGCGTTGATGAAGCTCCAGACAGCGCGATGAGACTCTTACAGCTTTTGCGGAGCTACAAAAATGATTCAGCCAGGAAAGCAAGAGAGTGAACTTGCGATCTCGCGGCGGCGACTTGCGTGGTGAGAGCAGGAGAATACCGTCGCTTCGCGACTCAAAAACCACGCGCTCGATAATTCCTGGGATTTGCATCCCAGGCTGTAAGCTGACGTCGCATCCGTGACTAAACAGCCGATGCATATTGGGCTGGCTTCACTCGATGACAACGCGAACTGGCTGCAACTATTAATCTTGCTGCGAGTACCATTGGTGTACAATTTCCTCCGCAGAATAGTTCTGAGTCAGATGTTGCAGTTCCGCTTGATTCTCGATGTTTTCAACGAAAGAGACTGCGATGAGCTCTCTTACCTCACAATGACCTTCACGAAGCTCGACATTGAGTGCCTCGACAACTGACTTCTCAGGAATAGCCGATGCGATTAGGTAACGTGTAACTTCACCGAGTAACACATGGGGCAAGACTTCGTCGAAGTCTGCGATGTGCGCTGAAGTATTGCCTCAATTCCCGGCGACAGACTAGACAGTCGCTTGCAGAATGCGAGGCTTTCCGAATTCACAATCAAAGTCTTCTTATTCACGAGTTTGCCGCCCGCCGAATTAACCTGAAAGTTCTGCCGATCAACTTCCTGGTTCAAATGGAGTCGGCCCGAACGGAGTCCAGCAGAGCTAAACGAAACACTCTTCGGTGATTTGATCAACTGCTGTTATCTTCGATCTCATCGTAGAACCTGTCGCCGGTGTATTCGATCCCTTCGTTGCTTTTGACAAATACATTGGGGGTTGCTTGGTAGCCTCCAGTCACGTTTTCTACAACGCGAAGTGTGAACTTTGCAAACGGCAAATCGCCGGTCCAAACGTCGCACCAGCCAACGACCTTCTCAACCTTAACTTGCCGACGACGCGTCTTAATCCAACTAGATTCCAACATCAACGAGCCCCAAACGAGATTGCTTTTTCTAAGATTGTGTCCATTCCTCGTTCCGAGTGAAGAACCCCTCACCTCCGTCTCCATGTTCCCGAAGCAAGCGAAGTTGGACACGGACAACACGGTTGATATCTAGGGGCAATAAGTCGATTGTTACTGCGTGTGCTCTTAACTCAGTGCCTTGGTGCCTCTGCGAGAGATTTCCTTTCTGGCTTCCTGTATCGCGAGATTCGAGCGAGAGAATACCGTCGCTTCGCGACTCACAAACCATGCGCTCGGAAATTACTGGGATTGGCATCCCAGGCTGTAAATTGTCGTCGCGTCCGCGACTAAAACCGGCGGAGGCGTGGAGACGAACGAACGACTGTAAGACCGGTGTGTTGCACGGTGCACGGGTTCTATTGATCCTTGGTGCAGTTGATCGCGGTGCGGTTGATCGTGGTGCCGAGTGAAGAACCCCTCACCTCCGACTCCTCTCCCCGAAGCGGGGCGAGGAGAGTGCAGAAGAAACTGGCATCACGTTATCGGCCCAGGCATGGATATTCTACACCTGCGCCAATTACCCTGACTACCCCGATTACTTTGATGATCAAGGTGCGAGCGGCGATTTGCGAAGTTCGCGCAAGGGAGTAAAGCTCACAACAGAAGCAAAGCTCCCAGTTCTTTTGCAGGGTCGATGGATAGAAATGGTGGGGAGCCGTAGAATAGTCGTTCCCACCGATTATTGAACTCTAGAAGCCCAAATCATTTTGAACACGCGACTACGATTGCTCCTGTTCTGCGCCTGTACGCAAGTTATGGCGATTCTTTTTTCCTGCCAACTGCTTCATGCCGACGATGCGATACCATTCGTGGTCGGATTCGAACGCTTTGCGAGGCATGATGACATCGATGCAACAACGGCTGGGCAATTGCTGGTCACCGAGCTTAGCTGCACGGCTTGCCATGCGTCCAACTTGGAAGCGCTGAGCCCCAAACTGGGGCCGATATTGGGTGCCGTTGGAAGTCGCGTGCAGCCGAAGTGGATTGAGCAGTTTGTGCTTGAGCCCAACAAAGCCCACGCTGCCTCGACGATGCCGGCGATGTTGCATTTGATCGCCGAAAAAGATCGAGTGGCAACGGCCCAAGCAATCGCTGCGTATCTCACAACGCTTGTCGAGCCGTTTCCAGAGATCAAAGCGACAGGAGCCAATCCAGTGCCGCTTGAGTTCCATGATCGAGGTGATACCGAACGAGGCAAGCGTTTATTTCACTCGATCGGCTGTGTAGCTTGCCATGAGCCATCCGCCGATTACGAAGTCGCACAAGTGCAGCCATCGGACCTGGACCGCCTGCTTGATGAATTGGAACCCGAAGAGCTTGAAAAGCTGGGGCTTTCGTCGTCGGCTCGCAAAGTGCCTTCGATTCCTCTTCCGAATCTCTCCGAAAAATACTCGCGCAAATCGCTCACCTACTTTCTACTGAACCCAGAAGGTGTTCGGCCTTCGGGACGCATGCCCAATTTTTCGCTCAAGCCAGTCGACGCGGCCGATATCGCAGCCTATCTCACTCCCGCTCAAGCTCCCAAGTCGGTCAATCTTCGCCCCAGCAACAATGGACAACTTGTCGCGCGCGGTAAGGCACTCTTCGGAGAGCTCCGCTGCAACAGTTGCCATCAAGTGCAGAATACTCCCGCCGCTACAGCTAGTGGAAAACCTTTGGCGACCTTGAATCTTCGGTCTCCAGCATCCTGCGTGCAAGGCAATGATCAGACAACAGATTCAGCATCAGCGCCCGCAAACGCATTACCAGCTCGCAAACGCGGCCAGCCGCTTTATCAACTGGATGCAAAACAGTTGAGCTCTCTTACAAGCGTCGTCGGCACGCAACAACCGACGAATAAGAACAAGCAATTACAGGCTCCCGCGCAGCCAGCATTGCCGCCGCAGCAAACACTGCAACTGACTATGGTGCAACTGAACTGCTACGCCTGTCATGATCGACAATCGAAGGGAGGCATGGATCGTTATCGCAAGCCGTACTTTGAAACCGTCAACAACGTCGACATCGGGGACGAAGGTCGATTGCCTCCAACGCTTACTGGTGTCGGCAAGAAACTAGTCTTGGAATGGATGGAAAAGGTCTTCAAAGGCGAGGCCACGATTCGGCCGCACATGACCATACGCATGCCAGTTTACGGGAAGAAGTACATAAAGCTACTGCCTCAACTATTGTCTCGCGTGGACGCTGAGCCCACCAAGGGCGGCGATGCTTTTGCTAAAGCTGACAAGAAAACACTTCAAGCCGCCGGTCGGCAATTGATGGACGCAGGGTGCGTTCAGTGCCATTCGTTTCGCGGACAGTCGTTACCGGGTGTTGTGGGCGTTGACTTGAGCGAAGTGGACAAACGCATTCAGCCCAAGTTTCTCCATGACTTTTTAAAGGACCCCGGATCGCTGAAGCCTCGAACGCGGATGCCGACGTTTTTCCCCGATGGAAAGAGCCAATACGCCGACATACTGGGCGGCGATATGGAATTGCAACTTGCCGCACTCGTAGCTTACATGAGCGATCTCAAGAACCAACCGCTGCCGGCAAAGATCGAAGAGGCGCGTTCGCAGAGCTTTGAACTTACTCCCAAAGAGCAACCGATTGTGCTGCGGACATTCATGCCTGTCGGCGGCTTCCATGCAATCGCTGTTGGTTTCCCGCAACAGATTCACTTTGCATTTGACTCGCAGCGCTGCAACGTCGCTGAAGCGTGGAACGGCAAGTTTATCGATGCCGAAGCCACATGGTTCGACCGCTTTGCTAAGCCCGTCGATCCTTTGGGGCAGCAACGAGTGCTTTTTCCAAGCGGTCCAGTGGTTGCTTTGCTCGGAAATAAGAACGCGCCGTGGCCCACCGATGCGAACTCGACTGTTCGCTTCAGCGGTTACAAACTTGACGACCGAAGCGTTCCAACCTTCCTTTATCAGATTCGTGAAGGCCAAAGCAACTTTGTCTATTACATTGCTGATCGGATGCAACCCAAGGTCGATTCAAGCGGCAAAGCAATCGGACTTTCGCGCACGCTCAGTATCCGACTTGCGACGTTAGATGCTGGCAACAACGAACAAGCTGCAGCGCAGAGCAAGCCGACCGAACAGATTTATCTTCGGCTACATTTGGGCAAGCAGTTAAGGCGAGGCGATGGCGATGCGAGTAAGGGTTCTCTAATCGTTTCTAACGAAGATGGATTGATAGTGAATTTGTCGAAGTCCGATTCCACCGGGGAGCTCCGAAAATCGGGGATTCAGTCCGAATGGATCGTCCCTGTCAAACCGTCCAGCGATCAGGCTTCGACTTTGGAATTGCTCTATCAATGGAAAGGAATGCCATAATGTTGCGTCTCAAGATTCGCTCGACTGCGCTGATGAGTGTTGTAGCCTGCGGACTATTGGTAACTTTGGCTTGTTCAACCGCTTGGGGTCTTGCGCAAGAGCCGGAAAGCTCGCCATATCCAGACGTTAAAGCGACTTCGAACAGCGATACTACTACAACTGAAACGTCGACAAGCGACGCTAAGACGAACGAGGCTACAACTAACGAAGTAACCAAGCCGATTGAAAAACAACCGAACGTTTCAAAAGTGCCCGTAGAGAGTGACTACTACCGAATAGTATCGGTATCGACTTCACAAGCTGGCACCGATTCACGGTCGCCCACTTGGAAGCCTGCCCCCAAGGGCTTAGCTCTGGAGGTCAGCGGTATTGCCCCTCTAGATGAAAAGCGAATTGCGGTGACTATTCGTAAAGGCGAAGTGTGGATACTCGATGGAGTTTACGATGAGCCTGCCGAGAATGTGACATACCATCGGTTTGCGAGTGCGTTGCATGAGCCCTTGGGCTTGATCGCTCACAACGATTCGTTCTACACGGTTCAGCGTACAGAGCTGACTCGCTTGAAAGACACCAACGGCGACAACGTAGCGGATCAGTACATCACCGTTGCTAAAGGTTGGGGACTGACTGGTCAGTATCATGAATACGCCTACGGTCCTAAGCTGGACAAAGACGGCAATCTCTGGCTGACTCTTAACATCGGGATGGGATTTAAGCCTGAAGAGCTGAAGCACACGATTCATGAACCTAAATTGAATTTTCGGCAGGCGCCATGGCGTGGCTGGGCCATGAAGATCACTCCCGATGGAACGATGTTGCCGCAATGCAGCGGCATGCGTTCGCCCAGTGGCATTGGAGCGAATGCCGCGGGAGACATGTTCTATACCGACCAGCAAGGCAATTGGGTGGCCACGAACTCTCTGCATCACATGCGTCAAGGAGTGTTCTTTCATCATCCCGAAGCATTGGCATCGATGAATCTGCCAGGGTCACCGATTCGCGGTGTGACCAAGATTCCCAGTGGGATTCCGATCCCAGATGCGATCAAGCAGTTCCCACAAATGAAGCCACCTGCCGTCTGGTTCCCCTACAAGAAAATGGGGCAGAGCACGACGGACATTATGCTCGACGCCAGCGATGGAAAGTTCGGACCGTTTGCAGGGCAGTTGTTTGTGGGGGAGTTCACGCAGGCTAGTGTGAATCGCGTGTTCTTGGAGAAGGTCAACGGCGAGTATCAGGGAGCGTGCTTTCCCTTCCGTAGTGGATTTGCGTCGGCTGTACTGAGGTTGGCTCAAGGCCATGATGGAAGCGTCTTTGCCGGCTTGACCAATCGCGGCTGGAGCAGTTTGGGCAGTGCTTCGTACGGCTTGCAGCGACTGGTCTGGACTGGAAAGGTTCCGTTCGAGATCCAAGAGATGCGAGCTCAGAGCGATGGCTTCGAACTGAAGTTCACGCAACCGGTCGACTCAAAAACTGCTGCCGATGTGATGGCTTACCAGTTGGACAGCTATACCTTTCTGTATCGCCAGGACTACGGCAGCGATGAAGTGCAATCGCAGCGGCTGAGTATTCGCAAGGCGACGGTAAGCGAGGATGGCTACACCGTGCGATTGGTCGTAGACGGCCTGCGTCCCTTGTTTGTCCATGAGCTGAACGTTGTTGGCATTCGGAATCAAGACGGCCATCCGCTCTTGCATCCGCAAGCGTTCTATACGCTGAATCAAATTCCGAAGTAGGTTCCTCAGTGTGGTACGACGCTCCGTCGTCGTAATTTTCGGAAGATTAGAAGAAATACGAAGCAAGAGTAACGACGGCGGAGCGTCGTACCACAATAAGAGTAAGAACGACGGCGGAGCGTCGTACCACACAAAGAAAAAACGCAGCTCGGATGAGCTGCGTTTTGAATTGGTTTGAACTGAAGGGCGGTAGCCGTGAGGGCTACTTCTTCTTCTTCTTCTTATCGTCCTCTTCAGGTCCCTTGACCTTCTTCTTCTTCTTCAGAGAGACTTTGATAACGCGAGTCTTAGGAATGCCCAGGACGGGGTCGCCTTCCTTCCATCGCGCAAGCTCTTTCAGTCGCGTCAATCGCTCGACTCGGGTCATTACGTTGCGAGACTTAATCGACCCGCCTGAAACTTTAAGGCTCTTGTCGAGCGTCATGAGAGTATCTCCAAAAATCAAATCTACAGTATTGCTGTATTCCGGTATCAGTTCCCCATGCGGAGTTGAATTGGCTCGTAGACGAGCACAAACCACACTGGAATGGGGGTTTCTTGCGTGAAGGGTCTCGGATTTTATCTAGTTTCGCCGAGATTCACAACGGCTAATTCTGATGGATTTATCGGCAGGGCGGATCAAATCGTGGGGGTGAAATGGTGCGATCTGGCCAGATAGTCGTTTAACGGCAAGCCGCAGGCGACTTTTTCTTGAGCTTGAATCCGAACAGCAGCTATTCATTTCGGAATCGTGGGTAAAGAATGCCCGACTCAGCTCGAGCCTCAAAATCGCCAATCGCCTGCGGCTTGCCGTTAAACTCCGATTTTCAACGATGAGCGTCGCGAAAATTGCAGGAGAGCCAGCATGTAGACGCAGGGCATGAGCGGGGAACGCATCCGCATATTGCTCCAATAAACGCTGTGCACTAGGCTCAGCGACACCAGCAGCAGAAGCCCCGGCAGCCAACTTCGCACCCACCCTGGCTGTGTCCATTTTCGCTCGTAGACAGCTTTGCGGACACCCATCAGAGCGTAAGCAAAGATGAAAAAGTACCAACCTCCGAAAGCGGTCGCCGTGACTAAACCTACTCCATTGGGCCACAAAGCCCAGAACCAACCTGTGCGGTAAAGGCAACTGAGTAGAAACGTCCCTCGGTGGTCACGGATTGTCTGCGAGGCAATTTCGTAGGCTAGCTGATCATCGGCGAGCTCGCCCAACGAATGCACTTGGACCGTTGGCCGATCAGATGGTGCTGATTCGGTCGTAGTTGTATCACTCGGCTCGCGCAGCCAGTACTCATCTTGCAGCAACAGTTCTTTGTCGACGATTCCGCGCGAAGCCCAAGTTGCATTGAATCGCTCGACATTCCAATTGCGATCCGGTCCATTCTTCTCGAAGTGTTGATACAACGAAGGATTGTTAGCCAGCAGCAAGGTATAGCCACCGTGTGTCGTCGCCCAAATTGGAACGCCCAGTTGTGACCAATTGCGTAAGGTCCATGGAACGACACAAATCAAAACACAAATACTGACTGTGACTGAATCCAGTATACGACGTTTCCAACATTGGCATCCGACTAGCAACATGCAAGCTGCCAAAAGCAAGAACCAAACCGCTGCGGTTGGTCGAGCCAAAATTGACAGTCCAAGCACCAAGCCTAGAGCATACAAAGCAAACCATTGTGGCATCGATCTGTAATTCTTGTTCTTAACATCCAGACTACACGTGGGAAGATTTGGCCAGAGTACAAGCCAAAGCCACCATGCCAACAGCCCCAGAAACGTAGCCAGCAGTTCTGTCATCATCAATTGGCTAGCTCGAGACAGCAGTGGGTCCATCGTCACCCAGACTCCGGCCATGATCGGCCATGCTAACCTCAGCCGATTGGACACACTGGCAGCTAAGGCCGCGATTAGAAGACTGAGCAAAACGTTGCCTGTTGCCAACCCTACAACACTGACTTTTCCATCGGCAACAAGCCAGCTCAGCAACCACGGGTAAAGCGGCGGACGAAAAGCAGTTGGTCGCACTTGGTCTGCTTCTACTTGAAATCCATAGGTGCCCGAGTTTGCCAGGGAGATAGCAAGCTGAGCGTACGCATCGGGATCATCGCGCAGCGAACTCGATCCCTGCCACACTGTCGTCGACCGCAACAGTGCCACAAAAACCAGCAACACCAACCAAGCACGCCACGAGAGCTTGTTAGGTTGATCGGTTAGCGGCGATTGTTTTGGTTTCGGAGAATTCAACTTGGATCTGCGGGGAAAAGTGAGAAGGCGAAGATCATCGTTGTATCGATGCTCGTCAGATTGTACAATTGAATAGTGTTCCGATCTCTGACGAATAGGAGCTTTCATGTCGTTTGACCTGCCATTGGATAAGATGACGCTAGCCGACAAACTGGCAACGATGGAGGCAATTTGGGCGGATCTTTCAAAGCGACCCGACGACCTCCCATCTCCTGAATGGCACAAAGAAATCTTGGAGGAACGTCGTCGCTTAGCTGGGGAAGGCAAGCCGAGGTTTATCGAGTGTGATATTGCCATCGCCGATCTTCGGAAGGAATTACGTGGAAATTCGGCTTCTTGAAGTCCAGTCTGATTCTATCGACATCTACGCAATCTTAGATTGCCGCCGCGAGCCTCAGTGGATTTCAACACGACTAGAAAACTCGCGAAAAAAGCGATGACTTGAGCGAAGTCCCGTCCTTTTGATTGTTCCCAATCTAAAGAGTTGAATCCAATAGTCGTTACCTCCAAACGAATGAACAGGGATATTCACTTTCTTGAGCCTTAAGACTCTGCGAAAAATTGCTCGCTCACCTCTGCGATCGGCTAACCGTCATGCAAATGCTCGAATCAACGCTCTCCCGATCACTTCTGGTCATCTTGCTTTGTACCGTAGGTTGCGGGCGATCCCAAGTCATTAAACCTCTCGGGCAGGAACACATTGAAGCTACGTTTGAGATTGATGGGGCGAGCCACGTTCTTGCTGATGACGGGAATATTTACCGTGAAGTTGATTCGGGCAAAGACGACAAAGGGTGGGAGTTTGTTTCGAAGGTCTTTGATCCAGACGAGGTTCAGCGGTCCTATGTAGTGGTCGAGGGCGTTACCTATCGAGTTGCTCCCGACACGGAACAACGCTTTGAAGTGCTGCGCCAGTTTGACGAGTCGTTTGAAGATCTTGAACCTGGACTACCGGGACTGATTAAGCTCACCAGCCCAGAACGATTGCGTTGGTCAGCTCTCACGCTTCAATCACCGAAAGCTCCAACAGTCTCCGAGTATGTTAACCTTCGAAAGAAGTTACAGTCGGGTGAAGCTGACTTTCTCGATAGTCGAGTCGAACCCACGAAAGAGTCCGCGCATTCGGGTTCTACATCGCTCAAGTGTGTCGCAACGGCCAAGCCAAGTAGCATGGTGACTTGCAAGGCGTCCGTTTCTTGCCCGCTCGTCTACTTTCGCAATGGAGACGACTTCTGGTACGAAGCTTACTACTTGGCTAAGGACAGCCTTCCGATGACGCTGATTGATCTGGAGAGCGAGTTTGTTCAAGAGCACCCCGGAATTCGACTTCGCATCTTTGACGATGGTGCTTTGGGTGTCGAACTGAAGGCCTTAAGCAAACCTCAATATCGCCAAGCCCCTGAAAAACGAATTGCGTTTCCTAAAGATCAATGGGTTTGTGTTCGAGTCCATTTCCATTTGTCGCCAACAGACGGAAAGATGGAAATTTGGCAAGACGGCGTTAAGGTATTGGACAAAGCTGGTACGACGCTTCCGTTTCGTTCAGCCATCTATAACAGTCTTGAAATAGGCATCTCCGCGCACGGCAATCCGGAAGATTCGTGCACTCTTTTTGTCGATGACATTCGTTGTTCGAGTAAAGAGCTTTCGGATGGCAAGTAGCCACCGTCGCCAGACGGTGGAAAGACCAACACGGCCATACCACCCCTCTCCCTCCACCGCTTGGCAGCTTGGCAGCGATGGCTACGCTTATCCCGCAGCATTAGCCTCTGAAGTCCACTATGAACCTACGGAGCGCCGCTCTCTTCAAGCTCTTGCTTCAAACGCACGATCTCTTCCTGAAGAGCTGATTTCTTTTGCTGAAGCTGAAAGACTTTGTAATCCAGCACGAGTTGCATCGAGATCACCGCGGTAACCAGCACCCATAGGAATCCATTGAGACTGAACTTCATCCGTTTTTTCTCCCTCGCAACTTTGTTCATGTCAGCTTGGTTCACAGAATCTTGCTTCATGGCTTTGTCTCGATCCAAAGTCGGAATCCTGACACCACGCCAAACTCTTCGGGGCTAAGGCTTTTCTTGCTAGCGCTTGCCTCCCAAAGATTAAATGACTGGCCGAGTGAGTGAACCGAAGTAACTTGATCATCTAGCATGAACGGCGGCCAACTATAATCCTTCGAATCAAGAAATCCTGCGTCCTGAAACTGTACCTCCTCAATCGCAAATCCCGTTCGCTCAACGCGGATGATCGACTGGCCTGATTCGGATTGAAGCCAAGACACAGTAATTATTTGCTCTTCCGCGTCGGAGAGTTCAAACTGATGCACCGCTGGCCATTTGTCATTCGTGCGAGGCAGAAAGTAGCGATTGTTTTTGCCCGTAGTCATACCTAACTTGAGCAGTCGCTTACCTTCGATCCGTGGAAGGTAGAGCCGAAAGCTGCGGCTGTTGCCGGTGATTGGTGGAATGGGGACCATATATTGAGAATTGGTGTCCTCAGGGACCAGATAGCCCAGTTTTGTCCTGAGCTCAGCGGCCTCACCACCAACGCTTCCAAGTGAAGAAATCTCGGCAAGCAGTTTCCGAAATCGTTGGTCGACAATAATCAGTCGAAGCAACAGCGCGGACAAGAGGATCAAGAGAAACAACGTCTTAATCGAGATCTGAGGTTTGGGCGTGTCACTCATGTTCTAAGCTGATCGACTACCTCTTTAACGAAAGATGCTGCAAAGCAACAAGGGTATCACTCGATCATCGCGATTCGTTGATCCACGTGATTGCTTTGGGCACGCTTGCATCAAGCAGTTCTTGATAATGACCACCGCTCGTTCGAGCCTCAAACACTATGTTACCGCCCGTTGCCTGCAAAGCCTTGACGTAGGCTTGTGAGTTCTGAAAGGGCTCGTTGTCATCATCCTTGGCGTGTGCCAAAAAGACGGGGCACTTCAAATCCCCTACGTGCGTTAAGGGCGAACCACTGACCAGGTACTCCTTAATTCCAGGCAATGCACTCGACACAGACCGATCCGTGAGCAAATCGCCGAGCCTCGCATTCAGATCGGTAATCGGCGCTAGTGCGATACACTTGGTAATCCGCTTATCCTTCGATGCCATGAGCAGTGCAAGTGTAGCCGACGAACTATGGCCCCAAATGTAGACCCGCTTTGAATCTGCTGCAGGGATTTGAGCGAGGGCGTAGTCGAGAGCCAGCTTTCCATTCTCCACGCCTGCATCACTGTCGACAAACTCCTTGTAGGCTTTCTGCAACTGTCGGAAGTAGAGTTCACCTGCGGCCGGCGACAGATTGCGAGGCATCTCTCCATCAATTGAGAATGTGACTGTGATCATGCCTTGTTCGGTAAATGGCAAGTACTCCGTCGATGGCTTCGGAAATTCGGCACCCGCTCCATGCAGGAGGTTGGTACCATTGGGCGCCTCCAACATCACAGGAAGAGAGTGATCCGCATGGTTTCCTTTAGGAATAAAGATGTTCATGATGAGCGGGCGTTGCGGTGGGCGTGGAATCATCACGCGATGGAACAAAATCTTGTCTTTGAATGGCAAATCGGGCCCTAGCCTTGGAAAAGGGCTCTTGTCGTTAGTTTTGTTGCCACCGGCAGCAGCCTGGTTGTTCGACCCCACATCGCTTCCGCGGCTTACTGTCTTGCCCATACCGCCTTTAGAATCAGCGACCTGCGTTCCTTTTGACAACGACCACACAGCGAAGACCGACGCAGTCACACCGAGAATAAGAAAGCCGACCCCGCCCAATGCGATCCAAAGCCAAAGCTGACCATTGCCTCGCGGTGCCGTGTTCGTGCGACTGGCTTGGCCATAGTTTACTGGCAACGACGGCGGCATTGGCAATTGATTCCAGTCGCTTGTTGCGGCGGGCTGAAAGTCAGCGCTAGGGAAATGCGACGGGGACGAGCCGGCGCTAGGCCGGATAGGTCGAGCAACCAACGGATTCGACGGAACAGACGAGCTTGAAATGGGTCGAGCAACCACCGGACCTTCGGCTGATTGAGCTCGATCCTTGATCTTCATTTGATGTCCACACTTGGGACATGCAATGGTTTTACCCAAAGCGGTTGCTCCAACCTGCAACTTTGCACTACAGCTCGAGCACTGAATAACGAACTTACTGTTTTCGGGCGTCATTTTTTAAGTCGAAATTTCCTCAGCTGTGATTTCACATAAGGAAGATACTTCGCGAGTTCGTCCTCGCGAAGATTTTTTTGAAGCTACGACCTAGGCGTACACCACGCGTCGTGAAAGCTAGTTTGCTTGGCCGCTAAACTGCCTTGCAATAAACTGATTTGCTTGAGCCAATTGCGAGTCGTTTGTGGGTCTTGAGTTGCCTCGATCTTTAGCTCGTAACTGCGACGTTCTCCGGGCTGCAATTCAACGAGCCGACCTTGCTTCTCTTCGAACGAACGAGGATTGGGAAAGCCCGTCCCAGGTTCAAGCCCAGTGACATACCCCGTCGCTTCGGAAGCTGTGTTCTTCCAAAGGGTGAAGTAGGGCAGGGTAGCTGTCTTGTAATGCACGGCTACAGCTTGGCGAATCGTTGGATTCGAGAGCACCGTGGTCGCCCAACCGTTTTCATCGGCGATTGGCTGCAAGAAATAGACCTGCTCGACGTAGCCCTCTGTTGGCCCCAAGTATTGGTTCCATGTCGCTAAATCCTCAGCGGCTCTATTGTCGCGAGCCACAACCTCGTCCGCGGCGCAGTGGAACTCGCAACCGGCATCCAGCAGCGGCCTGCCAAAGTTGATGTGATATAGCAACTGAGCAGTAGATGCCGCTCCACCGATGTTGCTCACCGTGTCGCGAACAGTGATAGCGGGCTGCCCCAGCGTGAACTCGTACTCGACTCGCAGCTTAAGGTTGTGAATGAGGAATCGCGTCTCGTAAACGTCTCCGGAAACAGTTAGACTCTCGCCGTCGTCGCTGAGGTTAATCTCGACATTCTCCGCAGCCAGATTCCCAATACTGCCATGTAATGGATGCAGCAGCTTGCCTTTGTCGTCAAAGTCCGGCGCGCCAAAAGATCGTAGACCACAACGCACGAGCAGCTCGTCGAAGCCATCCAACCAACCCAACCCGCTGGACTCGGAAATTGGAACCCAGCATGGATGCACCGGGCCGCGGACCGGCGAGCCCCACTCGCAATCAATGCCATCCAGCTTGGCTCGCCATAGACTCATGCCACGAGTGGGGCAGATTGCGGCGCAAACAGTTTGGCTGTTGATGATGATTAGTTCGCAACCGGTCTGCTTGCCTTCGGTCAAGCGGTAACGTTGTATTTGGAATCCTGATGTTGCCGGTTCGTGCAATGTTGGCGGTTGATCCGTATCGGTAGGGTAGATTGCCAGTGCCATGAAAAATCGCTCAAGTAGGAAAATCACTCAAGAATATGGGTCGGTAATGCCAGCCCCTTACTTGTAACGGTTGCGAGCTGGGAATAAAACAGTCTATCCGTAGCATGGATAAAATTCTCCCTTAGTTTCGCGGTCAATAACGAAATGACAAGTGTAAAGCTCGACGCAGGTTTGATTCAGAAGGACAATGTTGCCTCCATCTTGGGTCACGCAATGGACGCAGGTGAAGGGTTACTTCGGTTGACGCCGACGTGGGTCCCGCGAAGCTTCCTTCACCCAGGACGACGCATCAAGCTGAATCCGGCAGACCTCTACGCTTTTGGCGCCAACCGAGGCGGTATCGACGAGCGTTGGTTCGGTAGTACGACCGAAGCGGCCAATGAAGGTCGGGTTTGGCATGAGGGATTGAGCTTCTGCCTGTTCGAAGGCAAGAAATTCTTGCTTCGCGACGCAGTTGCCGAAGCTGGATCAAGAATCGTTGGCAAGCCCATGTATGGCAAGTACAACCGCTGGCCAGTTTACTCCAAGTTCTTCGATAACATGGGACCAATTCCCCACCACATGCACCAGTCCGCTGAGGACGCCGCATTGGTTGGCCAAGAAGGCAAGCCCGAGAGCTATTACTTCCCGCCTCAATACAACAACGTTGATAACAACTTCTGTTATACGTTTATGGGACTCGAGCCTGGAACAACGAAAGAACAGTTGCGCCGCTGCCTCGAGAACTGGAACAAGGGCGACAACGGCATTCTGGATCTATCGCGAGCCTACCGCCTGAAGCGCGGCACCGGCTGGCTGATTCCTCCAGGCGTTCTCCACGCTCCAGGATCTTTGTGTACTTATGAGCCTCAATGGGGCTCGGATGTCTTCGGTATGTTCCAGTCGATCGTCGAAGGCCGCTATGTGCCTTGGTCGCTTCTGGTCAAAGACATGCCCGCCGATAAGCACCAAGACCTGGACTTCATCATCGGTCAGTTGGACTGGGAAAAGAACCTGGACACGCACTTCAAGGACAGCAACTACATCGAGCCGATCGTCGATGCCGACCGAAGTGGCGATGGCTACACCGATAAGTGGATCGTTTACGGAACCATCGATGGCCAGCAACTATTCAGTGCTAAAGAGCTAACCGTCGAACCAGGCGCGAAGTGCGTTCTGAAAGACCCAGGCGCTAGCGGCTGGATCACAGTTCAAGGCAAGGGTCGCATGGGTAAGATGGCCCTTCAAACTCCAGCGATGATCAACTTCGGCGAAAACACCGAAGACGAAGTGTTCATTAGCCACGAAGCGGCGATTCGCGGCGTCGAGATCGAGAACACGGGCAGCGAACCGCTAGTCGGACTGCGTTACTTCGGTCCTGACACGCACAGCAACTTGCCTGCCAACGGAGCTTGGATTGCTGATCGCTAAGTAAGAACTGCGATTGAACTGAAGCATCTCACCATACACCTTCGGAAGCCGATTGAACTCGGCATCCGAACACGTCTTATCAAACTCACCTTCCTGCCGGAGTAAATCGTATGAGCAACGCCCCCAAGCTTCACAATGCTATGTGGCCGGGACTTGTTGGCAAAGGAACTGATCCTGGACAAGAGCCGCCAATCAGCCTAGAACGCATGTTGGACCTAACCGCACAGGCCGAAGTTCGCGCACAAAAGTTCGAAGGCATCGATTACTTCTTGTTCTTGCCTCACACCGATCCCAGTGCATCCGACAGCGACCTTCGACAGATTGCCGATCTAATTCAGAGCAAGGGATTTAAGGTCGGTTCACTGGTTGCGCCGGTTTGGCCAGGTACTGTCGGCGATTCAGCGATGGGCGATTCAGCAGCTCGTGAAAAGTTCTTGCAAGCCGTTCGTGTAGCCTGCCGCATTGCCAAGATCTTCAACGAACATGGCGTGCGACAGTACGGAGTCATCCGTATCGACTCGGCTGAGTTCGGCGTCGAAAAGTGGCGAGCCGACGCGAAAGCGAACACCACCAAGATCGCACAGACCTTCCGCGAAGCCGCATTGATCGCCGCCGATCATGGCGAACGACTGGCGGCTGAAGGAGAAATTTGCTGGGCGGGCATGCACAGTTGGAAGGACATGCTGAACTTGCTTGAAGAGGTTGGAATGCCCGAGTCGCTTGGGTTCCAAGCCGACTTGGCTCACACCTATCTCTACTTGCTCGGCTACAACGCGTCCGATTGTGCATTGATCCACGAGGGCTACTCGGAGGATGAATTCTATGCGGCTTACGAGAAGATGACCGACAAGCTGCGACCTTGGACTATCGACTTCCACGTTGCTCAAAACGACGGTCATGTTCACGGAGCTGGTTCGCACGACAAGACTGGAAAGCACTGCCCAGCCGACGACCCGAACGGCAAGCTGGATATCGTTCGCTGCGCTGGCTATTGGCTGAAAGACGCTCAGAAACGCGGCATTAAGCACATCTGTTGGGATGGCTGTATGTTCCCCAACAAGACGCTGGAAACGGTTTCGACATGGAACACCATTCTCGATGTCATGCTGAAAGTTCGCGAAGCTCACGGCTGGTCAGCCTAGTTCTTTGACGCTGATACGTTTTCTGAATCAAGCAACAATCGATAGGCCTTTCTTGAGGCTTGTCGTTTTTGTCTAAATCAAACCACCTCATTAACCACAACAAATCCATTCCAAATCAGGATCAAATCAACATGACAGAACTACGCGTCGGCATGATTGGTTATGGCTTTATGGGCAAGACTCACTCCAATGCCTACTTGCAAGCCGCCAAGTTTTTTAAGAGCAGTTACAAGCCCGTACTCAAAGCCTTGTGCGCCCGTAATGCCGAGAAGGCGAAGACTTTTGCGGACAACTGGGGCTACGAATCGATTGAAACCGATTGGCGAAAGTTGATCGCTCGCGATGACATCGACGTGATCGACATCTGCACGCCGAACAATTTGCACAAAGAGATTGCGATCGCTGCGGCCAAGGCAGGCAAGATGATCCTTTGCGAGAAGCCGCTGTCGATGAATGCGGAAGAAGGCGAAGAGATGTGCCAAGCGGTCGAAGCCGCCGGTGTGGCTAACATGGTTTGGTACAACTACCGACGCGTCCCTGCAGTGTCTCTTGCCAAGCAGATCATCGACTCGGGTAAGCTCGGAAAGATCTTCCACTACCGCGCAAACTTCTTGCAAGACTGGACAATCAACGCTGATGTACCCCAAGGCGGAACGGCGACATGGCGATTGGATGTGGATGCCGCGGGAAGCGGTGTTACTGGCGACTTGTTGGCACACTGTATCGACACAGCTATCTGGCTGAACGGATCGATCACCGACGTTACCGCCATGACCGAGACCTTTGTGAAGGAACGCGTTCACGCCGAAACTGGCAAGAAGCAACCCGTGGGCATCGACGACGCTTGCGCGTTTTTGTGCCACTTCCAAAATGGTTCGTTGGGTCTGTTCGAATCGACTCGCTACGCTCGCGGTCACAAGGCCCTTTACACCTTGGAAATCAATGGCGAAAACGCGAGCATTCGCTGGGATCTGCATGACCTGCATCGCTTGCAGTACTTTGACTACAACGACGAATCGATCGTTCGTGGCTGGCGCAGTGTGCACGTTACCGATGGCGATCAACCATACATGGGCAATTGGTGGGTACCAGGATTGCAGATCGGCTACGAGCACTCGTTCACGCACCAAGTTGCTGACTTCTTGACCAGCTTGGATACTGGCAAGCCAGCGCACCCAAGTTTCCGCGATGCTCTTGAGACTCAAAAGGTTTGCGACGCGGTTCTTGCAAGTGCTGCTTCGCACGCGTGGAAGAATGTCTAGTGAACTATCTGGCTCACGCCTATCGTTTCCTTGATCGACCACTGTTTGCCGCGGGCACTGCGTTGCCCGACTGGATGAATGTTATCGATCGCAAGAATAGGGCTCGGCGACAGTACGCCGAGCCCATTCTATTGGACGATGATCCATCGGCTCGCGAGTTTGCTGCGGGCGTCATTCAACATCACGACGATGATCATTGGTTTCATGGTCAAGAGTGTTTTGTCCGGATGAGCACCCAGTTCGCCGTTGAGTTGCGAGAGTATTTACAACCCGAACTTGGCCATCAAGCAGGCTTCGTAGGCCACATCTCAGTCGAACTGCTTTTGGATGCCGCTCTGATTGAGCGAGAGCCTGATCTAGTGCAGCAGTACTACGACATGCTGGATAGCTTGGATGCGCAGCTTGTTCAAACAGCCGCCAATAAGATCCTCAGAAAAGAGGTGGACAAATTGGTGTGGCTGATTCCCCGCTTCTCTCAAGAGCGATTCATCGCCGACTATGTCGACGACGCTCGCATGCAGTATCGACTCGCTGGCGTAATGCGACGCGTCGGCCTACCGCCGCTCCCTGACATCACTCAGTGGCTCTCAGCCGCTCGGCAGCAGGTCTATAGCAATGTAGATCTACTGCTGCCGTAGCCTTTCTATTCGCTGGAACTCGCAGGCAGGAACAACGCGACGATTCTGTTTAGCTGGAAGCCTAACAATCCAGCAGGATTAGTGAACGCGCATGCCGGGCTTGGCGCCGGAATCAGGGGAGAGCAAGTAGATCTCGTCGCCGCCGGAACCGGCTGCGGTGACCATGCCTTCGCTGAGCCCAAACTTCATCTGTCGCGGCTTGAGATTTGCAACGCAAACAACCAAGCGACCGATCAACTGCTCGGGTTCGTAAGCCGACTTGATACCGGCAAACACATTCTTGCGAACATCGCCGCCTAAGCTTAGCGTCAAACGCAAGAGCTTGCGAGCTTCAGGGACTTGCTCGGCAGCAACAATGCGAGCGACTCGCAGGTCAACCTTGACGAAGTCCTCGATCGTGCACTCATCCGCCAATGGTTCGGCATTCAGCGCATCGGCTGTATCGTTCCATGGATCAGCCGGTGCAGTAGGCTCGGGTGTGTTCTCTTGTTTGCTTTCTTCGATCATCGCTTGTATATCCTCAGGGTTAACGCGAGCCAACATGTGCTCGAATGGATTGACTTGAGTTCCTAACAACGGACTTTGGCTCTGCGACCAACTGGTAATCGGCTCACCCAGTAGTGCGCCGCATTGTTCAGCGAGTTTCGGTAGAACGGGCGACAGGTAAACGATCAACTGTCGGAACAGGTTCAGTCCAACCGTACACACATCGCGGAGAGCTTGCTGACTATCGGGCGATTTGGCAAGCACCCACGGTTGAGCGTTTTCGATGTATGGATTGGCGCGGTCCGCAAGCTCCATGATCAGTCGCATGGCTTTGGCGAAATCACACTCTTCATACGCTTCGGCGATCGCGGTGCCAGCCTTTGCAGCTGCCTCAAACAGTCCGCCGTCGTCAGGATAGGTACTCGACAGACCAGTCTTGTTAGCGAACTTTGCCGTGCGACTCGCTAAATTGACAACCTTGCCCACCAGATCTGAATTGACCTTCGAAATCAGTTCATCCAGATTCAAATCCAAATCATCTAGCTTCGAACCCAGCTTGCTGGCGAAGTAGTAACGAAGGTAGGTTGGATTGAGATGCTTGAGATAGGTCTCGGCCTTTACAAAGGTACCTTTGCTCTTACTCATCTTTTCGCCGCCAACGGTCAAGAATCCATGGATATGGACTTTCGTTGGAAGTGAAAAGCCAGCAGTCTTCAACATGCCGGGCCAAAACAGTGTGTGGAAGTACGTGATATCCTTGCCAATGAAATGGTGGACCTCAGTCGCATCGCTTCGCCACCAATCGTCAAGCTTTTCGCCATTGGCCTTGCACCAAGCCCATGTACTGGCAATGTATCCGATCGGCGCATCGAACCAAACGTACCAATAGTTGCCCGGCGCGTCGGGGATCTCGAATCCAAAGTAGGGCGCTGGCCTGGAGACGTCCCAGTCGCGCAGCGGATCTCCTAAGAAGTGCCCTTTAAGGTAGTTGGCCACTTCAGTCTGAAGATGCTTGCCGCATTGAGTCCACGATTCCAGAAACTCGTGCAACTTCTCGAGTTCAACGAATAGATGTTTCGAGGAACGCAATTCGGGAGTCGCGCCAGAGAGCGTGCTCTTCGGGTCAATCAAATCCGTCGGCGAATAGGTCGCGTTGCATTTGTCACAGTTATCGCCGTACTGGTTGATGGCTTTGCACGTAGGGCATGTGCCTTTGACAAAGCGGTCAGCCAAAAACGTATTGGCTTCGGGATCAAACAACTGACTCACATCCCGCTCAGCAACCAACCCGGCCGCGCGCAGCGATGCCCAAAACTGATGGCACAGTTCTAGATTCTCGGGCGAGTTTGTGCTGCCGTAGTTGTCAAACTGAATATCGAATCCGGCAAAGTCGCGTTGGTGATGGACTTGCGTTTCAGCAATCAAGGCTTCTTCGCTGCGGCCCTCTTTGCGAGCCCGAATCATGATGGCGGTACCGTGGGTATCATCGGCACAGATGAAGATACAGCGATTGCCGACCAGCTTTTGAAAGCGAACCCAGATATCGGTCTGAATGTACTCCACCAAATGGCCGATATGGATTGGTCCGTTGGCATAGGGCAGGGCGGCAGTGACCAGGATGCGTCGTTGATTCGAGTTTTGCGTTGGGGTTTGTGCGATCATTCCATTTCGACTGAAAAGTGTTTGGGAGCCAAGCTCCGTTAGTTGCAGAGAAACCCCGGGCGTATCGCAGGTTCGAGGGCGACATTCAAAATTGTCGTCCTGCTGGCGATTCGGATCGCTATTGTGAAGCTATTGTCGATTCTATGCAATGCGGACTGTCAACATCCACTGCATCAAAGAATGGTCGGTTTCGATCCCTGGCTAACGCAGCAGTTGGACAAGAATCCCTCGCTAACGCAGCTGGTTGGGATTAAATCAATAACTCGCCTTGCCAGCTCAATGCACCAATAAAAAACGCGGAAGAAGACTTCCGCGTTTGGTATTGTTTTGATTGTAGTCCGGTCGAAGCTTAACGCTTGCTGAACTGGGTACCACGTCGAGCACCGTGCAAACCGTACTTCTTTCGTTCCTTCATACGCGAATCTCGCGTCAAGAAGTCGTCGTCTCGAAGCGGTTGGAAGTTCTGTTCGTCGTGGCTAACCAAAGCTCGCGCCAAAGCCATACGAATCGCACCAGCTTGTCCAGTTGGTCCACCGCCGTTAACTCGAGCGATGACGTCAACGGTGCCAGTTGCTTGAACTGCAGCCAAAGTCTGGGTTACCAGAACCTGTTGCTGAATCATTGGGAAGAACTCTTCCAAAGTTCGGCCGTTCACAGTGATCGAGCCCTTGCCAGGACGAATACGAACGCGGGCAACAGATGTTTTTCGACGACCGGTACCAAGGCTATCGCCGTTGGTTTTATCTTTCTTGACGGTTACCATGACTTGTATGCAGTTAAGTTAGATTGCTGTGCGAATGAATTAATTACTTCTTGCCAACTTCCAGCGGCTTGGGCTGTTGTGCTTGATGCGGATGCTCAGTGCCCGCATAAATCTTCAGCTTAGCCAACATGTGGCGAGCCAACTTGTTCTTGGGAAGCATCCGACGGACAGCGTGGAAGATCAAGTCTTCGGGCTTGCGCTCAAGACGCTCTTTGTAGCTTTCCATCTTTTGCCCAGGATACCCGGTGTACCATGCATAGTGTCGCACTTCCAGCTTGCGGCCAGTCATGACAACCTTTTCTGCGTTGGTAAAAAAGACGAAATCGCCGGTGTCAACGTGAGGTGTGTAAGTTGGGCGATGTTTGCCCATCAAAACCATAGCGATATCGCTGGCCAATCGGCCCAAAACCTTATCAGTGGCGTCTACGTGGAACCACTCCTTAGGCAATTGCCCAGGCTTCGCGATTGTAGTTTTTTGTGAAAGTGTCATTTCAAATCTTCTGGCGATGAACCGCCGCTCACTACTGAAAAAACGGCATAGCTAAAAAAGTCGAGACGAGCATGGTCCAGGCCAATGCGGCGCGGGTGATGCTCAAGCCTCCTTAATACCCCAAAGGTCGTGGGGTCGGTCTGTCGAGCCCAGAAGTTTATCGGCATAGACCGTTGACCGCAAGTCGTTTTTAAGGGCATTTAGTGCTCAGACTGCCAACCTGCACCGAGGACCGGCCCCCCTTGCAGCCCTGGCTAGCTAGGATACAACCATTTCTTGAACTTGATGGAGTAGTAATCCGTATACGATGGGTTAGCGGACGAGGTAGTTTGGACCGATTGCACGAGTCCAAACCCGCCCTCGTGGGTGCCCCGACCGGCTCCTACCCCCCTTCAAGCCGCTCAAAGTCGAATCGCGGCCTTCGAGGCCAAGGCTGGGAAGCTCATCTTTCCCAGTGCGATTGCTCCCGAATCCAAACGCGTCGCTCCCCTTTTTGTCACCATAAAAATTTGACGGAGTACCCTGGCAAGATGACTGATTCTAGCAAAACGGCTGGTCGCAAGCCGATGATTGAAGCGGTAGGTCTTTCCAAGTTCTATGGCCCATTCGCCGCCGCGCGCGACATCTCCTTTCAGGTCTATGAGCGAGAGTTGGTAGCCTTTCTCGGCCCCAACGGCGCTGGCAAAAGCACCACGATGAAAATGCTGACGGGCTATTTGGCTCCCAGCGAAGGCGCCGCTAGGATCGCTGGACACGACATGTTCCACGACCGCATCGCTGGCTCGCGGCATCTGGGCTATCTTCCTGAAAACGGGCCGTTGTATCCGGAAATGACTCCCCACGACATGCTGAACTTCTTCGCTGAAGCGCGTGGCATGAGCCACAAGCACAAGCGTAACCGTATTGAAGCCGTGGTGGAGTTGTGTGACTTGAGCACTGTATTTCACAAGGCCATCGGCAAGCTGTCCAAAGGCTTCAAGCAGCGTGTTGGAATGGCTCAGGCTTTGTTGCACGAGCCCGACGTGTTGATTCTGGACGAACCAACAGCAGGTCTCGACCCCAATCAAATTCGCGAAGTTCGTAAGACGATGCGAAAGCTTCGCGAGACAAAGACCATTCTTCTCTCCACGCACATTCTTCAAGAAGTCGAGGCCATGGCGGATCGCGTGGTCATGATCAACGAAGGCCGCAAAGTGTTCGATGGCAAGGTCGACGAACTGCGAGCCGTTGAATCGAGCTTGGATGGTGCCTTCCATAAATTGACCGGCGCGGCACACTAGGCTGGGTTTGGTGGCTCGGATGTCACCACGCTTCGTATTAGCTAAATCAACTCAATTCTCTACCATCTGCAAATCACATTATGAACATAGCAACGCTAATCTATCCACTGATAATGCTGATCGGAGTCGACCTGATCTTTTTGCTGTTGGCCTTTCTCGTGCTCAGCTTTCTGGCTAGCAAGAAGCGCGCAGCTTACGCGGTCCTTCGAAGAAACTTCTTAGCCTACTTTTCGAACCCAACGGGCTATGTGTTTCTTTGCTTGTTCGTATTGCTGACCTCGGTCGCCGCTTTTTGGCCGAACGAGTTCTTCAATGCTAACCTAGCCAACCTGGATCAGTTGAACTTCTGGTTCCCGATCATCATGCTGTTCTTTATCCCAGCCATTACTATGAGCATCTGGGCTGAAGAAAAGCGACAGGGAACAGACGAGTTGTTGCTGACTCTACCAGCCGACGATTTCGATATCGTTGTAGGCAAGTTCCTGTCAGTTGTTTCGATCTACACAGTCTCGCTGATGTTTTCGCAGATCTCGACATTCCTGGTCCTTGTGAATCTATCAGAAGGCGATGTTGATACGGGACTGTTCTGTTCGAACTACTTGGGTTACTGGTTCGTCGGGTTGGCCATGCTGGCACTTGGCATGGTCGCATCCTTCTTGACGTCTAACCTAACCGTCGGCTTCATTCTCGGTGCTCTATTTAATGCGCCTTTGGCTTTTGCGACCTGGAGCGATGTAATTATCCCCAAAGGATCGTGGTCCCGACTATTCACATCCTACAGCTTGACTGAGCAGTTTGACAACTTCGGTCGTGGCGTGATCAGCATAGCCCCGATTGCGTTCTTCACACTGTTGACCGTTACCGGACTGTACTACTGCATGGTGCTTATCGGACGACGCCACTGGACAGGCGGTGCCAACGGGAATGCAATGTTCCTGCATTACTTCTTCCGCTGCTTGGCACTTCTTTTGATGGTCTTCGGATTCAGTTACTTTTTCCGACAGTACGATCGCCCACGATTTGACGTAACTAACGGTAAGGTAAGCTCGGTCAGCAATACAACCAAAGAGATTCTTCGCGGTCTTGATCCCAAGCATCCCATTGTGATCGAAGCGTTTATCTCAAACAACATTCCCGAGCAGTATTCGAAGACTCGTTATGACCTGATCACGTTGCTGAAAGAGTTTCAATCGCTAGCCAGCAGTCGCAACACTCGCTTGCAGGTTCAACTCTACACCGACTTGGAGACTTCAAGCGAAGACGCTCAACGCGCTCGCAAGCAATACGGTATCGAACCTCAAATGACTCGGGTTGAGCAACGCGGTACATTCCGTGACCAGGAGATCTTGATGGGAGCCGCGATTCGCAGTGGGCTTTCCAAAGTGGTCATCCCGTTCTTTGATAGTGGTATCCCTGTTGAATACGAATTGGTTCGATCGATCAACACCGTCGCTCAACCTCGTCGCGCCAAACTGGGTATCGTTAGCACCGATGCCAATTTCATGGGTGGATTTTCGATGGCTGGAGGCGGGTTCAGTCGCATCGAAAAGCAGCCAGTGGTCGAAGAGCTTGAAAAGCAGTACGACGTCGAAGGCGTTGATTGCAACGATGCGATTACTCCGGGCAAGTTTGACGTTCTTTTAGCGGTTCAGCCATCTTCGATGAACCCAACTCAACTGAAGAACCTCGTCGACGCAGTCAAGGCGGGTATTCCGACTGCAATCTTCGAAGATCCGCTTCCGGTTGCCTTTGGTGGTGTCCCCGGGACTGGCATGCCCAAGCAGGCTCCCGGCGGAATGATGGGCGGTGGAGGTCCACAGCCCAAGGGTGATATCCAAGCTCTATGGAAGACTCTGGGCTTGGATATTCCTGCTAACACTGGCTTTGATGGAATTAACCCCGATATCGTTTGGCAACGATTCAATCCACACGCAGATTTGGTCAACCTGTCGCAAGCTACTGACGAATGGTTGTTTGTGCGTGAAGACCAGGAAGAGGGCATCGACTACCTAAGCGAAGAGAGCTTGGCAACAGCAGGCTTGCGAGAATTGATGTTCCTTTATGCGGGAGCGATCGTTCCAGAAAAAGGTCGTGACGATGTGAAGGTTACCCCTATCGCGCGAACTCGGCCCGAAAGCGGCTTGGTAAAGTTTGAAAACGTGATGAGCCAGCTTCGTGGACAAAACGGAGCAAGTCAAATTCAGTTGAAGGTCTTGCAAGGCGACGTTCTTGGCGAACAAACAGTTGCCGTCTATGTCGAAGGCACAGCTACGATTCCTGGAACAGAAACAAAGGCCGATGAAAAGGCTGACGACAAGAAAGAGGCTGATAAGAAAGAAGCAGCCAAGGATGAAAAGGCTGCCGAGTCATCCGCAGGTCGAAAGATCCGAGCGTTTTACGTTTCAGACATGGACTGTTTGACACAGTACTTCTATGAGAGCCGACGTCGCCCGGAAGATTTGCAGATCAATCTGCGAGTCCAAAATATTACTTTCTTCTTAAATGTTATTGATATTTTGGCTGGCGAGAGCAATTATCCCAAAGTGCGAAGCCACGAACCACGGCACGCGTCTTTGCGACTGTTCGAGAGACAAGCTCAAGTCTTCCAAAAGGCTGAAACTGAAAATCAAAAGAAGTATCAGGAAGAGTACAACAACGAACTGAAGAAGGTTGAAGAAGAGAATCAACGAGCCTTGTCCAACTTCCAAGAGAGAATCCAAAAGCTCAAGGAAGAAGGCGCTATAGACCCAGCAAAGCGAGGCGAATTGCTACGATTGCTCCAAGAATTCCAAATCAAACAAGCTTCGCAAGAACGTAAGTTTGGGATCGTTAAGGAGCGACTGGAGCGAACTCGCGACGAAAAGATCGAAGCCAGTCGCCAAGCTGCTGAGCTGCGTACACGGCAGGAACAATCGAATTACCGGTTCTGGGCGGTTGCCATTCCTCCGATTCCGCCACTGCTTGTCGGCATAGCTGTCTTTGTGTCGCGTCGAGTGCGTGAGCGCGAAGGCATTTCCAAGAATCGATTGCGCTAAGCAACAGACAACTAAACAAACACGATTGAACCGAAAACCCAAACGTTGGCTCAGCGCAGTCGACGGATCATTAAACCATTATCGATGCATGTTGATTGAGGAGTTTTCTTGTGAACGAAATGAAGACCACAGCCGTGTTTGCAGCGATCGCTGCATTGTCACTTGGCGGGGCTTGGATTGTTCGCCCCAAGGCGATTCGCAGCGAATCCGAAATTACAGGCGATCTTAAGGGTCAAGCGATTTTCAAGGAACTTGAACCGGACACAGCTTCGTCCCTGCGGATCGTGAAGTTCAATGAAGAGTTGGCTCAGCTCAGCCAACTCGAACTTGCCAAGGACACTAAAAATGAGGTTTGGTCTTTGCCTTCTTCGGATAACTATCCAGCGGATTCCGCCGAGAAGGTAAGCCAAGCTATCGCACCACTTACCGAGCTGACAGTTTTGTCGACCGTGAGTACCGATCGCGGCGCTCACTCGATGTATGGAGTCATTGAGCCCAAGGAAGACCAATTAGACGTATCGACGACGGGTGTTGGGACACTAGTTCGAGTTGGAGGCCCCAATGGCGATGTGCTTGCATCCTTGATTATTGGCAAGGCAGTGGATGGCGCTAAAGACCAACGATACGTCCGCGTCCCAACCGAAGATGCTGTGTATGTCGTCGAGATGAAAACCGATGCCTATTCGACGCAGTTTGATTCTTGGATCAAGGGCGAGATCCTGACAGTCCGTGGCATGGACATCAACTACGTCGGCCTCCGCGACTACGCGATTGTTCCAGTCGACGGCGGCTTTGGCTTGGCTCGCAATTTCGACTCAGACTTGGCTTTCAACGACAACAAATGGTCCCTATCAAAATTCGTTGATCACAAGGTGGAAGGCAGCCCAGAATCAAATCAACTTCCCGAAGGTAAGGTCTTAGCTGACACCGCTCTGAATGATCTTCGTAACTCAGTTCAAAACTTGAAGATCATTAACGTTCGCCGAAAGCCCGCAGGACTGGCTCAAGATCTCAAAGCCGACAAATCGCTTCTGGCGAATAAAGAATCGACGAAGAGCCTACAGAGTCAAGGCTTCTTCCCCATGGACTCTGGCGATGTGTTCGCAGCCGGTGGCGAGCTGATCGTTGGAACCAAAGACGGCATTCGCTATTTGCTTCGCTTCGGCAACGCCATCATCAGTAGCGCTGCTCTTGAGGACGACAAGAAAGATAAGAAGGACGACGAGTCATCTAGCTCCAGCCGACGTTACCTGTTGGTCACAGCTCAATTGGACGAATCCAAGTTCCCAGTCCCTGAGCTGAAGGTTGTTCCAGAAACAGTTGAGCAAATGTTGGCCATGGAAGCTGCTGAAAAGGCCAAGGCATCCGGAGTAGCTACTCCTGTTGTTCCCGCTGAAGCAGCTCCCAAAACTCCTGAACCAAGTAAGGAGCCCGCAGCAGCCGAAAGCAGCACATCTGCACCGGCAACTGAGCCAGCTAACCCAACGCCAACTCCTACAACAGAACCGGCAACTACAGAACCCAAAACTACTGAGCCGGCCAAGGCAGATGCTCCGGCTGGTGAACCTGCTCCAGCTACACCCACGGCTACAGAAACTCCGGTAGAACCTGCAAAGACTGAGCCAGCTCCTGCGCCTGCTGACGCACCGAAAGAACTTTCCGCCAACGATGTAGGCAGTGAAACCTCTGTAGTCAAACTGGTCTCAACCAAGCAAGAGGAAACCAAGCCTCAAGAAGAAGCCAAGGTTGATGCTCCACAGACAACTCAACAACCTCCGGCTGAACAGCCTAAGACCGATGCAGCGACACCTGCTCAAACAACTCCAGCTCAAACTACACCGGCTCAGCAAGCTGCTCCAACTCAGACCACACCGGCAACACCAGGTCAGACTGAATTGGCTCCATCGCGTCAAGAGTCGAAAGAAGAGCTTGAAGAGCGATTGCAATTCCTGCAAGAGTCGATCAAGAAGGAGAACAAGCGTGCCTTGGATGCTCGCAATGATTCATTGAAAGCAGCCAAGAAGAAGGTTGATGAGCTAAACACAGGCTTTGCTGATTGGTACTACGTCGTCAGCGAAAGCGTTTACACCAAATTACGAGTCTCGCGCGAACAGCTATTCAAGGCTCCAGAGGCTAATCCAGCGAGAGCTGGCGCCGAAGGCCCAGCGTTCCCACCAAACTTCGGTTTGCCTCCTGGTAACTAAGTTCATTGGGCTACACAACGCATAGTCGCTTTTCTGAAGGCTCGATTCGATTGAATCGAGCCTTTTTTCGTATCGCAAGACCACGATCATGCTTCGATGAAGGCGACTAGCGGATCTGAACTCCGTTGGATGGATTGACTTTGATGCTCAGAACTTCATCGTTGTCCACGTAGAAGACGAACCCATTGAACATCTCGTCTACGGTCTGAGGACCGTATCGAACGGGCACTTTAGGATCGGGATTGTAGGGATTGAATGGCGAGTTATCAAAGTGAGCCACGGCGCGAACCTTCGTGCCTTTCTCAAAGTTCCGCTCGCCGGGCTTTAGCTCGTAACCAAGCTGCCACTCGAAGTTGTAGTTAGGAATTTGCAGTAAAGTTTCGGTGGGCTTGCTGGCTTGATCCGCGTAAAAAGTCATGTCGCGACCACGAACATGCATGTGGGTAAACAGCCCCAGTAAGTTCGCATTGTGTTTTAGAGTATGCGACGATTCAATTCGGAATGCGGGGTCATTAGGCGGAATCTCCCAGCCTCGCGGATCGAGCACAAAGTGATGCAAACGTTTGCGAATTTCACGTTTTGGAAATCTTAGACCAACTTGTATCTTGCCCTTTTGAACTGTCCCCACCGTGGTGTAATGTATCTGCAAACCCAGCACAGCACCGGCTGGGATACGATAGGCGACGCCATTATCGAACTTGCCTAGATCCATGGGTTGACCACCAGGAACATAGCCGGTGATGAAGGTCTCGTTGTTGGCCCCATCCTTCGTGGCATAGGCCATGTTACAGTGATGGACGATCGATGGATTGAGTGGCTTGATCTCAAACGCTTCAACCCATGTATCCGCGAAAAACAAATGAGGAAGTACAACATACTTGTAAGCAACGAATCCAGTGGCCGGGATCGTATGCTCTTCGGCCATGGTGACGATCAAGTCCGGCTTGCCGATCCTCCACTCGCTTTCGACCACATCCTTGAACACCGGTGCGGCTGATAAATCTCCCGATGGACAGCCGGCCGCGATCCAAGCCACCATCTTTTGCTTCTGCTCGGGCGATAATGCAGTGTCGTTCTGGAATCGGCCATGAGATCGTGTGGCATACCAGGGTGGCATCGATTCTTTGACAACCACATCCTTGATCATGGTCGCGTTAGAAGCCACGTCATCGCGAGTCATCAACGGGAAAGGCGCGGCAGTTCCCGGGCGATGGCAGTTGGTGCACTTTTCATGGACTAACGAGGCTATCTCGCTGGACCATGTGACCTCGCCGATGCGATCAGGCTTCGCGACCGGACTTATGATGCAACCATCGACTTCCGTTTGAGAAGTAGTCACAGGTTGTCCTGCTAAGACTTCGCGGATTGCTTCGCGCAGGTCCTCGCGCGAAGGCATAGGCTTCGATCCTCCCATTCGCATCTGATCGTCGATACGTCCGCGATAGCGAATATTGAAGTCTTGGTCCAACAACACAACTTCAGGTGTCTTGCTGGCACCCAACGCTCGAACGCATGATTCGTCTCGATCCTTGACGAAATGAAAGGGAACATCCAAGTCAACCGCCTGGGCCGCCATGTCGCGAATCGTATCTTGCGGCCCAACATTTACGGAGACGAAAAGAACATCTTCGGATCGAAGTTCGCTTTCCATCTGCTTCAGAATGGGCAAGTATTTGCGAACCAAGGGACATGTTGTGTTGGTAAAGACAAAGACATACGCCTTGTGTTGTCCCAGATCCTTCAGCTCGCGATCCAAACCGCGAATGTCCGTGAACTTCAGTTCGGTGACTTTCGAGCCCACAACGATTTTCACTTCGAGATCATTGACCCCGACTGATTTGGACTCGGCGGACTTATCATCAGCGACACAGAGAATGTCGCAACACGAAGCCGTGGAGAGAATCGCAATAGCTAGGTAGCGAGATAATAGTCGAACGGTAGGCAGCAAAGACATGACACACACCCGTAGCTTGGCCGAAAGGAAAAGGCGATAGCACTGGGTGTTACTATATCTCAATACTGCAGGGATCGCTACGAAGGCAGTTCGATCGTGGAACTGAACTGTGGCGATCCTTTTAGGCTTCTACGTTCTGGAGTCTAGCGAAGCCTCTTTCGGCGGCGCTAGCTTTTGGGAGCTCGCATGCCGATTTCGATGGCGATTGGACCCCATTGGGTTTCGAAGTGGATTTTTCGAACCTGAGCACCCGGTTCGAAACTAACTTCGTGACCTTTGCCAGTGACCACCGTTGGCAGGCCAAGCGCAACATCAGAATTGGATAACCGTTCCTTAGAATTCCCGCCGATCATGTTTGCCAATTCGCCAACTAGATCGCGAACATCATCGTCAATCTTTGTTGGTCGCGTTCCCAATAGAGTCTCGGCGATCGAAAGCGCGACTTCCTTTTCTAGGCTGATTACCGCGGTACCTTGGATCGAGCCCGAAAAGCTGATGATTCCGCTGATATCGAAGGCAATGTTCCCGCGGCCAGCATCCTCAGAGGCGACTACCACGTCGCTTCCGAGCATGGTCGAAAACACCGACTTGGTACTTTCGATGAAGGGCACAACCATGCTCTGAGTGATACATTCGTAAGCGACGTTAGTCATTAAATGGTCTTTGCTAGAAAGGGGCAGCAGCGAACACTTGCAGGTCTTTACGTTTTGTCCAAGGCAGTTGCCAAGAACTGCAAACCTAGGAAACTGACACGTATTTGTCTAGCTTCTTGCGAAGCGTGTCGTTCTCGAAGGGCTTGGTCAAATAATCGGTAACTCCGGCTTGAATCGCCGTAATTACCTGAGTCTTCTGAGCCTCTGTTGTCACCATCATGATAGGAACTTTGGAGCCCGTGGACCGAATGTCGGTCACAAGTTCCAAGCCATTTCGAACTGGCATGTTCCAGTCGGTTAGGACAAGGTCAAAACTCTCAGACTTAAATAACGAGAATGCTTCCTGACCATCTCCCGCCTCGACAATGTCTATTACGCCAACAGCATTGAGCGAGCGAATGATGATCTTTCGCATAACTCCGGAATCGTCAACGACTAGTACTTTCATGGCAACCGCGCACCTGAAGAAACGTGTTGTTCAACTGGAAATGAATAAAACAAATATGGTCTTAGACTAACTTTTATCGAGGTAATTAACCTCAATGGCCCCTGTTAATCGACCACAGCGAAGTTACTGCTGGTCTGACTGGCCTGCCTCAAGTCATGTTGCTTGAGGCTACTTAACAAACGGACTTAATTCTCTTCCGCCAGAGGTTACTGGACGGATGTTCACAAAACACGAGCTAAGCCTGACCTTGGTCGGCTTCGCACAAGCGAATTCGCATCAATTGACCTTCGCAGGTTACAACAACCTCGCTAACCACCGATGCCCCCGCCAAATGGAAACTAAAGTCGCTACCTGTAGTTACTGATGGAATCGACAAGTAGGACGGAGCGGGAACTTGACCTTTGATATTGCCACCAACCATGTTCGTAAGTTCGGCAACCGAATCACGAATATCGGCTTCGGTAACTTCATCGGCAGTCAGTTCGAAGAAGTTCGCAGCGATAATCTTCGCTAGCTCGGGCGTTCCCTGTAGGACTACCGCGCCCTTCCACTGTCCGCTGATTTGCACACAACCTGTAAAGGCCTCAGCGCCTTCCAACAGTTCAGTGTGTGATTCGTCGGTCATTGGACACAACTCGAACATTGTACCCATTACATTTTGAGTTATTGCAACAATTTCGTCGCTAGAAATCATGGTTAGTCTCCTATGCACTTATGCTTAGACATTGGGGCGAAGGCAAGTTGCCTTGCCGACAGATTCACGAGTTAGCTTGACATCCAAGTTCATGGTTGTTTCTGCACCACCCAGAAACATGTAGCCGTCGGGTCGCAAAAGCTTTGCCGCTTTGTTCAATACATTGGTTTTGGTTGGCGGATCGAAGTAGATCAAGACGTTGCGGAGGAAGATGATATCCATCGCAGGAAGCGATTGCGGCCAAGCTTCAATCAGATTGACCTCTTTGAACTCGATCCCGTTGCGAACTTCCTCTTTGATCTGCCAATTCAGTCCATTCTTAGTGAAGTACTTCAGCAAGAGTGGCATCGGCAAACCACGGTTAACTTCTGTCTGATTGAAGTTTCCTTCTTGAGCTCGCCTAAGAATCGCTGTACTCAAGTCGCTGGCAATCAAACGGACCTTCCAGCCTTGAAGCACTGGAAAGTGTTCTCGCAACAGCATCGCGATCGAATACACTTCTTGTCCACTCGAGCAAGCGTTGGACCAAATGTTCAGCGTTCGTTCTTTCTCGCGCTTCTTGATCAGCTCTGGCAAGATGGTGGTCTTGAGAGCGTCAAACGGATGAATGTCGCGATAAAAACTGGTCTCGTTGGTGGTCATCGCATTGATGACTTGCTGTGACAGGTCACGGCTTCCCGGGCGCTTGAGAGCAGTGACCAAGTCAGGCAAGGATGCCAGACCATTGTCTCGCACGACAGGCATCAGCCGAGATTCCAGCAAGTACAACTTGCTAGGCTCCAGGACGATCGCCGACTTTTCGCGAATGAATCGCGTCAAGTACTCGAACGTGAGAGTATCGGTAGAAAGTGTAGCAGTACTCATTTATTGGCAGCTCCCGCAAATGGCTGTGCCCTTCCAGCCCTTGATTGCCTAACCAGCATGGAAACTTCCATGCCAATTTTTTCTAATGGTAGGATCTGATGTGCAAGGCCCGAGCGTGCAACCGCTCCTGGCATTCCCCAGACCACCGATGTTGGTTCGTCTTGTGCAATTACATAGCCTCCTGCTTTTCGAATTAGCTCGCATCCCTTCATTCCATCTTGCCCCATTCCAGTTAGGACCAGGGAAAGCAGGTTAGATGTGTACAGTTGTGATGCGGTGCGGAATAGCACGTCAACCGCAGGACGACACGAACATTCGGGTGCGTCTTGGTTCAGCGAGATTACTGTTGAGGTTCCTTGACGTCGTAGTGTCATATGGAAATCGCCGGGAGCCAGGTAGGCTTTGCCGGGTTCCGCGAGCATCTTGTCTTTAGCTTCGAGCACTTCGATTGCGGACAGTTGATGCAATCGCTCGGCCAACCGTGCTGTAAAAACCGGCGGCATGTGTTGAACGATGAAAATTGGAATTGAAATATCGGCTGGTATCTGAGGCAGCACCAACGCTAAGGCATTAGGCCCACCAGTTGAAGTACCGATGACCAAGGCATCGACGCGCTGAGGCCGAGTCACTGGACTGGACAGCGGCGGTCGCATCGCAGGCATCGACGGCTTTTGCGAGGAAAGTGTGATCGGCGAACTGCGTTTACAGAAGACCTTAATTTTCGGTATCAGTTCGGACTGAACACTTTGAATCGCTGCACCTACGCTACCAACGTTGCTTGGCTTGGTAACATAGTCGGTGGCTCCGCGAGAAAGCGCTTCCAAGGTCGTCTGCGCACCACGCTCAGTCAATGTGCTGAACATGATCACGGGCAACTTGGGATACAGCTTTCGAACTTCGGTCAACGTCTCCAGCCCGTCCATCTCTGGCATTTCAATATCCAGAGTCACCAGGTCAGGCTTGAGTTGCGGTAGCTTAGCCAAAGCAATCTTGCCATTGGCGGCCGTACCTACAACTTCAATCTCAGGATCCGCCGACAGAGCTTCGGAAAGCAATCTACGGATCACTGTAGAGTCATCGACAATGAGCACACGCAACTTCTGCATGAATTAGACTCCAGTCTCAATTCCGAGTATCTGCAGTTTTTCTAGCAGTTGAGTCTTGTCAAATGGCTTCATCAAATATTCGTTCACTCCTGCGATGAACGCTTGCGCCATACGCTCCATCTCCGTCTCAGTGGTGACCATCATCATGGGCACCTCTTTGTAGGCCGGCAGAGCTCTGGCAGCTTTGATGAACTCCAAACCGTTCATCTCTGGCATGTTCCAATCGATTAACATCAGATCAGGACAGCCGGTTGCCTCCAATTGAGCAAGCGCATCTAGGCCGTGAACGGCTTCGGTGACTTCCCACCCAATTTCTTTCAAAATGTTTCCAATGACCCGTCGGATCGCCCGAGAATCATCGATGACTAATGCACGCACTTTTTCTAGCTCCGTGACTACTTGGAAATATTTTTTGGGTATCGGGGGGCAGCGTACCCTGACGAACTCGCACGAGAGTCAAGCTGGAATTTCGTCCAGAATGATTTAGCTTACCAGTGCTGCAGTGCGTCAATTGCTTAAGTAATATGAGGATCGAGTCCCCAAGTAGAGACTACCGATGTTAGATTGGTCCGGTTGTAGCAGTTCTAATGCCCATAGGTGGCCCAGGATAGTCGCCTTTCGCTCCCGCGAAAGTAGCGGGTGCACGGGCGTCCCGCCCGTTCTTTGGATCTGAACCCTGGCGGGATCAGCTACCTCCACGCTACTTTCGCGGGAGCGAAAGGCGACTTTCATTTCTTCACACGCTCTCCACGTAAGTAGTTAGAATAAAACGCTGTCGCTCCACCGACGCTAACCCACTCAAACTCGCCGATTTCTGCTTCACCTGTCTCGGCAAGTTCCCGCCGAAAAACCATCCTACCTAATTCGACGCACTATGAGATCCAACACACATCTACCTTGGATGTTGACGATTCAACTAATCGCCGTGTGCGCGGCTTGGTCAAATTGCCAAGCTATCGCGCAAGACAAAAGTGAACCTGCTCGCACCAATTCGCAGAAGAAAATCGAAGAGCTAGCTGGTAACGAAGAGGTCGCAGAGATCCTACGCTCGCGTCCCGGTCGCGGAGTGATGGCAGATGACTCCAAGCCCACGGCCCCTGAACAAGCTATCCCGACGTTTCGAGTTCGCGATGGATTGAGCATTGAATTGATCGCCAGTGAGCCCAAGGTCTCTCAGCCTCTCTTCTTGAGCTGGGACTCGGCCGGACGATTGTGGGTCGTTCAATATCGACAGTATCAATATCCGGCGGGGCTAAAGGTCGTCCGCTTTGATCAACATCTTCGAGCGGTCTTCGATAAGACGCCTGCACCCCCGCCCAATCATGTTCAAGGTGCCGATGTTATCTCAGTCTTGGAGGACACGAACAATGATGGGACGCTGGACGTTCAGCGCGATGTGATCACTGGCCTAAACATCGCTACATCCGTTGCGATCGGCCAAGGCGGCATCTGGGTGATGAATCCTCCTTACCTGCTGTTTTATCCTGATAAAAATCAAGACTGTATTCCCGACGGCGATCCCGAAGTTCACCTTTCGGGCTTTGGAATCCAAGACACTCACTCCGTCGCAAACAGCTTAATGTTTGGTCCAGACGGCTGGCTGTATGGTGCTAACGGAAGCACGACGGGCGGCAATGTTGTTTCAGCGGCGACACCATCGACTGAGTTCGAAGGCCAATGCATTTGGCGCTACGACCCACGAACTCGGATCTTCGAAGTTTTTGCCGAAGGTGGCGGAAATACGTTCAGCTTAGACATCGACGCCGGAGGCCGCGCATTCTCGGGCACCAACGGCGGAGCGACTCGCGGCTGGTATTATCCGCAGGGCAGTTACTCACAAAAGAACTGGGGGAAACATGGCCCGCTTACCAATCCTTTTGCCTTCGGTTATTTCAATTCGATGAAGTTCCAAGGCGACGATCGAAGATTCCCGCAAGCGTTCTTGATTTACGATGGAGGTTTGCTGGGACCGGATTTCGAAGGCTCTGTCATCGCGCCGAATTCGATGTGCAATCTGGTTTGGCATAGTCGACGGTACCGCGATGGCTCGACCTTTCGCACGGTCGATGAACCCAATCTTGTAGAGAGCTCCGATCGTTGGTTCCGACCTGTTTACGGTGGAGTCGGCCCTGATGGTGGTGTGTACATTGCCGATTGGTACGACACTCGGCTGAGTCACGTGAGCCCCGTCGACGATTGGCACAAGGAAAGCGGTCGCATCTATCGCATCGCACCTGTTCGCGCTGACTCAACCAGCGCAGAAGGTAGCTCAGTTGGTAAAGGAACGCGGCAGAGACTTCATGATCCCGTGAACCTTACAAAGCTGGACGTCGAGCAACTAATCGGATGTTTTAGTCATTCCAACAAATGGGCCCGCCAGCGAGCGGCACTCGAAATCGGATGGCGCGGTGATCGATCGTGTCTATCAAAGCTCGTTGAACAGATTCAAACGCACGGATCGATCGAAGCTCTCTGGGCTATTTCGAATTTACAGTCGCTCGATTCCAAGCTTGCGGTCGAGCTACTGCAACACACCAATCCAGACATCCGTCGTTGGTCTGTTCGCTTGCTGGGTGATCGACGCGAGGGTCACGAGGCTCTGGCCGCGATGGCGAAGGTAGAACCCGAGGTGGATGTTCGTAGCCAACTTGCCGCTACAGCCAAACGAATTCCCACACAGTTCGCCTTGCCCGTTATTGCATCGCTACTACAGCATGACGACAGCGGCGATCCGCATGTACCGTTGATGATATGGTGGGCATTGGAAGCTCACACCGCCAACTTCGACGCTTTGGCGGCTTGGTTAAAACAGCCCGAACTTTGGCAAAGCAAAGTCATGCAAAACGTGCTCGCGGAGCGACTGATGCAACGCTATGCAGCCACAGGAACGATCGAAGGCATCAATCGCTGCGCACAGTTGCTCGATATCGCCGTGGATTCTAAAGTAAAGGACACGATGATCGGCGGCTTGAACAAAGCCTTCCAAGGCCGATCGCTACCGCCCAATTTGCCGAAGTCTATCCAACAAGCTTTACAAACCTACCGCGATTCGCGAGGCTCCGATGGCGTTGTCTTGGCTGCCAAGCAAGGTGATCAAGACTCTTTGAAGAAGCTCGTCGGCTGGCTGCGCAACACGAAGATAGATCTGGGCACACGCATCGAAGTCGTCGGAGTCTTTGGCCAACAAAACTATCCCGCCGCTATCGATCCCTTGTTGATACTTGCGACAGGTCGCTCTGGCGATGATCCAAGCTTGCAACGCGTGGCGCTACAAGCCTTAGCAAACTACGACGGTGACGCGATAGGCAAGCAGATTGTCGCTGCGTTTGATGCGAACATCTCCGACGAACACAACTTGCGAGAGACCGCCAGTCGCACCTTGGCGACTCGTCCTTCGTGGGCGCTGTTGTTGCTGCAAGAGATCAATGGCTGGCGAATTCAGAAGAAAGACATTCCCGCCGACGTCATCGTTCAACTTCGATCCCACACTGTTCCCGAAGTGGTTGCTGAAGTCGAAAAGGCCTTTGGTAAAGCCCCCGAAGTGAACTCGCCCGAGCAAGCCGAAGAGATTCAGCAATTGCACAAGATGCTGCAAGACACATTCAGCCGCGCTAAAAATGATCCGATCACTTCCAGCGAACACCCAGCCATCGTCGCAGGTGAGAAGCTGTTTGCGGACCGTTGTGGCAAGTGTCACCAACTGTTTGGCAAAGGCGAGTCGATTGGTCCGAAGCTGGATAGCTACGATCGCACCAACGCACAATTCTGGCTCACCGCAATCGTCGCCCCCAGCGCAGAAATTCGAGAAGGCTATCAGATGTACCAAGTCCTAACCGACGACGGCCGCGTTCTGACTGGCATGATAGCCTCGCAGGACCTCAACTCCGTAACCCTTCGCAAAGCTGACGGCTCGCTCGTAACCATCTCCAACGATCAAGTCGAGCAGATGCAAGCCATGAAAAGCTCCCTCATGCCCGAAGGCCTTTTGAAAGAGCTCAATCAAACTCAGCTTGAGCAGCTTTTCAGTTACCTAACGCAATAGAAACTCATCAACACTCACGCCCTGATCAGCCGTGTTGCTGCGCATTACCGGCGATATCCGTGTCCAATTCCCCGCCAATATGATTGGACACGGATTGTACGGAAGACACGGCGAAACCCCAGAATCATTTGAGGACAAGTGCGTTCAGGTGCCGTGGCTTGGCGTCCCAATTCTCAAGAGTGTGTTACGCGCCGCCAACGCAACATTCGCATTGCGGCAACTTCTAGTTCTGGCCTATAGCCTTCAGGAAAGCCTTTCGCGGTCCTAGCGCGACCATGGAAAAGTTCAGTCTCGTGACAACTACCTCTTGGTTCTTGATGACTAATGGAACCTCGACCTGCAGAGCCACTTTATCAGCAGGAAGTTCCCGGCCCACAAGAGATTTGAACAAGTTCTCGTTCTTTTCAAATGACAGTTTGGGATTCAATTCAACCACTTCATTGACCAATTGTCCATCTTTAGCAGCCCGAGTTAACCAAGCTTGCCAGAGTTTAGGCAGGTCAATTTCTAAGTGGTTCTGACTAGTGACAGTCAATCCTGGCAGGAAGCCTGCTAGCTGAAGCGTACATTCGCTGTCCATGACACAGTTGATCGGAATGCTCGCCTGATCCTCTACTGGCACGACCATCGAGTCGGGGACGTGCAACTGGGGCAAAGGAATCTGTTCCTTCTCTTTCACCCCATCTGGTAGGTTCAAGAGCACTACGCGACCACCCGATGCCAACACAATTCGATCGGATGACATTGCCGGTATGCTGCGAAATTTGGCATGATCCCACAGCAGGTGCCAGTCCTTGACTTGGTGGACTTGTGGCTGAGTACCTCGAGTATCACTAACGACAATTTCATCCAGCTCGATGCTATTCGCTAAGTCAACACACTTTAGAGTAGTTCTGGATACGAAAACGGCCCCTCTTCCATCAATTGATCTTTCGACACTTTTCTGATTGTCTAGCAATGCCGCCATTGGATAAGTACTCAGAATAGCTAACTGCTGGTTGGCATTAATTGTGAGATTTGAAAGACGAAAGTAGTCTGCCTCACTCGCATTTCGATAACCCCAGGTGCCTTTTTCGCTACCCTGCGCCCAATTCTTGGGTGTCGATTCGATTTGTATTGATCGAAGTTTGGCTGATTGTGTTATCGCCAGCCGAGTTCCTAATTGCCGATCGAAAAGCACATGTCCTACGCGAACAGTTTTATTGTTGAGTACTGCAACATTCAGGTCGGTTGCTACCGCTTCGCGCCTTAGCGACTGAGGACTGAGCTTAGACAATTCGTCAAGTTTATCTGTTTCGACAACATTTATTTCATCGTTTACACCGCGCTCAGTAGTGACAATCAAATTTCCGGCTATTGCACAGCTCAGATAGATAGGTGTCGCATCGACTGTAGCACTTTTGAAATCAGAAAAGTCATGCTTTGTCCGAAAGATGAATTTCTTGGCCCCAGCAGATAGGTAAACGTATCGGTCGTCAATCGCTGCGGCATTAATCCCGTCAGGCACGACCTGCTGACCAATGATCTTGCTAGTTTCTACGTCGATCACTGCAATGTTCTTTTCCGGAACCGGTAGGTTGCCTTCGTGCCCTCCTACAACCGCAAGAAAACGTCCATTGGGCGAAAACGAGGCTGACTTAGCATTAAAGCCTATACTAAGCTGTGGTAAGTTGACCTCAATTTTCAGGTAAAGCGAATCTATCGTGCTGCCTGATTCTGAAAGCAGATCAACACTCACTTCAGCATTACCTACTTGATTACGCATGGGCGTCCAAACAATCGCGCCGTCGACTAACTCCACCCCCTGCGGAGATGCCTTTATGGATAGTTTTGGACTGGTTGATGTTCGTTCGAGTTGGATGGGGATCTTAAGTGGAGTTCCGACTACTCCCTGGAAACTCGTTTCTTGCTTTGCGAAACTCTCGACTTTCAAGGCCTTAAATCTATCGCCCAAAGGAACCCAATACCCACCTCTCGCGGTCCCTACAAATACAAAATTATTGTGCAGATCGAAACCGACGTAACTCGCTGCCCCGGTCGAATCCTCTCGTTGGCGATCCAGAGGAAATCTTAGAATGGAGGCTTCTATGGGAAGCTTGATTTCTTCTAGGAGTTGTCCGTCACTGCGCTTTTCAAGCTTTAATTGTTGGGCGTGAAATGTGGCAATTAAATCTTGCTCAGGATGCATGGCGATTGCTGAGGCTTGAGCAAAGACTCTCTCCTGTCTTGTTAAGTCGATAGTGAGAAGCGTGTTCCCCAACAGCCAATAGCGGGAACTCGCATCTACATTCACCGTCTGTATGGGCTTTACGGTATTGATACCTTTTCCTTCGCTAAGTTGAGACCAACTCTCGTTCACATTGCGCAGTATTAGGCTCCCCCATCTACCATCGTTCCCGAATCCACTCAACACCCACTTTCCGTCTGGGCTCATTACCGCACGGTCCGCAATAGGGCGATTATTTGGCTGAAGCATTGACTTGGCTGACAAGTTCTTGAGGTTACACTTGAAGAACTCTGCATCTCCTTGGGGGCTCTGAAACGAGAAAGCATAGACCCAATCGTTCTTTACGCGAGAACCGCACAAACCACCCAACCTAAATCCCAACAGCTTAATTTCTCCTCGTAGCTTATTGTCTGTCAGTTGATAAACAGTAATTCTGTTGCTGCGAGCACAAAGAACGGCAAGGCAATCGTTCTTGATAAGTAGTTCCGTAGGTCCTCCAGAAGTTGGAAGTCTCCGCAACTCATTACCCTTTGAGTCAAACTCGACGACCACATCATCTTCTTCAAAGGCTGCAAAGACACGGCCCGTCTGTGAATCGACTACCCAAGATTTCACATTCTCAGAAGTGTGGACATGATTGAACTCTTCCTTACCCGCATCCACCGAAGTGCCATTGGCAGTCTGGAGATTGCTTGCAGCGGCAGATCCATAAGGAATTAGGTGTCCTCGAAGCGAGTCGCCGTAAAGGACCTTCTTCGAAGAAGGAAGGAATTGCAGGTCCTTTCGCGGTACACCTCGCGGAAAGCGATAAATTGGATCATTTGACTCTATCTCCTTTGCACTTAACGATTTGATCGGAATCCTAGCTATCCGCTTAGAATCCGATAGTGATTCGATGTAAAGAGTTTCTTTGCCAAGGGAAGCAACTAAATTGCTTGGCGAGTGAATTGTGGTAGCGACCTTCCCAGAGAATCTCTGAATTGGCGGAGAGCCCTTGACTGGATAAAGAAAGCCGCGAGCGCACCAAAATTGACTATCGGCGTCTCGCCCAATCACTCCATCTAGATCTCGTAGGGCCTTGGACGACCGAAATTTACCGTTATTCTCATCTACGCTAAGCAATATAATCGGTGCGGTCCCATCAGGGCTAAGCACAAGCAACTTACCATCGGAACTCATGGCTGCTGAAGCGACCAAAATCTCGTTTCGTCCGGTTTTTTGCTTAGAGACGACCGACATTTTCTGCAAATCGCATTGAACGATTTCGCTAGAGTTGGCGCTCGAATCGCAAAAGCAATAGACATACGGATTATCTACCTCCGAACAACAGAGACCAAATGGCGATTTGCCATCAAGAGAAATTTCTCCCGCAATGTTGTTCTGATCAAGATCGATTAATTGCAATCGTTTTCCTTTAGTGCATGCGGCTACCAGCAGATTCCCCTTGAAAACAATCTCCGCAGGTCCTTCCGCTACCGAAAATCGCCTAACCGTCTCCGCTGAGGAATTGAATTCGATAATTTCGTTCGTATCGAATGATGCCCCGAATATCCTTTCGCTCGACGGATGAACTCGCCATGTGTAGATTGGTTTATTGACTTCGATAGTCAACTGATCTTCCGCCCAGACGACCATTGGAACTATAGACAGACAGATTGACAACAAAAACTGGGTACATATTCTCATTGAAATTCTCGAAGTGGGTTAGCGTATGTCCGACCGCAAAACAGCCCACCGTGGTTCGGGTAACACGTATTCTACTGAGTGTAATTCAACAGGTCATAGGGGCTTTTCGAGGGTGATTTGAAGCGATTCAGGACTCTCAGGTTTCCCTAGTTGATAGCGAGATTTGTAACGACGAGAATTGTAACGACGAGCTCCACGCCCAAAAGCCTCGCCTTTGTTAGACGATTACACACGCACACTTATGCTTTTCCGTAAAGAAGGTTGAGAATTCACCGCCAAGGAATTGTAGTAGCGAAACGGTACAGCAAAGCGCCGCTCCTTACCACTGCGAATAACTGTAGCAGATCGTAAGCGACTGTTGAACAACTTTGAGGTTGAGATATACGGACGTGCGTTGGATACTATCACCACTCGATTCAGCCTGCGCAGGGCGACCGTGTCCTCCGTGTCCAATTCCCCGATTCAGATGCCTATTCGCGAGCGGAGCGTAGCGCGGAGTAGATGATTTCGACCTTGAAGAGCCGAAGGCTTGGACTCATACTTAAATGATCGTTGTGGATGATCTTCCCTTCGCGATCGAGCAGAATGTAGGAAGGAAAGCTGGTTACTGCTAGCTCTCGAAAACGGCGACTGATCGTTTCTTCAGGAGTATCAACAACGGTCGGGTATTTGACTCCGTTCTGCTGAATGTACTGGAGCACACTTTCGGCAGAGGCCGGCGAGGCGTGGACGCCGACAATCTCAAAGTCAGAACCACCGAACAATTCGCGGGCCAGCTTTAACGTTGGCGTGTCAGCGGCACATGGACCGCAGCCGATAAACCAAAAGTCGAGAAGCACAAACTTGCCTCGCATTTCGTCCAACGACTTGCATTCGCTTTGGAGCCACTCGCCTTCGGACATGTTAGGAGGAACTTGACCGATATCGCCCGCTGCAAACGCTTTTCTTTGATTTTGCATTTCTCCCGCCCAGCCTTCCCGAATTTTTCGAGTCGCTTCAGTCAGCCCATGATCGAAGTGGTGTTGGATCTGGTCGACAACCCATGTCGGGGAACGATCTTTCATCACCACTGTTATCGTGGAGCGGTCATCAAAAGTCTTGGGATCGATTTCAACCATCCCAGCTCGCTTTCCGTTTGGCTCAAACGCCATCACCATGCAAACAGACGACTCTGCTGGTTTTTCTTTCGCAATGAGCTGTCCTGCGGTATCAAGCTGAAATTCGCCTTGGTCGTTGCTGCGCTGATAGTCAGTCCCCCACACGCCGTGATAGAACCTCACTACCGCATTGCCAACTGGATTGCCTTCCGCATCAACTGCGCGACCGCGGAGCATCTCCAATTTTTCGATCCGGAACTCCGGAATGATCGGTTCTTTATCAGGCTCAACCGTGA
>CAUJKA010000516.1 GCA_963204965.1 Planctomycetota bacterium | reverse complement strand
TGAATCGTTCTACCGGAAAGCTCACAGGTTCGAGTCGTTATCTTACGACCCTTGTCGGTAGTAAGAATTCCATCGGAGGCATCCAAGAAAGCCTGTTCGCCTGTGGCCAGTTGCTTCGCGGCAGTATCGACTCCGAGGCTGATTTTTTCCATTGGCAGAAATCGCCCAATGACTCCTGTGCTCATGACCAGTATGTCTTTGTCAGAGACGGGAGTAGAGCCAGTTCTCGTGATAGCCTCGGCAGCCAACTTGCACATTTCAGCGGCATCTTTGGCTCCACGTTCGCCTGTACAGGCATTGGCATTGCCGCTGTTAACAACGACCGCGCGAGCTGAGCTTAGCGGAGTACGACTGCGGCAAAGAGTGACCGGAGCGGCGACAACCAGATTCTGAGTATAGACACCGGCGGCAATGGCTGGCACGTCAGAAACGATCAATGTGATATCCTTGCGCTCACTACGCGACTTGATACCACACGCTACGCCTGCAAATCGAAAACCTAAAGGTAGATTGAGTCCCACGTTCTACTAAGCTCCTAGTCCTAGCGCTTCTTGTTGATCGAACATCACATTCATGCATTGGACCGCGGCACCCGAGGCGCCCTTGATCAAATTGTCCAAAGCCGAAACCAAAATAATCCAGCCGTCGTTTTCACGCACGGCGATGTCGCAATAGTTGGTGTGTGCCACAAACTTGGTGTTGGGTAAGTTCGAACGGATGCGAACGAACTGTTCCTTCTCATAGAACGCGCATAAGCACTCACGAACCTGATTGGCAGTTGTTCCTTGAGTCGGACGAACGTAGATCGTTGACAAAATGCCTCGATCCATTGGAACCAAATGCGGTGTAAAGATCAACTTCGGAAATGTACCTGCAAACCTACCAACGATGTCGATGATTTCAGGCTGATGGCGGTGATTTCCAACGCTGTAAGCTGAGAATGCCTCATTGATTTCTGCATAAAGGCTCGTCACCTTGGCGGTTCGTCCCGCGCCACTTGCACCACTCTTCGAGTCGACGACAATGCCGTCGGTTTGAATCAGTCCGTGTTTGACTAATGGCGTTAGTGGCAAAATTGCACTAGTTGGGTAACAGCCGGGATTGGCGATTAGCTTCGCCGATCGAATCGAATCGCGGAAAAGTTCCGGTAAGCCGTAAGGAGTTTCGCCGAGTCGACCTGGGTCAGGATGCGCTTCGCCATACCATTGTTGGTAAAGCTGAGGAGTGCTTAGGCGATAGTCGGCGCTCAAGTCGATTACGCGACAACCGGCGGCGAGTATTTCCGAAACGATTGGAGCCGATGCGCCGTGGGGCAGGCAACAAAAGGCGACGTCGCATCTCTCGGCAATCGCTTGTGGAGTCAAATCTTCAACGACGATTTGCAATCGCCCTTGCAAGATAGGGTGCATATCATCAATCGTCGCGCCATTCGCTTGGCGACTGGTCGCGGCTACGATTTGCACGTTGGGGTGTCGCAAAAGCAGCTTGATACACTCAATCGCGGTGTATCCGGAACAACCGACGATACCAGCTCTAATCATTGGGCCAGACTCCATGCAATCCTAAATTCTTAGCGGTCCGAGCGTGGACAGCAGTTTCTTCACCGGGTTCGCGCTCAGCCTTCGGAATTCACAAGAACCAAGTTCGAGAATTCCCGACGTGCGTTCAGACGATTGTAGCAGTTTGTCCGATTTCTCTTAGGGGGCCATGGGCCATCTAATGTCAAAGTTTGACTCATCCTCATCTAAAGACCACAGTCTGTAATTTGCAGGGAGAATTTCATCACACGGCTAATCTCCCCGACTCTTGGTCGACGATAACACGCCTCGTGTCCTGGAAGGATTCTAGGTGGTAAATGCCTCGACGCATTCCCAAACTTCAACTACAAAGTTGAGTTGGCGAGTCGGAAGAGGTTAAGCGGGTAATCTTGGCGGCATGGCGCAGCTACCATAACCCGAGTTTGTTCACTCGAAATGTGTGAACTCACCCAAGGATCCGCGATGCAGATACAAAAGCGATGGCCGGTTATTTTTGCAGTTGGCTCTGTATTAGCCTATGTCACCAACAACTATACGATTGGTGGATTAGAGCATCTTCGCCTTCAACCGCGTCAATCATCCAATCTGCCGGCTAACTATGGCAACGGTAGTTTCGACGCTCAAGGCTCAATGGGATTTCCCGGCACCTCATTTCCAGGTGGTGGCTTTCAAGGCGGTGGCTTTCGAGATCCAGGACAAGAGCTTTTCAATTCAGCAGTAGGGGTCATTGAAAAGGACGCAGTAACGTGGGCTGAAAAGCTTGGCGTCGGCGCGAAGCTCGCGGTCATACAAGATCAGCTTTCCAACAAAATCAACGACCTCTCCCGTGGAAACAATTCTGGCTTCGGTACAGGTTCCAACACTGGGCTCGGCTCTGGAGTTAGTCCTGGGCTGCCCTCAACTTTACCCATGGCCTTTGGCGACTTGTCAGGACAAGGTAGCAAAGACGCGAGACTTCCCAGCAGTTCCTCCTTGGCCTCGAATCAAAACTTAACCCATCAGAACGTGGCCAAACCAATAACGACGAATAACCCGCTGCTGATATCCAAACCCATTATGGATAGCGTGCCTGCGATCCGAATCGCTTCATTCAACGCGAATTCGTTAGGCGCGGCTCAGATGGCCAAGTCGCCAGTAGTGGAAACCTTGGTCGCCATACTCCGACAATTTGATGTCGTTGCATTGCAAGGTATTCAATCGGAGAGAGACGATATCCTGCCAATTTTGGTCGAGCGAATCAACCAAGCCGGCAGACGCTTCGACTACTTGATAGGACCACGCGTTGGTGTAGCTGGGCAAACTCAGCAGTTTGCATTCCTATTCGACACCACAAAACTGGAGACCGATCGATATCAGTTGTACACCATTGATGATCCAGAGAATCTAATGACCTTCGATCCGTTGGTGGGTTGGTTCCGATGTAAAGAATCGAAAGCCGACGATGCGTTCACATTCTCGCTGATCAATCTTCGAGTGAACCGTTCAGCCTCGAACAATGAATCCGCTCTCGTTCCCAACCTGTTTCATGCGGTAGCCGGTGACGGACGCAATGAGGATGACCTGATACTGGCGGGAGATTTTGGTTGCAACCCAACTCAAATTGCAAAACTAAATTCAGACGCAATTCGATTTGCAATTCGCGACGTTCCGACTGAGGTAACCGGGCAGACCATGCAAGACTGCGTACTTTTTCCGACTCAGGGAACCACTGAATTCTCGGGAAGATCGGGCGTTTTTGACTTCTTACGGAAGTACAACCTGTCCATTGAGCAAGCGATGGAGCTCAGTTCGCACATGCCGGTTTGGGCCGAGTTCTACGCCGCTGAAGGGGCTCATCCAGGGCGAGTCGCACCGGTCAGTTCGACGCAGGTTTTTCAGTAGAACTCGATTGTGATTGAGTTTTTTGCTGGCCTGGGCATCGTTGGGCAATCCAAGGCAGGGGCTGGTATTTCCACAGATTTGGAAGTCTCCCCTGCAGAACTGTCGACTTGGGGAATCGGTCGAGTTTATAATTAGCGGCCATCCAGTTTGACTTGCAAGTGCCTAGTCACTCACCTCACCGATCCATGCGGACTGGCAAAATGACCCGATTCATTCCAAAGCTAACCTCTTGCGTTTTTGCTGCGATCTGTTGCACATTCTTTTCGCAACCTTGCCAAGCTCAAGTCGTGCAACTGCCTATTGTTCACAACTTTTCGTACACCGGCGGCGCTATCGTTCCCGATGCTGGAACGGCCTATTTGGGTGGAAACATGCACAGCGGATCGGGGTCGGTCAGTCGAGGTGGCGGACCGTGGAATCAGAATCGAGCGTTTGGATCGACAACTGGGGCCAGTCACATGTCAGCCTCGGTTCAAGTCATTGACTTGGCAGCGATGGACGAAGCAATTCTCAATGCAAACGTGCCTGCAAAAGTGATCGCCAACAACAATCGAACTTTGCCCGTTTCAGAACAAGCTGCCGCGGATCAGGCTCGCAAGTTCTTAACGAATTATTCGAAAATGAATACTGCTCGTGAGGGCGATCCCAGCTATCGAAATCTCAATCCTGCGCAGGGACTTGCCAAGCCTGAAGCCGTTGATCCTTCGTTGGCGGAAGCAAACGTCCGCTATTACTTGAAGATGGGTCAAGAAGCCGAGACGGCTCACCGTATTCAATCCGCTCGAGTCTATTACAAGATGGCCGTCGAAGCGATGACTCCCGAACTGATGGAACGTTACCAGCGAGTTCTAGAGCAGCGTGAGAAGGCCGAAAAGGAAAAGGCCAAAGCCGCGAAAGATGCTGCTCGCAAGCAGTTTTAATTGGTACCATAGTCGCGAAACTGAATTAGCCCAAGAGCCAATGTTAGGGTCACTTGTCCGCTTGGTTCAAGCCGATTCAGCGGACAGGGCGTTCTGCTAACTTGGCGTTTCGACATTCTCAGTTTTCCGCTCGTCCGCCTCTCCCACCTTTCAATCCCACCTTCTGATTCGCCACACGAGTTCATCGAATGCTATTTGCAGATCGCATTGTCTTCAGTCGTTTGAATCTTTCTTGTCTTTGTCTGATGCTTGTTTTCGGTTCAGGCTATGCGTTGCCTGCAGAGGACGTAGAGATAGCTCGCTTTGAACGAACCAACGTTGCGAAGAATCTCATTCAGCCGATGGAGTTCGACGTAGCGCCCGATGGCAAGATCTTCTTGATCGAACTGGCTGGAAAGCTCAAGACGATCGATCCCAAGTCGGGCGAGCAGATTGTGGTTGGCGAGTTGCAAGTAACTACGGCACAAGAAAATGGCTTGATCGGTTTGGCGCTCGCACCTGACTTTAAGACAAGTGGTTGGATCTATCTTCAGTATTCCCCACCTGACTATCCTGGCCAACGAGTCAGCCGTTTTCAATTTCGCGATGGTAAGCTTCAGTTGGACAGTGAGCAACGCTTGCTTCAGTACGAAGAGCAACGACGTGAGTGTTGTCACCACGCAGGATCGTTAGAGTTTGGTCCTGACGGGTGCCTCTATATCGGCACCGGAGACAACACAAACCCGTTTGATTTTTCAGAAGGGTTTGCACCGATCGATCAGCGGCCGGGCCGCGAGCCCTGGGACGCTCAGCGATCGTCAGCCAATAGTCGCAACTTCAACGGCAAAGTGCTACGAATTCGCCCGGAAACCGATGGCAGTTATTCGATCCCCGATGGAAATCTCTTTCCCAAAGACGGTTCGCAAGGGCTTCCAGAGATCTTCGTGATGGGCTGTCGCAATCCATGGAGAATCAGCGTCGATCAACACACTGGCTACCTTTATTGGGGCGATGTTGGACCGGATGCAGGCGGCAACGGTCCGCGCGGGCCTCGCGGTTATGATGAAGTCAACCAAGCTAGGCAAGCGGGTTACTTTGGCTGGCCGTACTTCATCGGCGACAACTATCCGTACAACAACTATGACTTTGAAACTAAGACTATCGGCGAACCGTTCAATCCAGAGCGTCCGCTGAACATGTCTCGCAATAACACTGGAACTCGCGAGCTTCCGCCGGCTCAACCAGCATTCATCTTTTATCCTGCCGCGGCATTTGAAAGATTTCCGGAAGTCGAATCGGGTGGTCGAACTGCGTGTGCTGGTCCCGTGTACTACGAAGCTGACTACGCCAACTCGCCGAACCGTTTACCCGGCTTTTACGATCGAACTTTGTTCGCCTTTGAATGGTCGCGAAGTTGGATCATGGCAGTTCACTTAGATGCGGATCATCGCATCCAAAAAATGGAACGATTCTTGCCGCAAGAGAAATTCACTCGACCTATTCAGCTCAAGTTCGATGCCGGTGGTTCGTTGTACGTTTTGATCTATGGTGAAACTTGGGGAGTAAATCCAGATGCTGAGTTGGTACGTATCGACTACGTTCGCGGCAATCGCACACCGAAAGCCGAGTTGATCGTTGATAAGTCCGCAGGTCGCGAGCCATTGTTGGTCAAGCTGGATGGATCGCGTTCGACGGATCGCGACGCTGATAAGCTCAGCTATCGATGGAGCTACACCAAATCCAACCCAGCAGCTGAACCCAATACTGAACCCAATGCTAAACCGAGCGACATTGCAACCAGCGAAGTTGTTTTCAGTACCGAGGTTGCTCCACAATTCCAATTCGAAACGCCAGGTGTCTATTCGATCCACTTGGATGTGATCGATCCAAGCGGAGCTACCAATCG
>CAUJKA010000515.1 GCA_963204965.1 Planctomycetota bacterium | reverse complement strand
TCTTGGCCTCCCCCTCCTGAGCTAGCCCAGCCAACACCCCACCGTGGCCGCTCGTGCCTCCTGCGTCCGGTGAAGTCATAAGCGAAGCTGTCAGCGGGCCAGTCGATTGGAGATACGAGAAGCGAAACGCGCCAGGAGCCGCAGCGTTTTCAGGCACCGATAGCGTCGATTCGTTGTCATTTACTCTTTGAACGGCAATTTGGTGGCTGGGTGAATAGACAGTGGCAATCTTCGAAGTCGATTTCACTTTTGCAGTGAGCTTCCAAGGCACATCGCTGCTCTGCGAAGGACTTCGGGGCAACAGATAGTCAACGCGATGGTTGTCGTTGGTAAGTAATTGCTCGAGCACCAATTGGACTTTTTGCTCGCCGCCTGCTGGAACAGGAAAAACACTGGAACGAACCATATTGAAACCAGCGAATTCCAGCAGAGCTGGATCGCGGAGCTTAGCTACGATGCTTTGGAATATCTGCTTGGCCTTGTCACTTTCCAGCAGTTCCGTATCTGGCTCGTTGGCAGATCCGTTGAATGTGAAGCTACGAATGACGGACCCATTGGCAACCGGAATCAAGAGTTCGGCGGTCTGACCATGCTTGGTAGGATTGTGAATCGTGAAAAGCAACTTAGTCTCTGCCATTTGATCGCGAACGTCGATGGAAACGTCGATCAACTTTAACTGCAAACGCTGCGAAGCGTCTGTAGCGCTTGGGCCACCCATGCCGCCCATGCCCCCACGGAGCCCATACCCACTAGCACCTGCTGCCGAGCCTGCCATGACATTTCGGTAGGTTTGTGGAACGATGACATTTTCGCTCCACGGTCGTGCTGCTGAAAGTTGTTGAGCCCTAGCCGATTCCATGGGTTGGGTGGCGAGTACAAAAAGGATGCTGGCAGCAAGCTGCAAAAGCAAGAGCTTTGATCTGAAGAGTGCGCTACACATAAGGATGCCTCCATGAGTTTGGTATTTTGAGTATGAGTTGCTTGACGATTCAACTCTGTCTCATGATACGCAGCCTTGGCGCTCTGGATCGTAACATCCTTGTAACATGTGGGGTGGTGCGGTAACGCCGGAAGAACTCCTCGGATTGGCGAGGTGCAACAAAACCGTAGTGGAATTCGCCAGAATTCCTTGCCAGAATTACCAATGCTGCAGGAATTCTGGTGAATCCCACTACAAGCTCAGGAGCTTTTCCCAGTCGATCTTGTCGCGAATAGGTGCGAGATCTTCATCGACTCGAATGTGGTCTCGCTGTCGGGCATCCTGGAAGGCACCCATCTGCTTGAGGTCCTCAAGTAACTTTTTGACCTTTTCGATATACTCATTTCTATCAGCGTCGCTGGCCGACCTAGATGCTTGAGCATAAGCACAAACCAAGTTGTAAAGCACGACATTTCGATTGTTGGGCGCAACTTTTTGCATGAGCGATGCAACTTCTGAATTTAGTTCTACTGATGGAACTTCGCCTTTGCGACATCGCTCTACAAGAACGACCGATTGTTCAACGGAGCGGATCGCTTGAACCCAGGGTTGTTCTGGATTTTCCCTGACCAGATCTTCAGTCAGCTTAGCAATCTGGAGATCTACCGAATTGGCCTCGTCCGCGCGACCAAGCGACTTCAGGCCAGTGGACTTAGCTCGCAAGCCTTGCAGCAATTGCATTTTGTAAACAAAAGTGTCGGGGTGTATTCGGACAAGTGTTTCCATGGGCTCTAAACCATCACTAAGGATGGAAACAGCCTTTTCCATAGAGTTTGGCCCCTCGTTCATGTAGCAAATGCCCAAGTTAAGCGACGCAATTGCCCTGACATGAAAGTAACTGTCGGTATGTCGTGAGTCCAGCTTGCTCACGTCGTCAATCGTCTTAACAATTTGAATTGCGTCTTCGAAGTATTTCTTGGCATCCACGGTTGCCGAATCTGTGAGCGCATAGGCGCCACCGACAGACAATGCAAAGGCCGCAACTACACGTTGCAAAGGTGAGGCGTCGGCGCTGGAGTCCATGGCTTTGGCTCGATTAAGTATTTCGGGCAAAAGAGCTCGTCCAGACTCACGCGATTCGCCCTGGCTAGATAGGACAAAGTAAGCGTAGTTGCTCATCGCTTCCACAGCTTGTATTTGATAGGACTTCACATCAGGAAACTTGTCGCTGAGAGTGCGGCTAGCGTTTACTGAACGTTGCATTTGTTCGAAGCCCTCCTTAGTCTTCCCGCCTAAGGCAACCACTGTACCGGAAAGCGAAAGAAGCGAAGCCAACTTGGCAGCGTACGACTCCTTCTCCGGATGATCTTGGCAGAGCTTCTCGCAAAGCTCCAACCCACGCGTACAAGCCTCTTCCGATCCCTGAATATCGTTTAAAAGAAATTTAGCGCCGGCTACCTGTTCGTAACCACGCACGGCCTGGTACCGAACCTCTTCCGTATCGCTGGAATCAGCAATCAAGCCGCTGTAGAACTGAATCGAGTTTTCCAGGATCGCTCGTCGTTCATCTTGTAACGTCGGATCCATCGCCCATCGCTTGGTACCAACGCGAGCCAGGGTACTATCAATCGATTCGATAGCTCGTTTGAGTCGCGATTCGGCCGTAGTACGTTGAGAGTCGGCGTCTTTTTGAGCTTTGATAGCGATGTCACGTTCGAACGCCAACGATTGATTCGATTTGGCCAGTACGCCAACGATGGCTGCAATCGAGGCAATCACCACCAACACCGATCCACAAATCGCCGGATGTTTACGCGTCCATCGAACGGCCTTCGAAACCGCAGAAATGGGACGCGCTAGAATGGGATCGCCTTGCATCCATCGCTGGAGATCTTCGGCGAGTTCTCGCGCTGATGAGTAGCGTTTGGCGGGATCCTTTTGCAAACACTTTAGACAAATGGTTTCCAGTTCAATCGGAATGGATGAGTTCAATTGGCGCGGCGATACTGGATCTTGATGGAGCAATTGCAGAATTGTCTCCATAGGTGACGACGCCTGAAAAGGAGGCCGCCCGGTCAGCGTTCGATAGAGGATCGCACCGAGTGAGTAGACATCGGACAGTGCTCCAACAGCAGCGTTGTCGCCTTCAGCTTGCTCGGGTGGCATGTAGCTGGGTGTCCCCAAAATCTGCCCAGTACCTGTGAGCTCCGATGCTGAGTTCAGTTGCTTGGCTAATCCAAAGTCGCTGACCTTGGGAATCCAATCCAAGTCTGTCGAATAGTTCGTGCCGCTGTGCGATCCTCGTCCACCTTTCGAACTGTTTTTGGCATCGAGAGTAGTCGGCGATCCTTGACGAGCTGCACTAGCTCGAGCCAGTAGTATGTTCGCGGGTTTTAAATCTCGATGAATGATGCCGTGATCGTGTGCGAATTGAATCGCTTCAGAAACATGGATCATCAGTTGTACGGCTGTTCGCACTGGCAGCGTATTTTCGCTGATCAGGCGATCCAAACTTCCACCGTCAACATAGCCCATCGAGAAAAAGTGCTGTCCGTCTACTTGGCCGATCTCGTAGATGGGAACAATGTTGGGAT
>CAUJKA010000514.1 GCA_963204965.1 Planctomycetota bacterium | reverse complement strand
TGATAGATTGTCTAGGGTGACAATCTCAGCGTCCCAGGTAAACGCAACTCGGTTTCGGGTAACTCTAAACTTGGGTGTCTTTGAATCGGGAAGTTAGCTCGCCAATCGGCCTAGCAAATCATGTCCAAGAAACTTCTACTTGCGGTTGGAGCCACTTTATCGGCATTGGTCGCCTTCGGCGGCATCTTCGCGCACATCGTTTCTGAAGATTTCGACGATGAACAGAAGCTTAAGCTTGCTAGTCAATGGCTCGATGAAGGACGTTGGGATCTTGCCAGCGAAATAGCTGAAGATCTCGAACCTAAGATCGACCCAGAAACCAATTCGCGTTGGCAATACGTCACTGGAGTTTCCAAGCTCCAGAAGATCAAAGATGAACTCGATTCAGCCGAGCATCGGCGAACACTCTTGGATGCGACTGATCACCTCAATAAAAGCCGTGAGATCGGTTTTCCCGTTGGTCTAAAAGGCAAGGGATATTACTACTTGGGGTTCAGCCAGTTTCACACCTACCGGTGGGATGAAGCGATCGAATCGCTTGGTCATTCTTACAAAGACTATCCACAGTGCCGAAGCGAGTCCATGCTGATGATCATTCAAGCACAGCTTCGCAAGCCTAACCCGGATATCCACGATGCCGAGTCGAATCTTGTCTCTTGGGAGAGTATTCCGGGCAAATCGGCGAGCGAGTTGGCTCAGACCTATCTTTGCCAAGCTCAGTTGGCCTTCAGGCAAAAGCGTTTTGATCAGTGCATGAGCTGGTTGGACAAAGTTGATTCCACACTTCAAGAATATGGCGAGGCTCTGTATTGGAAGTCTCGCTGCAATATTCAATTGGCGATGGCAGAAAAAGAGGAAGCCCCGCGCGAAAACTTGCTTCGCTTAGCAGGTGCTTCGTTGAAGAAGCAAATCTACGCTGCAGAAACATCCCCGGTCACTCGTCGTCAAGCAAGTTATCTTTATGGTCGCGTGCTGCGATTACAAAAGAACTTGATCGACGCAACTGGGGCGCTAAGTGTTGTTCGACAACAGAATCCTAACTCTGCCGAAGCAATAGCTGCCAGCCTTGAAGAAGCCGAGATTCTGCAAGAGCTGAATGAGTATGACGAATCGCTTGCAACATCTCGTCAATTGCTGCGCGGCATTAAAGATACCGAAATGTACAACGACTATTGGTTGCCACTGGACGAGCTGCGTACTCGATTGGTTGCCATCGGTGACGAAATGCGAAAGAAGAGTGAATACGAACGAGCAATACAGTTGGCTCAGCAACTGACCATTGCATTCACTCCTGCTTATTCACTACGTCTTCAAGCGGCGACATACATCGACTGGGCAAACAAAGTCCAGTCTGAGACCAAAACGGAACACAATCAACTTGCGACAGAAGCTGTGCCGCTTTACATCAAAGCCGGTGACACGCTTGAACGCTTAGCGACGGTCGAGCTACGATCGAAGGATTACCTGGACATAGTCTGGTCGTCGGCCGAGTGTTACCAAAAGGCGAATCAGATCGAGCCAGCAAATCGAATGCTGAAAACCTATCTGCAATACGAAACGAGAACACGTCAGCCTCGCGCGTTAATTGCCATTGGGAAGAACTACATCGCCGCGGGACGTTGGAAGGATAGCCTAGATCCTTTGGAGCGATGTTTGGAATACTATCCGAACAATCCCAGCTCTTACGAAGTCCGACTGCTGCTGGCTCGAGCCAACACAGAGCTGGAAAATTTGGACAAGGCTATCGATCTGCTCAGCGCGAACTTGTGGGATTATGACCTCAGCCCTGAAAGCCCGATTTGGAAAGACTCATCGATCGAACTTGGCAATTTGGTTTTTCAACGAGGTCGTTTGCTATTGGCTCAATTGAAAGACAAACCGCCGAAGAATTGGAGCGAGTATGCTGCGTCGCTTCAGAAGAGCCATTCCGATTTACTTCGAGGTATCGAGCAACTTGGCGAAGCCGTACAACGCTATCCGAACGATCCGCGGTATTACTTCACTCGGTATCAGCTTGCTGACAGCTATCGATTGGCTGCCGAAATGCCAAAGTTGGTCTCTGCGAATCAAGACATCACAGACTCCGATCGACGTCAGCAAAATCAGCAATGGCGTCGGTTAATGGAAGAATCTGTCAATCAGTTTCATTCGCTTTCAGCGACAATTCTAGCGGCCAAAGAGACCGATACCTTGGCTCCAGCAATCCTCCGCAACTGCTACTTCGGAGAGGCGGATGCGTTGGTTGCACTCAGTCGTTATGACGAAGCAATTAAGTCATATCGTAGCGCGGCCAGCTACTACGTCAATCAGCCAGAAGCACTTGAGGCGCTGGTGGAAGTTGCCGCTTGCCACCGAAAAATGGGCAGCGACAAAGAAGCTCAGAAAGCTCTGCGACAAGCCGAGCAAGTCTTGCAGCGGATTCCCGCCGAGCTGGATGGTAAGTTCATCTCGTCGACTCGCGGTGATCGCAAGCATTGGCAAGAGAAGTTGCTTTGGATGGGCAAACAGTATCAGTAGTGGTAAGCAAGTAACTCAAAGCAAGAAACGAACAAGGCGAGTAGTCCAGGAGGACCACTCGCCTTGCTTTTTGTTACAACTCTATCTAGTCCGACGAGCTCAGATGGCTTGGAAGCTGCCGATCTCTTCGGCCAATCGCTTACGAGCGACGTGCAATCGTCGCTTGATCGTTCCGATCGGAGCTTCGAACTGCTCGGCCATCTCGATCAAAGACTGACCTCCGATGTAGAAGGCTTCCAAAGTCTTTCGGTCAACATCTCCCAAGCGTGCCAAACCAAATCGAACTTGCTGGCATCGTTCGGTGTTTAGAACGTCATCCAGCGGAGTCAATTCGTCGCTGCAAGCGATCTCCATTGCGTCGACTTCGCCCGCAACCGAGATTCGTCGACGAGTCAAGTGATTGATCGCCATACGACGAACGATCTGTCGCAGCCATCCACCGAAGGCTTCAGGAACTCGCAGTTGGTCGATTCGCTCGAAAGCTTGGATGAACACATCCTGAACCAACTCTTCTGCTTCGTCCCAGTTCCCCAGCTTGCGATAGGCCAGCGCCAGCATCGACTGATGGTAGCGTTCGTACAGCGTGCATTGTGCTTCTCGGTCTCCAGCCTTAGCCGACAAAACCAATTCAGCGATGGTGTAACAAGTGAATTCTCGAACTTCCGTTAACATAGGATCTCTCTCTCAGCCCGCGTCGCGACCGCTGGAGCAAGTTACAGTTCATTCGCTAGGATTGAACTGCTGCGTTCGTGGAGGGCCACTTCGCAGGAATGCTCGTCGGTGATCGAAACGGGATCACTGGGGTGTGCGCTTCGCAGGAAATTCAAACGTAAGAACGCGGAATTACGAGCGAAACAAGTTGTGGAGAAGCTAGATGGCTTAACGCACTCCGGCGAAGCTCTAGATTCTCTGGGTTAGGTTGCCGAACAACCGCTGGGTAGCAGTCGATCAGCTAGATCTCAGGATTGGGGGCGATTAGCCCAACCGATTCCTGCCGTGCAACTTGGCGGTTGGTACCGCCGCCGGGGCTAGCTGACTGACTGGAGCCGTTATTGCTAGCCATAACAACTGAGCTGTTCTGCCCAGATGCTGAACCGTAAACGCATGTTGATCGCGTTTACAATCCTTATGGCCTTGCTCCTGCCAATACCCCATGGGTTCACGCATGAATGTGAGGTAGAGGAATGAGCGCACAGCACTAATAGCGCCTACGAAACCATTGACACGGCGAGACGCAGTGGTGGTGATCGAGGTGGAGATAGTGGAAATACGCATGGCGATTCCTCCCTCACGCTATCCTGAAGCGTGAACTGAGAGATTGAGAAAAAAGCTTCGTCCCACGAATCTTGCGATCGCGGGATTGAGGTTTTACGAACCTCGGACAACTATCCGAATCGAGCTTGGAAAAGTCAACCTTACCCGACCGGAAACTTTGAGCATATCCTACAGCCGTCATTTTCACAAACGAAAACTGGGAAACTCAGTTCCCAAACGACTGTACAACCTATCCAAAGACTTGTCACGTTCATAGACGGTTGGTTTTGCCTTAGGTTCGCAACTAATTCTAGAATTTTCCGAAAATAGCGGCGTTAGCCTTGTGAAACTATTCACAAACGGCGTGATCCAACGAGTTAGCCAGCGAACATTTGCTTTGAGTCGGACCTGTTGGTGCTGTTTGAACTAGTTAGCGTGAGGCTCGAAGCAGTTGCTCCAACTGCTCCTCGGTGTTGAACGAGCTATCTCGAGGATGTTCGTTTGAGATGGGCAACCAGCCAAGCCTGAGCTCTTCTGCACTTGCTAGATCGAACAAAGCGCGTCGTCCCTCGTTCCACAACTTTTCAAGAACTGGCAGAGCTCGCGTATGGAAATAGCCTGGGATGGGACTGAATCGTTCGGCTCGCCAAAGCAGGGCCGAAGCTAAGGGATTGGCGAGTTTCTCTAGCTCGCTTGAGGAAAAGCTCCATTCCTCGCGCCACGTCAGTTGATCGCAGCCTACGACCAGAATCCAACTTGGCGGAGCCTTCGAAACCTGCTCGCGAAGCGCAGTCAATAATCCGCATAAGGGTCCGGCTTGCGGATCGATGTCGGGGATCGATTCGACTCCAAGGTTGGCATATCGATCAGATCGGTCGGCGACGACACTAACGAGATGTCCGACCCGGACCAGCTGCTGTCGAAGACGAAGCAATTGAGGCACGCCATCGATCAGGCGCAGGGCTTTGTCGCCTGGGAATCGGCTACTTCGACCTCCCGCAAGGATATAGGCTCGCGGAAGTTGTTTCATCGCTGAGCACCCGCACATAAGTCTCTGAGCATTACTATCGGCGGCAGCTTCATTTTAAATGCTCAACACAAAGCGAGAAACGAACATGGATGGACAGGATTTACAGGATGATCGTAAAAAAAATCGTGTACATCCTGTTTATCGATGTTCATTTGATTTGACGCCAAATCCCAAGATGACGACAGCCGTCCAGCCAATGATGAAGCACAGCCCGCCCGAGGGCACGATCGCCCAGTGACCCATCTTGCCAAGAAAGACCATGCTGTAGAGCCCACCGCTAAACAGTCCGATCCCGAACAACCAGAAGAGAACCGCTATCGACGCGCTCTTGTTTTTAACTCCGGATAACCCCAAGGCCAGGATGGCAAGCGTATGCAGCATGTGATACCGAACTGCCACATCGCACTGGCTCAACCGTTTAGCAATTGCATCTGTTTCCAATTCCTGCTTTAGCAAGAACCCTTCGAGACCATGAGCAGCGTAGGCACCGATGATAACGCCAACAACGCCCAGCAAACCCGCGAGAACAATCGACCGAGACATAGCAAAACTATCCTTGAATATCCTTGATGGCTGATATCTTGAATCAAAACTGTGCGTCTAAATTTCGTAGACCTTGAACAGCTTTTGACGAAGGTAATCAACCAGTGGTTGGTGGTCTAAAGGGCGTCCGCACGCATTGCGGATCAGCTCGGCAGGTTCGTAGCTTGCACCATGGGCGTGAACTTGATGTCGAAGCCACTCCAGCAACGGAACGAACTCGCCTTTTTGGAACATCGCATCCAGATCCCCCAAGTCGCGCTTGGCGGCTTGGACCAACTGCGCTGCATACAAATTGCCAAGTGTGTAGGTCGGGAAGTAACCGACCAATCCAGCGCTCCAATGTACGTCCTGCAGAATTCCATCGCTGTAGTTCGGAGGCGTTACGCCCAAGTAATGTTGGTATCGTTCGTTCCAAGCATCGGGAGCGTCGCCGACGCTTAATTCTTGCGAGATCAACCGTTGTTCCATCTCGAAGCGAATCAAGATGTGCATGTTGTACGTGGCCTCGTCGGCCTCAACGCGAATGAGCGAAGGGCTAACCAAGTTTGCATCGCGGAAGAGCTCTCGTGGCTTCATGTTATTCCAAGCACCACCGGTTTGAGCGGCGATCTTGTCCGTAGCCCACAGCCAGAACGACTCGCTGCGACCAACCATGTTTTCCCAGAGTCGCGATTGAGATTCATGAACGCCCAGGCCCGCGTACTTGCCTGCCGGTAGACCGTACCAGTCTGTGGGCAAGCCTTGCTCGTACATGCCATGCCCTGCCTCGTGCAACGTTCCGTAGAAGGCCGTCGGAAAGTACTCACGATCATAACGAGTCAAAATTCTGCAATCGTTGGGACCTAGCGTTGTACAGAATGGATGCGTCGTTTCATCCAGTCGCCCACGATCAAAGCTGTATCCAATGCTCTTGGCTGCCCAAAGGTTGATGGACTTTTGCTTCTCAACGTCAACAGGTGTTTTCCAGGAGGCTCCCGTTGGAGGATTCTTCGAACCCTTCAATTGTGTGAGCAGCTCTCGGAGTGCGTCGCGAAGTTTAGCAAAGACATCGGTGAGGTTGGCGCCTTGGGATGCCGCAGGCTGATCTGTGCTCGCCCTGCCCTGCCCTGGCTTACTGCTATCCGATCTTGCTCCCATTTCATACTGATCGAGCAAGGCGTCGTACAGATTGCCCCCATCGGCAAGCAACTGAGCTTCCTCCCGCTTTAGCTTCATGATCTCTTCGAGATGCGGCTTGAAGAGCTTCCAATCATCTTGGTGGCGCGCCTTTTCCCAAGCTTGCTGCCCAAGCACACAGGCTTTGGAGATCGCTTGTACTAGCGATGTGGGCAGGCGCTTGTTGCGTTGGAAGTCTCTGTAGAGCAAGCGGATCGAACTCGCCTGTGCAAAGTTCAAGCCTAAAGATTCGAGGTTCTCATGCAGTGAGGTCAATCGCTGCGAGTACGCCGAGTCGATTTTGCGCTCATGGATCATTCCACTAAGCTGAGTTATCTGTTCAGCGCGATACTCGCCTGCCATGCTTGGCAGCCCCGTACGCTCGTCCCACTCCAGCAAAGCTTGCGTTGCTTCAAGCAGAGCGGTCTCGCGAATGTGCTGAAAGACGCGTTCTAGTTCGGCTGGCGCGTTCAAGGAAGACTCCTTTGGTCTCAAGGTTGTTGGAGCAATGGAAGAGTGTATCGCGAGTTGCTAGAGCTAGATTTTCGCGGGGGTGCCGCGTTACGACAATACCACTGGCTGAGCAAAGAGTCCCTGCTAGAAACTAGCCGGAACCGCGTTAGCGTCCGGTTTTCTTTGCTGTTGAGAACGATTCGCCACAAGTTTTGGAAACGGACCCGTTAACTGGCAATGCTAAGAAACCGAAGCCTAACGGCATTTCGGCTAGACTGGACAATAACGGGGCCTGCGAAATCAAAAAAACAGGGCTGTTGTTGCCAACAGCCCTGTTCATGTTTTCAGGTTAATCAAATCGGATTAGCGATTGGACGACTCAGTCGCAGTCACGCCAAAGCGAGCTGTATCGACTTTGAAGGAACCGGACACTGCAGGCTCTTTGCCAACCATCAGTCCGCCAAATGCCCAACCCTTTGGTGTGGCAATGACTTTGAATCCGCTTGGTCGAAGGTATTTGGCAACCTTTTCGTATTCTGGCAGATTATGACCATTGATCGTTGGAGCTTGCTTGTCCTTGAGCTCAGTATTCTTGTCGACAATCTTGTCAAGAATCGTAGCAAGCATGCTCTCTGATTGTTGTAGCTTGCCTTGGCGGAACAGTTCGTACTGAACACGATAGGCAAGTTGGTTTCGCGTAATCTTCCACGCACAAGGATTTTCTTCTGAGAGTTGAAGAATGGCTTGTTTGACTTGCGTGAAGTCAACTTCATCCTCTAATCGACCAGCGGCGGCTTTGGCTTGTTCGATAGCTTCATGCAGCATATCTGCGTGCGACGAAAACAAAACCCAATCTTCGTTAACGCAGATTGACCATTGGTTCAGCCAAGCTTCCTCGTCGTCCTCTTTAGCTTCTTCGTCGCTAATGAACTCATTGAATTCATCGTTGGCTTCCATGGCTTCGTTGGAGACTTCCCAAACATCGATGTCCATGAACTTAGTCAGGTTCGCGTGCGATTCCTTCTTCATGACTCGATCTACCAGCTTGGCCGCTTTAGTACCATCCTTGACCTTCAAAGCAATCAGATTGCGGCGCGAGTTCAGTTGAACTTCGCCCTTTTGATTGTCGGTGACGGCGATAATATCGTTGGTCAATAGAGGAAGAATTTCTGCTCGAATATCAACTTGCGGACCGTTGATGTCTTTCTTGAATCCGCCAACAACTTCCTTGAACGTACCCGAGGTTCCAGCGAGCTCGTCAACCAAGGACTCAATCTTCCAGAAGGCTTCTTGCGAATTCCATTTGGTAGCTAGGTAGCTAGTTGCTGCTGCATTGACGAACTTAGGAACTTCGGTCATCGCTTCATTGGGGAAGTCCAATACGGCGGCCGCTTTGGGTAGTGGGAAGTCAGCCAAGACGAAGCCGCGATGGCTAATGTCCGCGGCACCTTCAGCAAACCAGATTTCGCCGCTGACGCACTTCACAGCAGAGAAGCCTTGGTTCTTTAGGACTACAAGCAGGTCTGCACCGCTGCGTGATCGCTTGCCGCCAATGTCACGAATGACTTTGGCAATTCCAAGCGGACGGACAAAGTATTCGATATTGGCCGTATCGGAGACCTTCAATTCCATGCGGGAAGCAATGAAATCGGCATCCTCAACCAGTGGCTTGGATGCGACTTTCTCGCCAGAGATCTTGGAAATCAAGTCGTGCATCAATGGCAAGTCGTCAGTGACAATCAATTTGCCGGAAAACGCAGCGAGGTACGAGGTCTCTTCCAAAAGCTGCCCTGGGCGCTTCGGGAGGATGTACTGGGTAATTTGCTGGTTTTGATGGCTGAGCTGTTTTTTGCCAATCTTGTTCTTGCTGAGCTCGCCGTCGATCTCGCTGAGCATTTTTTGGGTTGTGGCTTGATCATTGTCGATGTCAGCGATCAAGGTCAGTGCATAGGGCTTACGCGGCTCTGGCTTTTCAAGCCATGCCACGGCGATCTGACTTTTCAGGTACTGAGCCAAGTCGTTGGGCTTAATTCCCAATCGCCAGCCAGCATCCATCAGTTTTTTCTGGATGGAATCTTGCTGTTCTGTGAAGAACTTGTTCATCTCCTGATCTTGTGCCAAGTCGTTCAGGAGCGTGCGACTCCAGCGATTGGATAGATCCTCAGCATTTCGCACCCAAACCACAGCCTGAACCGAATCAGGCAGCAGTTCATAATACGAAGGTTGTTGAGCCAGCGCGGGAAGTCCGGCAACTAGTGCTAACAAGACAGCGGAAAATAAGCGAACCATTGCGCGTGGATCTCCTCGTTCCATCACTTCCATGTAATCCGTAAAAGTTCAACAGCAATCCATTGGTTGCAAGACAAGCCCGAGTATCTTACCGGATCGAACTTGCTTGTACAAAGCCTTTACCCCCCTTTGTCGTTAAGATGAGGGCTGTGGCCGCAACATTTCCCGCCTCCTGAGGGGGTAAGCTGCTGTGCTGCCTCCGATAGACGGTTAGCAAGCATCGCGTAAACTGGTCTCATGAATCTGCTTTCGCAAAATCTCACTCACGACCCCATTCACGGCTATATTCGTTTCGTCGCTCCGGTTGGCGGAGCCGAACACGAAGTTTGCGAAAGATCGATAATTGATAGCTGTTGGGTAGGGCGGATGCGGCAAATCCGTCAATTACAGACAGCTTGGTGGGTTTTCCCGTCCGCCGAGCATTCGCGGTTCCAACACATTCTGGGGGTAATGCACTTAGGCTCGCGCGCAGTTTCTCGCCTGCACGAGTCGCTAAAACAAGTCGACTCGTCCACCCCTGCCCTTCCCGAAGTCGAATCGATCATGCGCATGGCTGGCTTGCTGCACGATGTTGGGCATGGTCCATTTGGGCATTTTTTCGACGCGCATTACCTCAGCCGATTTGGTGTGACCCACGAAAGCTTGGGCGCGCTGATTATCGAAACTCAGCTTGGCGACCTGCTCAGCAGCTTGCGTTCCAGCCCGTCGGGCACGTTTTCGGACCAGTTTCGCATCGACCCTGCAGACCTGGCTTGGCTAATCCAACGGCCCAAGCAGGTCGAAAGCGACGAGCGACCGCTCTGGCTGCGCCTGCTGAGAACACTATTCTGTGGCATCTACACGATCGACAATATGGACTTTGTCCTTCGGGATGCTTTTATGACGGGATTGAATCCACGGTCGTTCGACTTGGAGCGAATTCTCCACTACAGCGAATTTCGACCTGAGGGTTTGACGATTACCGATCGCGGCATTCCAGCACTAGTGCACTTCTTGTCCATGAAAGCTGAATTGTTTCGAAGCGTTTACTTTCACAGAACGGTTCGAGCCATCGATTTGCAGTTAGCCGAACTCTTTCGAGATAGCTTCAAGTACATCTTTCCCGGCGATCCGCGCGAACACCTTGACCAATATTTAGAACTCACAGAGTTTTCGTTCCTAACCGATGTTCGGCGTTGGCATCGCAGTTCATCACCCGAGCTGGCCGATCTGGGCAGGCGGTGGTTGGAGTGGTTGGGCCGCAAGACGCCGTGGAAAATGGTCGCTCAAAGGAACATTAGCTTTTCTGAGCTGCAAAGTGAAAATAGCTCGATCTTTGCCAGTCCCGAAGTATTTGCAGCCAGTATTCGTCAGAGACTGCCCCAAGACTTACGCGACGAACCCTTCCAAGTCGATCTAGCTCGTCATATTCACCGGCCTCATACTCGAGGTGCGACGGCCGGGTTGAACTTCTATGCCGACTCGTCCTCTGGAAAGATCCGACCGCTGACCATGCATGGACTCTACAAGCAACTACCGATCAGCCACACCATCGCTCGTATTTACGCTCGCACACTGGATCATCGCCAGCAATTTTCGGCGGTACTTGATGAACTTCTCGGCGCGCCGGGAGAAGACGACCTGACCAACATGTAACTCAGCGATCCACAACACACGTAACTCAACACGCCGAAACAACCGAACGTCGCGAACACTCACATCGCAAAACTCTAGAAAGCAACTCTCAAAGTATGGAACTCTCATCGCTCACCGCCGTCTCTCCTATCGATGGTCGTTACGCCAGCAAGACTCAATCGTTACGAGCCTACTTCAGCGAGTTCGGTTTGATTCGCTATCGCGTGGCTGTTGAGGTCCGTTGGTTGCAGTGCTTGGCCAACCATCCGAAGATTGCAGAAGTTCCATCGCTGGACCAGTCCGCGCACGCGTTGCTAGAATCGATGATCGATGGCTTCAGCGAGAATGACGCTCAGCAGGTCAAGTCTATCGAACGTACCACCAACCACGATGTGAAGGCTGTCGAGTACTTCATCAAGCAACGCTTTGTTGGCACTTCGTCGTTGGAGGCGGCCAGCGAGTTCGTTCACTTTGGATGTACCTCCGAGGACATCAACAATACGTCGCACGCTTTGATGCTCCGCGATAGTCGTGAAAAAGTACTTCTACCGATCGTTCAACAAATCGTCGATCGACTAACAGCGATGGCCATTGAGCATGCTGCGGTTCCGATGATGTCGCGGACTCACGGTCAAACAGCCTCGCCGACGACAGTGGGTAAAGAGCTTGCCAATGTTGTCTATCGCTTGCAGCGACAGATAAAACAAATCCGAAGCGTGCCAATCTTGGCCAAGTTCAACGGTGCAGTCGGCAACTACAATGCTCACCTGTCGGCTTATCCCGATCTGGATTGGCAATCTAACGCCGAGCAATTCGTGAAGTCCTTGGGGTTAGACTGGAATCCCTACACGACTCAGATCGAACCGCACGATTACATTGCCGAGTTGTTCGATGGCTTTGTACGTTTGAATACGATCTTGATCGATTTTGCGCGGGATATCTGGGGTTACATTTCGCTAGGCTACTTCAAACAAAAGACAATCGCAGGTGAAGTGGGATCGTCGACGATGCCGCACAAAGTCAATCCGATCGACTTTGAAAATGCCGAGGGCAATTTCGGCTTGGCGAACGCCATGTTTACTCACATAGCACAGAAGCTTCCCATCTCGCGATGGCAACGCGACCTAACTGATTCAACAGTCCTTCGCAACATGGGCGTTGGCTTCGGATACTCGTTGATCGCCTACGAGTCGTTGCTTCGCGGCATTGGAAAGCTGGAACTCAACCGCGACCGTTTGAATCAAGATCTGGTACAGGCATGGGAAGTTTTAGCCGAACCAGTTCAGACAGTGATGCGGCGATACAACATTCCGCAGCCCTATGAAAAGCTCAAAGAGTTAACTCGCGGTCAGGGTATTACTCAAGAGCGATTGCGTGAGTTTATCTTAGCTCTGGATCTGCCCGACGACGCCAAACAATCGCTTCTCGAGCTAACGCCATCGACCTATATCGGAAACGCGGACTCACAGGCCGCAAGTATCAAAGACTCGCTCTCGTGATTTCAAACTGGAGAGCTATGCTCCAATCCATTTGACTAGGAGTCCGCATGCTATGGCAAAGCGAATGAATCCCGTTGGAAACGGGAGCGACTATTAATTGTCGCACCTGTCTCCGACAGGATTTCCCTTTTGGTTTTAGGGTAGTGGACGAGGTCACGAGGCCTGTCACAC
>CAUJKA010000513.1 GCA_963204965.1 Planctomycetota bacterium | reverse complement strand
GTGTGGATGTGTGGTTGCATAATTGTGTGTCGCCCTCCGGGCTGAAGATTCAGAGACTTTGAATCCGGTGGCTGACGCACACCGGCAGATGATGTGTCGCCCTCCGGGCTAGAGAATCGGAGAAAACTCAATGGCAATCTCACTGCAAATACAACGAACTTGTTAATATGTCCAGCGGCAGCGCGAGCGATTCACTTCGGTCGGCTGCGTTCGCCCTCACCGCTTATGGCTCGCACCACTCGCCACGCGACTCTCCCGCGAACGAGTTGATTGCTAAAGGTAGAGTCAGCGCGCGGGAGAGTTCAGCGCTCGTGATTCAGGGACTAACTAGTTGCTGAAGATTAGTGGAGAATCGCCAGACTGCTAAGAAGCTATAGATGAACGTCATGTTAGTCTTGATCGTTGCTTAGTCAAACTTGGTCAAACCCGGCAGGAGTTTGACCTACCCGAAAAGGTCGGTAGCTGGAAGCCTAAGGGACCGACCGGGCAAGCCGGTGGGATTGAGAACTGAAGAAAATGGACGGAGATTTGTTGGTAAGAAAATGGTGGGTAAGAAAGTAATGAACATGGCGCTGCACTGAAGAAGCAGGGATCATTTTAGCCCTCACCGCTTTTGGCTCGCACCACTCGCCACGCGACTCTCCCGCGAACGAGTTGATTGCTAAAGGTAGAGTCAGCGCGCGGGAGAGTTCATCAATCGTGATTTAGGGACTAACGAGCTGCTGAAGATTAGTGGAGAATCACCAGACTGCTAAGAAGCTATGGATGAACGTCATGTTAGTCTTGATCGTTGCTTAGTCAAACTTGGTCAAACCCGGCAGGAGTTTGACCTACCCGAAAAGGTCGGAAGCTGGAAGCCTAAGGGACCGACCGGGCAAGCCGGTGGGATTGAGAACTGAAGAAAATGGACGGAGATTTGTTGGTAAGAAAATGGTGGGTAAGAAAATATGGAACATGAAGAAGAAGCGGACGGCACATGGAATGTGCCTGCTACGGGAGTTCAAAACTCTTCTGCGGCTCGGTTGACGATGTTGCGGGCAATCTCGAGTGAAGCAGTAGCTGCTGGGCTTGGGGCGTTGCAGACGTGCAGGCTGCGACCTTGCACGATCCATAGAAAATCATCGACCATCGAGCCGTCTGGCGCAATGGCCTGCGCGCGAACGCCCGAGCGACAGGGCTTGAGGTGCTGACTGCGGATCTCGGGTATCAATCGTTGTAGAGCTTTAACAAAAGCTGACTTCAGCAAGGATCGCTTGATCTCCCCCAATCCCATCCGCCAGTGCATCCGAGCGACTCGTAAGAAGCCGCTGTAGGTCAACGATTGGAATAACTCGCGGGGTGAAACGGTTAGCCAATCATAGCCCTCGCGAGCTAACGCCAAGACCGCGTTTGGTCCGCATTCGACTTCGCCATGAATCATGCGCGTGAAGTGAACTCCCAAGAATGGAAAGTTCGGATCGGGAACGGGATAGATAAGATTACGACAAAGATGACGTGAATCTTCGCGGAGTTCGTAGTACTCGCCGCGGAACGGTACGATCTGAGCGGGTGGAGTTAAGCCGCTGAGCTTAGCGATCTGGTCACTGTATAGACCACCACAAGCGATCATGAAGCCAGCTTGGTATCGATCGCCCTGCTCTGTCGCAATGTTGATCTGCTTTGCGGCTGTCTCAATCGCTGAAACACGCTTTCCAAGTAGGACCGAGTGTCCGCGTTCTTCCAGTTGCTTGCGCAATCGATCGCATACAGCCGGATAATCCACGATACCGGCTTCGGGAACATGAATTGCCGCGACGCCCGCGCTATGAGGCTCGATCTGCTTGATCTCCTTTTGATCAATCAGTCTGCAGTTGATTCCGTTTTCGTTTCCACGTTGAAGAATATTCTGCAGTTGTGGCAGTTCGGCTTCATCGACGGCCACGATGATCTTTCCGCAGCGATCGAAGGTAATCGATTGCTCGGTGCAGTATTGCTCCATGGCCAATTTGCCAAGGCGACAGGTGGTGGCTTTGAGGGATCCGGGCTTGTAGTAGATCCCTGAATGTAGGACTCCCGAGTTCCTGCCGGATTGGTGCTGACCAACGGCGGACTCCTTTTCGAGCAAGAGAATCCGCGCATCGCTGTATCGCTTGCTCAACTCTTGAGCCGTTGCCAGCCCAACAATGCCTCCGCCAATCACCGCAAAGTCGTAAGTGTTCGCCTTGGCGTCGATCATAGTTCTAAAACCGTCTGCGGAGGATGATCAGTGAGCGATCTAACTGTTCGCAACCGGCTGAAGGATGCAAAGGTAGTTGTCTAGCGAGGTGATCGACGATTTGATCGACGGGCTCTTCGCTCATCTTGCGAATTGTATCCAGGAGAGACTGTTGAGTCAGCCCGCCGTGAAGTAGTCCGCTGATCAGACTGTTGGATGCCAGTACCAGAAGATCGCCGCCTTCCAAATTTAATTGATGGTTGAGGAAGCTGGTATCGGGTTGTTGTCCAAGGAAGGTTGGCGTTCCTTGAAGAGTGCGATAGCCATTGGCGCCGATCAGGTAAGCTTGAGCCGATCCAGATAGGCCATAGGTTGCAAGTCCCGATTCGGGATCAACTTTGAAGTATGCCAGGGAGCTTCGCCAGTCGCCATCTTCGGCGGCCCACAGAAGTTCGTTTGCTTTGCGTAAGACTTGCTTGGGCTCGTGCTTGGAGTTCCAGCATGTTTCAATCACAGTTTGCAGCGTTGTGGCAACTAGTGCGCCGCTGGTTCCGGCCAGTTCTGCATCGCCCAAAGCGGCGATCAACTCTCCATTGCGATTGCAGTTCCACAAGTGGAAGTTGCCACCAAGTGCTTGACCCTGGAATGTCCAACCGCCTATTTCGTAATCGCTGTGTAGGGGCTGAGTATCTGGCAATCGAGTGGCTTGAATCAAGCTAGCCGATTCAACATTGCGGCTCACAGAACGTAGCTTCAAAACTTCGTCAGCCAGAATGCTACGCTCGATGTCGACGAGGATCTTTTCAGTAGCGGCCTTGGCGGCTTCGATGTGATCGGCGGAGAAGTCGCGAATATGATCGCTCCACAACCAGAGCGTACCGTGCGGCATGGTTGGCGAACCAATTGGCAAACACAGGGCCGCAGCATAATCTTCTGGGCAGCCCCATTCTTTAGCCAATGATGTGTTTTCAAGCAGGACCGCGTTTCCGAGCAACGCTTCAAGATCAGCCATCGATCCGCGAAGGTCGCGTGCTGGCTTAGAGAGGCAGGCTTGCGGCAAGCCCCAGCAGCTTCGCATTTTCAATTGGCTGGTGCCGTCGTCAAGCAAGTAGATCGCAGCTGCGTCGCTAACAGTTTGAACGGCGGCTCGGCTCAGTGTCTCTTGCAGCTTGCTGGCCAGAATCTCGGATTCATCGGCTCGGATATTCACGCCAACCGAAGTTGCGAGCTGAGCTTCTTGGCGCTGAACCATCTGCTCGGCTTCGATCAACGATTGAGCGAGCGCGTCAATTTGTGCCAATAGAGCCCAGGCCGAATCTTCGCTGGTGACAACAATATTGCTGACCATGTCCAACATGCCGTCGATGGGCGCGTCGGAGACTAGCTTGTATCGCTTGTTGAGAGGCAATTTGGCTTCGATCGAGTTTCGCTCAACACCGTTAATTAATCCGCCGGTGGAACGATGGCGAGAGTTTACAGGACAAACTCTCCAGCCGGTCGCTTCGACAAAGCATTCGAACAACTGATTCAAGTCAAAAGAAGTAGCATCAGCTTGGGCTCGTTTGCTCTCGCTAGATTCTTCTACATGGAGCTTCAAGTGTCCGGGAAAATTCTTGGCCACAGCCTGCTTCCTTCCGGTTGCGAATCGAGTACGTGGGGTGCACTTATGAAAAGTATTCGTTAGATCGGTTTCTGATAAGCTGTAGGGCTCAGAGAATCCTAAACGATTGCGGGGACTTTCCTGCACAAGTAACGACCGTGACGGATAGTTGGTCCAAGAGTAGTGCCCACCGGAGTGAAAGAGGTCAACAAAAGAGTTCAACTGAGAAGTTGACTTTGGTATCGACCTTTCTCGACTATTGGGTGACACCTTGTTTGTAAAGAACGATCACCAAGCCGACTCCTAATCCGAGCAGTAGCATGACAAGGATTGCGATTGCCGCCGAGTACTTTACGCGGCGACTTCGCTTTCGCGCTTCGCGTTTGGTAACAACAGCTGCTGCACCTGCGGCGGGTTGTTGCGAATCAATTGTAACGATCGGATGAGTTGCAACGCGCGATGACTGTTGTAAACCGTATTGAGCACCTTGGTTTGTCGGTTGCGGTTCTAGATAGGTCGGAGTACTACTTTCGGCGTTTGCATAACCAGATTGTGTCGGCGAAGCATATGCCGATTGGTCGTACGGGCTCGGATTCGAAACGGATTCCCCCAACATCTTGTCAAAGAACTCTGCAAAGACTTGGTTAGCGGGATGCCATTCAGGCCAGTCGTCTCTCCAGACCAGCGAGTCGACACCAACACGACCTTCGACCAACCATTGCCACATGATCTCTGTGGGTGCCGGGCCATATTGGCCGCCGGCTGCTGGTCGAACATACCACGTTGCCGATGGGGCCTCGGCAATCACCTTTGGCTGGATCAATCCGTCATTGCCCTGAGATTGCGGCGAGTCACTGACGGGGTCCAGAGGCGATTCAGCGTACTCATTGGATTCGTTAGCTACAGATTCTCCCGAATCTATGAGCGGTTCGGGCAGCGAGTCTTGTTCAAGCAGGCTTTGATTGGAGAGCGATTCGTGGTCCAGCGGCTCACTGCTTAACGAGTCACGTTGACTGGTTGTGGATCGCGGCGAAGATGCGCGTTGCTTTACCGCATCAGCAGTAGCGAGGCTGGAAGTCGCGATACTTGTTGCATTTTCCAAAGCTGAGCTTGTGATCGCCGAGTCGGCTGCGCTTTGATTGGCCTTTGGATCGAGTGAGAATTGTGCGTCGCTGAGAGGAATGCGAAACTGCCCTTTGCATTCTGGGCAACGTCCCTTACGGCCAGCTTGAAAATCTTTGACGTGAAGCGGATGACCGCAGTGATGGCACTGAAAGCGAATTCCCATATTGCGTTCCTATAGTGCTCGAGCCTAACGATAGCTGTCGTGACAGGTAGCACAACTTTGTCCAAGTTTTCCAGCTGCAGACCTCGCCAATTCAGCATTCCCGGTTTGAACTGCCACACTAATCTGCTGAGCATTTTGAATCATATCTTTAGCGAAGGCAACGAACTGAGCGTCGTCGGCGTTGGGCATCTTCTCGATCGTCGAGGTCCTTCCTAGAACTGCCACCAACTCGGCCAGCCGCGCGATCTCTTCTTGATTCTGTTTGAAAAGATCTTCGCTAGCGGTCATCTTCGCAAGCTGACCTTCGTGTGCCCATTCAAGGAGCTTCATCAGAGGCGAGATATCGATTAAATTTTCCCAAGCGATGTCGGTTTTCACTTCAGCAGTTAAGGGTGAACCGTTGAGCAGAGTCTGCAAGTCTTGCAACCGTTTTTTTGATTCGTCGTAAACTTGGCGTGAACCGACTTTGGTGTTGGCCGCAGTTCGTTCCATGGCACCGCGAGCCGCCGATGCGCTGGCTTTCCATCGAACTTCACCAGGGTAGTTTTCAATAATCGCGAACAGAAGCGAAAGCAGCGAGAACTCGCGTCGAGCGTCGTTGTAGCCGCCGCCAGCAAAGGCAGTGGGTGTTGTTACGATTTTGTCCAATCGCAACTTAGACTCTTTGACCAAGCCTTCCAAAGAGGTCGGCGAAACTAGGCCCTTCCAGCCCATCGGATCAGACCCACTGCCTGATTCGGGGCCACCAGCAGCTGAACCACTTGCACCTGAACTTCCGCCGCCAGCCATTGCATTGCCAAAAGTTCCGGAAGAGTTTATTTGAAGCGTGGACTGCGATTTTGGTAGTTCGCCCGACAAGGCTGCATTGACATCAGGGAAGAAGATCCCGTCAAACTTGCTGGATTCAAACTGTGGCGGCTTGGCTCGCGAGGGTAGTTTGCCACCTTGAGCTGTTGCTTGAGCTAGGGGGAGCAAGATCCACAAAGCCGAAGCAATTCCCAGAGTTGCAACTACTTGAGATCGGTTCATATGATTCAGCTCCACTACTTCACCCATACGGCCCATTGATCGAAAAGCCCATTGATCGAATCACGGACCAATCCATTATAACCAACAATGGCGAACTGCCTAATCCACCAATATTCCAAGGCATCGATCCAGAATCATGAAATGATCATCGTGAACTTGGCTTTCTAGCTCAGCGATCTTCCCGATTTCCATCCATACAACATGGTTTGCATCGTCCGCAGCGGTAACTTGCGGCAAACTGCGAGGCCCCAGGTCAAAAAAGTAGGCATGGGTAATTATTCGGCCTCGCTCGCTGCGATTGGGATGATCACAAACAAACGATCTCTTGCAATGCGACTCCAGCTCTTGGGCGTCAACGTCGATGCAGGTCTCCTCGGCTAGTTCTCTTAGGGCCGACCGGAAGATCAGCTCATTGGGTTCGAGGAAGCCTCCAGGAAGGGCCCACAAGCCTTTGCCGGGAGCTTTGCCTCGCTCGACCAACAGCACCTTATCTCCACACTTCACGACCGAGTCAGCGGTCACGAAGATCGGAGTGTAAGGAGCTGACCGCCAAGACTCCTTGTATTCGTAAAGCATTAGCCACTCGTCGGCCAACATGCGGAACTGGTCTTGTGTAGTCCAATGTTCAATCGACTTCAGAACATTTTCTGGAAGTAGGTCCACCAAGTCATCGATCGCATACTTACGGGAAGAATTCGAGTACTTGTC
>CAUJKA010000512.1 GCA_963204965.1 Planctomycetota bacterium | reverse complement strand
CAATGAACTTTGGGAGTTTGACAAAGATGGGTTGATGCGTCGGCGAGAGGCCAGCATCAATGATGTCCAAATTCAACCACAGAAACGTCGCTTCCTATGGCCCGCACCCGGCGATCGTCCGGAATCGCATGCGGGGCTTGTCGGTGTCGAGTAATCCGAACTTTCATCGTTCGATGAAAGACACAATACGTAGAAAATGAACCGAAAACAAAGGCAAAGAATATGAATCTCTACTTCAGAAAATCGATTGGCTTGTTCATCGCAGCAGGTCTTATGAGTTTAACTTACTTATCGGCAAATGTGTCGGCACAGGTAACCAAGCCAGTGGTAGTAAGCGACGCAAGCATCGTTCATCACAGAACACAGAAAGTAGATGGACTGGATGTCTTCTATCGCGAGGCAGGTCCAAAATCCGCTCCTACGGTCGTACTACTGCACGGCTTTCCGACTAGTTCGCAGATGTTTCGCAACCTTATACCCAAGTTAGCTGACAAGTATCACGTCATTGCTCCAGACTACCCTGGGTTTGGCCAAAGCTCGATGCCCAGCAGATCGGACTTCGAATATACCTTTGACCACCTTGCGACTGTGGTGGATCACTTTCTTGAGCAGCTAAAGGTTCAGTCCTATGTGCTGTACGTCCAAGACTATGGCGCACCGGTCGGCTTTCGCGTGGCAACTGCGCATCCGGAGCGAGTTCGCGGATTCATCGTACAAAATGGTAATGCTTACGATGAAGGAATAGCAGGCGACTTTTGGACGCCAGTCAAAGAGTATTGGAAGAACCCAAATGATGTAGCAAAGCGTGAATCGTTGCGAGGGCTACTGAGCTATGAGGCAACGAAATGGCAGTATACTCATGGCGTTACAGAGGTCGACCGAATCAGCCCAGATGGTCCAGCTCAAGATCAATTCTTGTTGGAGCGTGAGGGGAATAAGGATATTCAGCTTGATCTGTTTCTAAGTTACGGAAGCAATCCTCCGCTTTATCCGAAGTGGCAAGAATATTTCCGCACGCACCAACCACCGATGCTTATCGTATGGGGCAAGAACGATCAGATCTTCCCCGCCGCTGGCGCAGAGCCTTACCGTCGCGACCTCAAGAAGATCGATTTTCACTTAATTGACGCTGGTCATTTTGCGTTGGAATCGAACAACGATGAAATTGCAAACTTGATCCGCGCATTTTTGGGTAGAACGTATTCCAAGTAGTCAAGTAGCCACCGTCGCCGGACGGTGGATTGACCAACCTGGAGACCGGAACCTCAAAAACTGACGGGCCCTGTTGATCTAATCCCCAACCCGCTTCATCAGTTTCGATGTTGCATTTTTTGAAAACGTTGTCAAGAAATCGTGCTCGTGCTTAATGAAATGGTGCTCGTAATCGTACGCGAAAAACCGGATTCGAGCACGAGCACCGTCTTCGACTGAGCACGAGTACGAGCACGAATATCCGAGGAACAGAGGAAACAACATGTCCGAACACAGACCATCGAGCGACATCGCATTCACACCAGCGGTCAAGGCGATTCAGTCTGCGAAAGGCTCGCGCCAAAGTTATGCTCGAATGGAATCGCGAGGCGGTTGGCAGAGTTCGGTAACAACCGAGCTTGCTGGTTTCATAGCTGAGTTGGACATGTTCTACCTTGGTACCGCCAACAGTACGGGGCAACCGTACATTCAATATCGCGGTGGAAAAAAAGGATTCCTAAAGGTCGTTGACGATCGAACTCTGGGATTTGCAGATTTTGGGGGCAATCGTCAGTATATCTCTATCGGCAACTTATCGGAAAACTCGAAAGCGTTTTTGTTTTTGATGGACTATGCGAGTCAGCAGCGAATTAAGGTTTGGGGAACCGCTGAGGTGGTCGAAGGCGATGCTGATCTTCTCGAAAAGCTCCACGATGACACTTACGATGGAAATGTAGAGCGAGCGATTCTCTTTCGCATCGAAGCCTGGGATGTGAATTGCTCACAGCACATTCATCGCCGCTTTCCGGAAGCACTAGTCGAGCCCGTAATTGCTTCGTTGGAGAGTCAGATTGCAGAATTGCAGAATGAGATTGCGAGATTGAAACAAGGATCGCGTTAGAGGCCCTCGTGTTGTTGGTTCAGTTTCGCTAGAAGTGATCTATCGACTTGAGTGACCGAATAAATCCTAGTATGTTGTCAGGTTGTCGAATCGTGCTTCGCAAATTTCTCTTCGGCAAACTCCTTCAATCTTTGACTGGAATGCGGTTGATCGTCCAAGGATAGCTTCTCCTCGCGAATAAGTAGGTTGCTCCGCGAGATGGCAAAGACAATCGGTATCTGGGCCAGAATCTGAAGACCAGCAAAGCTCCTGAAACGGGTTTCGAAAAGCGTTACTCCCCAGACCAAGAACGAAGCTGCGACGAATCCACAAGCAGAGGCCACGATAACCGCAAGGCGATTTTGGCCTAACGCCGAGCTGATGCCAATTGCCAGTGTTAGTATCAGTGCAGCGTTGATGTAAAAGATCAATAGGTTCTGCGCGAGCAATGAAAACGATTGAGCCATCAAGCCGCTGAAGCCCGACACGACGATGCCAATGACGGTCGTCGCCGCAAGAATCGATTTCGTTGTAAACCTGACTTGATGCACTGTCGTCCTCGGTCGAAAGTTTCGTATTGCTATCGGTCCGTTTAGTAGAGTCACTTCATCAGCCAGCACTTCCATTGTAGCTATACCCGTGTTGTGTCATGCTTTAGCCACCCGTGGAAGGACAAACTATCCCAGGATCTCTTCAGCGGCTCGGATGCCAGATAGATAGGCGCCGTGTGCGGTGCCAAAATAATCTTGTTCGGTAGCCTCGCCAGCAAAGTAGAGTTTCCCGCGGTGAGGCTTAGCCAGTTGCTGTCGCAACTTTGGATGAGAACCAACAGGGTTAAACGAATAGGACCCGTGGGCAAATGGATCTGAGGCCCATCGTGTTATCTGAAACTCTATTGGATCTGGAATCTGGTCGCCGTATACACCTCTTAGTGTTCCCATTGCGCTATCGACAATTTGTTGATCGCTCCAAGCTTCGATCTGGCGGCCGCGTTCTCCTGCGTTAAATCCTAGCAAGATCGGTTTCTTGGCCACTCTTGCAAAGCTAACCCATTCCGTCCATTCTCCTGGCCGCTGCGGAATAAACTCTAGCCAGTCAACATTCTTTGGCCAAAATACTTCCTTAAACCGCAAGTAGCATTTGTTGAGAACCCCCATCTCTAGTTTGGCGATGGCATTTGCGGTCGCCACAGGTAGAGCTGGAGTGAATTTGACGCTTGCGGATTTCAGTACACCAAGCGGAAGAGTTATGAGCGCTTTATCCGCAGTGAATTCGGACTTGCGAGTGATCACTCGTACCGTCGAGCCATTTGACCAATCGACAGCCGTGACAATTTCACCGGCGCGAATATCCAAGTCTTTGGAGAGCAGATCGACGATCACCTTGAATCCTTTGGCAAACAGTACGTCTTCTCCTCCGAATGTTTTGGCGCTGTCGTACCAATGGGCTGAAAGTCGCTTTGCGCTGCCGGCATACTCCTGTTCGATCTCGCTATTGACAATGAAGTTCAATAAGCGAACCGTTTCTGGATCGGCTTCCATTTCGTTGGCTAAACGGTCGACAACCTTTTGAATGGCAACATCGCTTGTAGCGTCTTGCGCGGCCCGTAGGGCATTGTTAAGACGACTTTGCAGGCGCGAGAGTTGCATTGTTTGTTGTTCCGTCAGTTCCTCGCCGTCGGAAGAAGAGTAAGTGATGCTGCGATCATAGCTTGTCTCCAGTCTGACTGCTTGAACATCATCGGCTAGCCGAGTCAACGGATTATTGTTAACACCATGTATCCATGACGCACCCATGTCGACTGGCGTGTCCGCCCATTGCAGGCTTGTCCAAAGACGTCCGCCGACTCTTTCTCTAGCTTCCAAAACCACGACCTCACAGCCAGCTGCTTCAAGGTTCTGAGCTGCCGCCAGGCCGGCGAGGCCCGCTCCGACTATCAGCACCTTTGTCTGCGGTTTTCCTGCACCGTTTGATTGAGCCTGCAGTGGAACCGACGTTAATCGCTGTACCAAAACTGTCGAAAGGAGATACAACAGCGATCGCCGTTTCATGGGTTAGTCCTTGCTAGAGTGCGAATGAATGCTAAAACCTGATGGAAGCCGAGTCGTTTACTGGTAAGTAGATTCAAGGCATCCATCGATTACAAGCATTGAGTCAACTCAACGCGAGTACTGAGGACTAAATTTGCTTCGAAAAGCAGTTAAAATGCCTCTCGAACGCTAATGAACATCTAGCCATCGCACGGAAGGTCCTTCGTCTCCCGGTTGAATCAGCCAAAGACAGTTGTTTTCGGGAGGTAGAACAATCGTTGGGAAGAACTGCGTCCTCGTTGCTTGAGAATCTCGAGTGCTATTCCAAATGGTTCCCAATCGTTGCTTGAGTTCTAGATTCCATGCGAAAAATCTAAACCGAAAGTCAAGCTAACGGCTTGGTTGGGGGACTTCGATTAATTCCAAAGACCAACTATTTGTAGCGCAGATACCGCCAGCCATGGTGCAACATCAGCCATGCACCGCCAAAAACGCCCAGTCCAGCACCAGGCTTTAAATGATTGCCATCGAGAATCGCCCAGCCCAGAAAAAATCCAGAAACTACGAAGCAAAAAACACCAAACCAAAAGGCTCGCAACTCGCGCCGGCGATCGGTCTTCGGAGTTACAAGTGCAAGATCGAGTATCGACGCGAGTAATGCGATGAATGCGGGGCACAAGAGAGGGCCCAACCAAAACGGGTTATCAAACTCTGACCTCCAGACTTGCGCTGTAAGAAGCGGTATACCAAGAACTCCTAACAGAACCATCATGACGCCACTAACGATATCCCGATGGAACCAGTGAAAGCAAGCGAGTATCACTGCTACAAAATAAAGTACAAACAGCACCTGGTGACATCGCTTGAGCCTTCCGACGAACTCGTTTGAGGAAACATTGATGCTTGCAAGCTTTTTTTCCCAAGTCCAATTCTCGCCTTCATAAGCCAGCGGCAAGCCAGGCTCGAGCGCGACCGGAGAATAATGCTCTGATACCGAGTGAAGAAACCATGTCCATGAAGTAGGCATGTTATCTTTCCACCACTCGTCGATCTGTAATTGCTGTTCCGACGATGGCAGATCTTCTGGAATTGAGAATGTTGTCAACGGCCGAATGTTGGAGTAGCTGAGCCCAAGCAGGGCGATTCCGCAAATCGCGAACAAACCATAGATCAGCGCGGCAAGCCTTCCGGTCCGAAGCAGCCAACGCTGGCGGAATTCTTCGGCATCGACAATGATTTCCGCCGCGGTTCGCTCTTCGAAGGAAGCAGACGCTCCTTTCAAAGCGGACGAAGACCTCGCCTCAAGCGGAACGGGACCGAGTAGCAATTGGACCACACGTGCAACTTCGGGATCGAGCCCATCAAATTTAAGACCGCTGAGGTTCGGTCGAACATACTTGCTCGATTGTTGCGATTGAAATAGTTCGTCAACCATGGATTCAGCATCATCCGGGATTGCACCCTGCCTGACGAAATTCTGAACCATTCTTTGACGGATTCTCAACTCAGCCCTTTCGTAAATGATCGCTTGCGCGGTGCGGATTTGAGATAGCGAGAGCTGCGATGAGTGTGGCAATTCCAATTGGCTTACATCGATACCTAGCAGCGTTGCAATTCGCAGGGTATGGTCGATCACTTCGCTTGGCAAATACAAACCAGGCAGTTCATCCAGTAACCGAGCAGCCGCTCCGCCGAAATCTCGCTCCTCAAGAAGAATTAGGAACTCGTCCAGTTTCTCGTCACCAAAGGCGATGTTGCGATTCAATTCCATAGAATCTATGAATTGCTTGGACTCCAGAAGTGGCGTGAGCGTGACTTCGTAATAGAACTTGACTGCCGCGACTTTGCTGCCTGCATCCAGAAGCTCGCAAAGCTTGTCTCGAATCTTTTTCTTTGGACCACTTTCGGCTTGAACCATCTTTTCGCGGCTTCTGTTAGAGTCCAAATGGCTTGCCAGTGAGGTTCTTTGGGAGAATCTTCATATCACGGGGTTGGATTGGCGACTCACCTGTTAGGAGTCGATCAAGTTTTCCGTCCAGCACAACCGGAGAATAGTAGACTTCTTTATGTGAATACACGAACAATCTGTCATCAGTTCTGCTGTACTCATAGATGATCGGCGACTGTCGTTCGATATATGGACGGACAATCACCTTCACACGCCAACGATTCGCGGCGGGATAATTGTCTCGCAATGAAGTCAGGCGACGAACCAATTCGGAAGGAATCAATCCAGCGTCTTGCTCGAATGATGACGATTCAATACTGTAGTAACCACGCGACGTGAGCACTATAGGACCGGGGGTAACACCAAGGTCGCACTCGACCGATTCGGCCTGCGAAGTCACTGCAATCTTTGGTTCTTCCCAGTAGGCTTGCATTCGCTGCTCTACCAGGGCACGACCTTCTGGAGCATCTAGAACGCTACGCCAAGCATTAGGTTTAAGCAGGTTCGCAATTCTCAAAGCTTCGTCGTGTGTACGTGGCCATCGACCGAAGTTACGTTTCTCAATGCCTGTCTGTATGGCTGGGTCAATCCACTTTTCGACTATGGACTCAGGCAGTGGATTGTACTCAGTCCTCTCGAACAGAACTGGCTCGGCGAGGATAGCCATACGAATCGCTTTAATCGCCTGTTCATGGTCAATCTCTACTTCGGGCTCCCGGCGTGCACAGCCACAGGTAACCGCAACCAAGCAGGAAAGAGAACAAAGCGGAGGAATGAATGCCTTGAACATATTGCACTTTTGGAAATGCATGGGAGATGATCGTCAACCAAAATGTGGCCGTACTGGGAAGTTTATTAGATTCTTGCGAGCCAATCAACTAAATTGGCAAATCACTACACTGTTAGTTTCGTGCAACTGTTGCAGCGATATGGGCGGTGATTTTTCATGGGTTAGCGTCCGTACATTACTTCTTGCTGGAACTGGGAACTTTGTATGAGAGAGAACGGCTAAACATTGCTTAACTTGAGCGGTTCTTTCATCGCTAAAGCGGCGAGTCCCCACACTCAGCAAAGCTACTGAAACGGGTTTCGAAGAGCGTTACTCCCCAGACCAAGAACGAAGCTGTGACGAATCCACATGCAGAGGCTACGATAACCGCAATGCGATTCTGGCCTAATGCCGAGCTGATGCCAATTGCCAGGGTCAAAATCAATGCCGCATTGATGTATAAGATCAATAGGTTCTGCGCGAGCAATGAAAACGATTGAGCCATCAAGCCGCTGAAGCCTGACACAACGATGCCGATGACGGTCGTCGCCGCAAGTATTGATTTCGTTGTAAACCTAACTTGGAACACTGTCGTCCTTGGGCGAAAGTTCTATCTCACTGTCGGTCCGTCTGGTTAGTTAGTCGCTCTCCACTAGTGGCTTAATATGCCTTTCAACGTCATGGACATACTTGCTACTACTTCGACGCTGAAATCCGCTGGGTCCACTCCTGGCGATTGATTACGTCGCTGATAAACATTTGCTGAGCGACCAGAATCGCGCTATGGAGTTGCTCCGCAGTCACGGAACCAGCTTTGTTGCTGACATCTAGTGTGCCCGTCGCATCACTCAAAAATTCGACCTTAAAGCTGCGATGAAAAGCCTGCCGTGCGGTTGTGTCGCAACACACTTGGGTCATGTAACCTGCGATCGTGACGGTATCAATGCTTCTACTCTTGAGAAACTGCTCCAGCGGTGTATTGGTAAATGACCCAGGTAGATGTTTGTCGATCAGAGCATCCCGAGGTCTCGATTCGACTTCGGAATGCAACTGCCACATGTCACTTCCATTCCGAAAGACCGGCGATTCCGGATCGGGCTGATGATGGCGGATGACTACTGTGGGAACACTCAATTTTGCTGCGTCATCCATGGCTGCCAATATTGACTCCAGATGGCCCACCGGATGTCGAATCGGGAAAGCCCCTTCGAAGTACTCGCGTTGAACGTCAATGACTAGCAGCGCACGTGGCATTGTTTACCTCACGTTATTTGAGTTTTCCCAATTCAGCAAATGATTTAGGCCAAATTATAGCCGTGCGAGTGGATGAGGCACTCGTTAACGCGTCGCCCTTCACAAAATATGATCGAGGCGCTATTTGGAATTAGTAGGCGGAGGTAAGGCAGCTTCCGCCCAGGCATGACGGAGAGCCTGAGAGAACGAGACGACTTGATTCGGCTGTAGCTGCCAATTGTGGCCTCCACCGAGACGAGCCCGGATGAAAGGCGAATCTATTTTTTGCTGCATGGGGTGAAAACACAAACTTCTTGAACGCCAGAATTGACTCGAAACGGAATTTCGAAAACGGCGATTCCAGGAGTTACCCTGGACCGGCAAAGAACCGGCAAGGTAGTACGGGTTTCTATCTTCGAGTCGCCGATGTGGGTATATTTGACAACTTCTTTGGTCGCTAGTTGGTAGTTGAGCGATGGAGCGTCTCCGCACGGATTCTGAGAGCAATCACCTGAAGCTTTGGTCGCTTCCGGGGGGTCAAGCGAGACTGCTTTCTATGTTGCTCAGGTGGCCATATTCGGGTGTTTGCCCAAATTGATCTTCTCGATGTTACAAAGGAGTTTTCAGTGAAAAAGAGTGCAAAGTGGATCGCGGCCTGCGGCGTAGTTGTGGCAATCGCTCTCACAAGTGCAAATGTACAAGCACGTTTCGGTAGCCATGGTTCGAGCGGTGGTTCCAAGGGCGGAAGCGCAAGCGCTGGTAGCCACGGCAGTTCAGGCTCTTCAGGCGGTAGAGCTGGCGGACTGATGAAGAAACGCGGCTCTTCGGGCGGATCGGCAAGCCAAGGCTCTAGCGGCGGTGCATCTTCTGGAGGAAGTGCTTCCTCAGGTGGCAGCGCCTCGTCGGGTGGCAGTGCATCCTCTGGCGGCAGCAAGGGAAGCAGCGGCGGTCGTGGTGGATTGGTTAAACGTGGTTCCAAGGGTTCCAGCGGCGGCAGCCGATAACGCAATCGGACGTTCTGTCGCAGTCGCGATCGATGTCCCGAAAAAATGTTAGATTATCCTAGTACCAGGGTCGGACGTTCCGACCCTGTACTTTTTTATGGTCCTAGCCGTAACGCACCTTTCGTCATGAAGCCTCGATGGAAACTAGTTGCTAAAGTCGTCGCCAGCGGCTGCATCGCTTTTCATCTCATCGCCATCTTTGCCGCGCCGGCTTCTATTCCGCCCACCTCCGCGTCGCTCGAAGCGACTTGGTCTTTGTGCAGTCCCTATCTTTACACCACCAATCTAAACAACGGCTATCATTTCTTCGCTCCCGAGCCCGGGGCTAGTACGCTAATTGAGTTCGTCGGTACGACTTCAAATGGCGACATTCAACATGGTGTGATGCCTGACAAGCAGCGTATGCGGCCACGACTGCTCTATCACCGATACTTCATGTTGACGGAATTCTTGGGTGGCTACTCAGAGACCGATCCGAAGCGAAAGATAGTCATTCAAACCTTGGCTCATGAGATCCTGAAGACGCAGAATCTCCAGCAAGTCGAACTTCGGTTGGTAAGGCACCGACCCAGCTCGCGACAAGAGATACTCATCGGCGATAATCTGATCGCTCCCGAAACCTACGAACGAGAGAACCTAGGCGCATTTACGTGGACAGACTTTCCAACTTTCAATTAGTAAAACAGCCTTTGCAATGGCTGGTCGAAAGTTGGGATCGCTTCTTCTTTCAACCCGTCGATGCGTTGCCGCTGAGTATCCTGCGAATCTTAGCGGGCTGTATGTTGCTGTACACGCATTGTGTTTGGGGTTCGGTCCTAACGGAATTTCTTGGCTCTGACGGTTGGAACTCTCACGACCTGGTGTCGCTTTCTCGCGAAGGCGGCTTCTTGCCATCGTTCTGGTGGTATGTCCCCGAGCCGTGGATGCACAATGTTCATTTGCTTTGCAACGCGATCATTGTGCTGTTCATCTTGGGAGTGGGCGGTCGAATTACATCGATCCTAACCTGGGCTATTGCCATTTCCTACGCGCACCGGACCAGCCCTGCCAATTTCGGCTTGGATCAAATCAACTGCATGTTGACGCTGTATCTCTGCATTGGGCCCGCGATGCAGTACCTGTCGGTGGATCGTTGGCTGCGATTGAAGTTTGCCAAAGACAAGCTACGACTGGATCAACCATCAAGCACGGCAAATGTGGCTCTGCGGTTGATCCAATTACACTTATGCGTGATCTATCTCTGGGCTGGCTTGGGCAAATTACAAGGTGAAGCATGGTGGAATGGGAATGCAACCTGGTTAGCCCTAGCCAACTATGAATATCAGTCGATGGACATGACATGGCTAGCCCACTTTCCACGATTGCTTGAGACCCTTACTCACGTAACCGTGGCATGGGAAGTATCGTTCTCGTTTCTCGTTTGGCCCAAGCGAAGTCGCTGGTTTATGTTGGCAATCGGTACGGGAATGCACTTGGGAATTGGCATGTTCCTGGGTATGTGGACGTTCGGCTCCATCATGATCATTTCCTACCTGTCGTTCGCGTCGGCTGAATGGCTGCGAAGGCATTGGCCAGTCCGTTTACAATCTGCTCAGTTATCAACGTCAGCTCTGACTCTTAATCGAGAGGCTGAAACTAACGAAAGCAGCGAAAGCGATTCTAAAGTCGCCGCGATCGATGACTTGCGATCAGCAGTAATGCCTATGCCTGATCCGGTTACCACGCCTGACGAAGTAACTGCCGAAGCCTCAACTGCTCGCTTAGCGTCTGAAGTATCGTCTGAAGTTTCCTCCGAAATTGCTTCTGACGCTTCTTCGCAGACTGAGCCAGAATATCCAGCCGCAAAGACAGTTGTCTTAATCGCCGAGTCACAAAAGTGTGTTGAACATTTCCTGCGACTCAATCGAGAAGCCGGCTTGAACTGGGTCGTTGCCGCCAGTATCAAAGATGCAGAGAAGTTGGTTCCGCTCCTTACCGATGCAACCTACCTGTATCTCGAGCTTCGGTCGGTAAGTGACTCCAGCGAGCTTGACTATGTCTCAGTCCGCGTCGTGCGAGTCAAACGATCTTCCCGAAAGTCCTCAACTGAAACCGGTGAATCCTCAAACCGTCGAGCCTTTCCTAAATGAACAGTGTTGCGCACTATCGATCGGCTTCTTCAACGCAAAAGCTACTGACCGTAATGGCCTTCGTTCTAATTGGGCCACTGTTGATCGGATGCGGAACTCCCTTGCTCACCGAAGATGAAATGTATGAACGCGCTGCGGCACTGTGTGATCGCGGTCGGGGTGAAGAAGCACTGCAAATCCTGGATCAGATCAAGGATGATGGCTCGCAAGTCGGCAGATCACATTACCTAAAGGGAGTCGCTTACGAACTGAATCTCGAATTCGAACAGTCAGAAAAGTCCTACAGTAAATGTCTCGAAAAGACGCCCAATGAATCTGATGCGCTCAACAATCGGGGTTCAGTACGCTATCGCCAAGGCAAATTTGCAGACGCTGAAACGGATCTGAACCAGGCTGTCCAAATCAATCCAGGAGACGATTTAGCCTGGTCGAATCTAGGTTTGGTTCAAAGAGAATTGGGCAAGTTGGAACAGTCCATCGCAAGCGTCAAACGTGCTTTAGCGATTCGCCCCAATCCGATTCATGCGTTGCAATTGTCCAATCTCTTGCTTGAGTCAGACAAGCTTGATGAAGCCGAGATCTACATCCAGCAGTCTCTCAAAGAGAATCCTCGGATGGCGAGTGCTTACCTTAGCAGAGCGATTCTACGAAGTAAGCAAGGTCGTAAGGATGACGCTGAAGCCGATCTAGAACTGGCTAGAAAGTATGACGTCGCTTTGTCCCTGCAAGCTGCGATAGGACTGGTCAAGCAAGGGCTTTCGCCAAGCTCGCCAGCCGTCGTGCCAACAGACAAGTAGCCACCGTTGCCAGATCGCCCGACAGTGGATTGATAGACCTGTAGCCACCTGTCGCCAGACGGTGGATTGACTAAGCAGGAGACAATAGTGCCTCGCCAACTACTTTTCTCTTCTGCTTCGCAGCGGAAGCTACGTTCCTCCACCGCTTGGCAGCGGAAGCTACCTAGGCGAACAGTTGCGGGATCACATTGCCGTCGCGAACCAAAGTGATTGGGCGGCCTGTTTCCGTGTGATACTCCATCTTGGGATCGATACCCAAACTGTGATAGAACGATGCAGCGACATCGTCAGGGCGGATCGCCTCATTCTTTGGGCCAGCGCCATCTTCATCGCTCTCTCCGATGACTTGGCCGCCCTTCATGCCGCCACCTGCCATGAGCATGAACATGCAGCGAGGATAGTGATCGCGACCACCTTCTGCGGATCGATCGTTGATTTTAGGCGTGCGACCGAACTCGCCGGTACACATCACCGAAGTGGTGGTCAACAAGCCACGCTGCTCAAGGCCAACATAAAGTGCGGAAAGCCCCGCATCCAGTTTGGGCAATAGTTGAGTACTGAGCTTCGTGAAGTTGTCTGTGTGAGTGTCCCAGCCGTTCAATTGAATCGAAACAAATCGAACGCCGGATGCGACCAAACGAATCGCCAACAAACAGCTCTGCGCGAACGGTTCGTTGTCGAACTGTTGAGCGAAGGTTGGCTCTTCTTTGGACACGTCAAACGCTTGTCGAGCTTGAGGGCTGGTAATCATGTCAAAAGCCTTCTCGTTGAATCGATTCAAACCAGTGAGTAACTGGTGATTGTCTTCGATGTGTTGGAAGGTCTTATCGAGATCGGACAGCAGCCCTTGGCGTCGCTGAATTTGGTCCACGGTTAGGCCGTTTTGCAACGTGATGCCGCGGACGCCAAAAGGTTTGCCAGCAGTAGGTGTGGCTCCCGTGTTCATCGGCCCATATTGAATGCCCAAGAAGCCCGCGCGCTGGTTGCCTCTAGGTATCGCGACAAATGGCGGAATCTCAGGTGAAACCGGACGTTCCTTGGAGATCACTGAACCGTAGCCGGGATACTCCAACGAAGCCAAAGGTCGACTGCCGGTGTTGATGTACTCTGACCCAAGGTTGTGAGCGGCTAAAGTATGCGAGACACCGCGAAGGATCGTATACTTGTCTGCGCACTTCGCAAGTTTTGGAAGATGTTCGCTGATTCGAATGCCTGAAACGTTCGTCTCAATCGCATTGAACGTTCCGCGAATCTCTTTCTTTCCTTCAGGCTTGGGGTCAAAGGTGTCGATATGCGACGGACCTCCCGCCAAGTCGATAAAGATTGCCGCTTTACCTTTGCTGTCAGCAACCTGACCTGCTTGAGCCAGTTGCATGTAGTTGGACAAAGACAATCCCGCAAAGGACAAGGCGCCAACTCGAATGAAATCTCGACGGGTTTGGCCGTCACAAGTTTGATAGAGTTTCATGCTGATCTCTCAGTTAGTCAAATAGTGGCTTAGTTGGTAGCTTAGTGGTTGAGTATGAATTCTTTGGTGTTGACCAGGCTCCACATCAAGCTCTGGACGGCACTGATGGGGTTAGTCTCAGAAGTTAGAAATGCGACAGCGGTCGACTTCTCGCTTTCGTTGGGCAAGCGGCTCAAGGACTTCAAGTAGGCGTTCTCCACGATCCAAATGGCTTGGTCGGACGACATGCCGGTTGAAGCTTTAGGTTGACTGTCGTCAGGCGACTGCCTTGCGGCGATGTCTTGGTGTAGCATTTGAGCCATTTCGTCAGAAAGATTGTTCTTTCGAGCGAAGGTTTCGATCTGTTGAAGGCGTTGCTTCTTTTGATCTCTCAGTCGTTTGGCTTTATCGGAACGGTTGTTGGCTTCAGCATCAGCGATCTGTTTATCGACATCCGCCAACTGTTGTTGATACTTTGCTACAAGCTGGTCCAACTGTTTGGCAGCTTGTTCATTGGCGACAACGGGCTTGGCGGTTCGCCAGCCGAACTTGTCAGCGACTTCGAATGACCAACTGGTTTTCGGATCGCTGAGCCAACGGTGAACATCTTGATCGTTTAGCAAAAACACGGTCTGCAAAAGACTAGGATCGTTCGACCGATCGCAGTCGCAGTTGGACTCGCGAACGCTACGGCCGAATATCCGCAGGGCGTAGGCTGAGGGATTGCGATCGTTGCGATCCTGCTTACTTGCACCGCCTTGAGTTACCGCGCGGTCGGCTTCAAGTCTGACCAATTGATCGGCAACTTTGCTATTAGCCAACGCCATGTAAATCGCGTCATAGGCCGACTCGGCAGGCAGTCGCTTTAACTGTGCGTGACTGAAGTTGCGTTGGTCTAACCGATTGGATTCATTGGGCTGCCAGGTTCTTTGGTAGGCTTCGCTGTTGAGAATTTGACGATGAAGCCACTTTAGATCGTAGCCATTCGAGGCGAACTCACGTGCTAGATAGTCAAACAGTGGAGCATTGCTTGGAGCGTTGGCAAGATTCAAGTCATCGACTGGATCGACGATGCCAACTGAGAAGTAGTGCGCCCATACTCGATTCACAATCGCTTTGGAGAAGTATGGATTGTCGTTGCGCAACCAGTTCATCAAAATTCCACGGACTTCTTTTTGGTCCATGCTCACCCACTCGCCACCAAGGAGCTTCGCCTTGGCAGCCACGGGGACGTTCTTCTTGTCTTTGGCCTTGGCGTCTTTGTCTTTTTTGCTCGGTGTTCGAAGGGTCAATTCAGGAAACGGCACAGTTTCGCCGCTATTGAGCTTCTCGCCCAAGATCTTGCGCAGGTCGTTACCCTTGATCGAAGAACTGATCTGCATATCCTTCATCATGCCACTCATCTCACGCTTGCCATCGGTGGAAAGCGTATTCTGATTGGCGTCCACTCCCACAAACAGCTTTTCAAAGTCGTCAAAGTCGCTCTTCGACCATTGATCGAAAGGATGCTTGTGGCATTGAGCGCACTGGATGCGGACTCCTAAAAAAGCGTAAGCAAATCCGACAGCTCGATCTTCCGCGGTGCGAAAGTTGTTGCGAGCCCAATAGTGAACCAAGCCAGGTCGATCCGCGTAACTTTCGCCCGTTCGATCGCGACAAATTTCGCTCATCGATTCGCAGTATTCGCGATAGCTTTCGTCCGGTTTGCGGCTGGTCGCGGTGACGATGCCTTCGACAATTTGGTCGTAGGGTTGATTCTCGGCAACTCGCTTGTAGATCCATTGGTACCACTGATTGGCAAGTGGAACTCCTGCCGGGAAGTAGTTGTTGAGCTGAGCTTCGTTATTGCCGGTGATGTCACACAAAAAGGTTGTCCACAGAGCGGCATATCCAGGTCGCTCCAGAAGCTCGTCGATTTTCTTGCGACGCTTTTCAGGATCGGAGTCATTCATAAAGGCAATCACTTCGGTCGACGATGGAAGTGTACCAGTAACATCTAGCGATGCGCGGCGCAGAAACTCGGCGTCATCGCACACAGCCGATGGAATGATTCCCAACTGCTGAAGCTTGTCTTGAATGAGCTTGTCGACTTGAGTCTTAGCAACAAGTTGAGGATAGCGATCGCCGTAGTTTGGAGAAACGGGTTGAATCGTTTGAACGGGAACAACCGCATTGTCATAAGAAACGACGATATGCGTGTCGCCAACTTCTGAAGCTGAAACGACACCAGTTTCACTGACATCGCTGATGGAAGGGTCGTTAGACATAAACCGGCACAAGCATGTAACATCTTCCTGCGAGCCGTCTTCCCATTTCGCGATGACTTGCAGTTGTTGCTTCTGTCCCTTTTGCGTGAAGTGAATCGATGCGGGAGTCACGACCAATTGCTCCAGCTTCTGAACCTGTTTGGTTGCGAACGGAGCCTTCGATTCAATCCACTTTCGGATCACCCAGTATTGCCACTCGTTGGCTTCAAAGCGTTTTCCGCCGCCGTGATCTTCATCGCTAGTAGGTTTGGACAAAACCAAGCTGTCGGTTGCCTTTTCAAGGTTGATACGATTTGAATCCTTGAGCATCAGCGCGTCGTGGTCGGCTTTAAAGTCATAGCCGAACAGCGACAGGATCAAACCGCCCTGTCCTTGAAACGAACCATGGCAGGCTCGACCATTGCAGCCCAAGCGGCCGAGCAATGGCGAAACGTGTTTCTGGAAATCGGGAACTTCGTCGGTGTTAGCTACACCATCTACTGGAGCAAAACGCTCGTAGATCGGACGGTTGGGTGCCGAAAGGTTCTTCGTCGCTGGTTCGGAAGCAACCAACCAAGAAGCTCCGACGCAGCTAGCGACAAAGAGGAAAGACTGAGTGATAGATCTTAGATCGGTAGGTTTCATTTAGAACACTCGAAGTGATTCAATATTCATCAAGGAGAATTTGTTGGAAGGTATGCCGCAATCGGTTGATTACGGCTGATGCTTAAGTCAGTCCGCTTTTTTAGGCGACGTACGTTGTTTTTTGATTCGACTTTTCCAGCTTTCTAAGCTTTTATCGAACGAGCCTTCGATGTCTTTCGTTCGTTCTTTAAGCTGAGAATCAAGTCTCTCGAGCTGCTTTGCGGCGCGATCCCGCAATAGTGTGACTCGGGCTATCTCTTGGCTTTCTAGATCTCGAACCAGATACTCAAGTTGCTTTTCCAGTTGGCCGTCTTCTTTGACGCTTAGCTGCGCAGCTAACAGGCTAAGTTTGGATCGAGTGCGCCACAGTTGTGATTCGATCTCATACAGCTCAGGGTCTTTCTCCTTAAGCACTTCGAGCTTTTGTTGAGTGCGACCCGTCTCACGCAAGGCTTGTTGATACGATGCGGTTCGCTTTTGTTTGAGGAATCGCAACAGTTCGAAAAGACCAGGTTCCTCGCGCTTGGCGAATTCTAGAATACTAGATTCAGTCTCTTCGCTGATCGCTTCAGCACTATTTCGCTCACGATTAGAAGGCGCGACGGACTTAGGCTTTGACGTGTCTGTCTGAGCTGGAGATTGCGTTGCTGGCGATTGCATTGCCAACGATTTCCCGGAGTTTGACTTATCAGAGGTTAAGGTATTATCGGAGTTCTGATCCGCAAAAGCTCTTTCGGTTAAAGCGCTGCTTGAAGCGAAAAGAAGTAACGCAAAGGTCCACATGATGAAACTACTGCGAGGATCGTATTTGGAGTGAGTGTTCGACTTCATCGTTATGCCTCTTAGATTCCAGACTCGCTGAAGAAGATCACCGCGCTATCGAGCAACCAATCTTCCGCGGATGAACCATCGGGTGAGGTTGCCAGCGCTGTGGCGGAAGCATCCGCGTCAAACTCCAGTCCTGGATTGGAGGTAGTCATAGCGATTGAGTTGGACGATTCAGCGGTGATGTCATTCTTCAATTCGATCCAATTGTTAGCCACATCATCCAGCTTGGCGCTTGAGTTGCCTCGCTTCCCAACGATTGCAATAGCGATTAGCAAAGTTGCTGCTAGCGCGACGACTAATTTGAAGACTGGCAAATGCTTGGTCTGCGCTTCAGCTCGGCTCGATTGTGGAGCCAGCAGAACTTGGTCGGTAGATGTAGCGGCAACTCGTGTGATTAGTGACAGTTGTTCGGCGGCTTCGGCAACTTGCAATGCAAACGCTGGATCGTCCAGCATCTTTTGTTCTATGGCTTCGCGATCCACGGTTGGATCACCAAGTAGATAGCCGTCGATATCCCACGGATGGTTACTCATTTGGGGTCTCTTTTAAAACGGATCTAAGTTTTGCCAAAGCTAGTCTCATTCTTGAAAGTGCAGTGCCTAGCGGTATCGAAAGTTGCTCGGAGATCTGCTGAAAGGTTAATCCTTCGACCAACTTCAATTGCACAATCTGTCGTTGAAGCAGGGGTAGCTGTTGCAATGCTAACTGAACCTGTTCCTCGACCTCAATTTCGGACGATACGTCAGCATCAACTTCCGACGGAGATCGGTTGAACAAATCTCCAGCCAACCGTTCGGAGGTCGATTTTGACCGGCGAAGGTTATGAGCCGAATATTGAACCGTCTTCACCAACCAACCAGTTCGATGCTCAGGCAGGATTTGGTCCCACTTCTGATGCAGGGTCAGAAACGAATTTTGAACCGCATCGGCAGCGAGATTCCAATCCCTCACGATAACCCAAGCCAGTCTCAGCAATTTGGATCGCATTTCGCGATCCAGCTCTTCAAAATCATTTGAAAAAGCTGATTGGGAGGCCTGTGGTGGTATGGATGGCTCGGGGCCGTTTGACGTCAATTCCGATCCTGACTCCAATTCCGCCTCAGTGTCGTGGTAGTATTTGCCAACATCTTATTGTGTTCCCAGACCAATCCTTTATTCACTGGTAGCACAAATAGTCGACAGTTTTTGAAGGATCGATTGAAACCCGGTTCTCAGGATTGATGCCCTCAGTCAAAATAAGCGACTTTAGCCGCGGGCTTCGTGCCCTCGCTAAAAGCATAATAACTACCCTCGTCCTGCGATTGTGAGAATTACGGTGAGCAACGAAGTTTCTCCCCCAGTGGAGCTCGAACTGCCCCCTCCTGTGGTCGGTACAGAAAAGTACTGGATCGGTTTCGATCTTGGGGGAACCAAGATGCAGTGCGCTCTTTTCGACGACCAGCTCAAAAAGCTTGGCAGCAAGAAGCGACGGACGCGGCAAGACCTAGGCGTTGAAGGTGGTCTCGAACGTATCGCAGAGACCGTCAACAAGCTGTGTACCGAACATCAGATCAGCATTTCTCAAATCGCCGGTATCGGCATCGGTTGCCCCGGCCCTGTGGAATGGGACAAAGGGGTCGTTCGAGTTGCAGTCAACTTGGGTTGGGGGGAGAACGTTAAAGTCGGCGCCTTCATGGAGAAGAAGTTCAACTGTCCCGTTGCAGTTCTGAACGATGTTGATGCAGGCGTCTACGGCGAGCATATCGCGGGAGCAGGTAAGGGCTCACGTTCCACGGTTGGTATTTTCCCGGGTACAGGCATTGGCGGCGGTTGCGTTTACGACGGTCAAATCCTCCGAGGCAAGAAGCTCAGTTGTATGGAGATCGGCCACATCAAAATCTCTGGCTCAGGGCGCACCAGTGGAAGTTGCATGCCTGGGACTTTAGAGGCAGAAGCCAGTCGATTGGCGATTGCAGCCGAGCTGGCCAAGCTGGCCTTCCGCGGTGAAGCTCCGCATCTCTACAACGCGGTCGGTACCGATATCGCGGCCATTCGAAGTCGAGTGATCTTTGAATCGATCGCTGCTGGAGACGTAGCCGTCGAGAATGTCATCTTGAATGCCTGCGAGACCATCGCTCAAGGGATCGCCAACATCGTCCTACTGATCTGTCCAGATTGTGTAGTCTTAGGCGGCGGCTTAGTTGAAGCGATGCCAGAAAGATTCCTCAAGCACATCACTACGATCGCGAAGAACAGTGTCTTCGAGTGTTATCGCGATCAGTTTGAAGTGCGACTTGCCAAGCTGGGTGATGACGCGGGCGCAGTCGGATGCGCATCGTGGATCGCTAAATTGGTTAACGAAAAGAAATTGCCATCATGAACGATCTCGCACCGCTAATGCTCGGCATCGTCCTGGGCGCATTCGTGTTGTCCTGCTTGATCTATGAACGTGTCGGTAGGGCCACTGGAAAGATCATCGCTGTCATCGGCATTGGTCTCGGCGTAGGGCTCTTAACCTGGGGGATCTACTCGGCGATCGAAGGCGAGCTACAGCCTCTACAGGCTGGTCCCATTATCTTTAAATCAATTGGTCAAGTCATCGGCTGGGGCGCTGGTTTGTTGGGCGGTGGAGTCACCGCACTAGTTCTGGCATTCGTTGGATCTACCTCGGATTCATCCCGCTAGCGACAGCTTTCTCAGCTACCGACTTTTTCAACTCAATTAACTCAACAAAAGCACTCATGGCAATCAATCCTGCTCACTATATCAATCGCGAAATGAGTTGGTTGGAGTTCAACCAGCGTGTCCTCGACCAAGCGTGTGACAGCAAGGTACCTTTGCTGGAGAGATTGAAGTTTTTGGCAATCACCACCAGCAACTTGGACGAGTTCTTTCAAGTGCGCGTGGGTAGCTTGCAGCTTCAGCAACGCGCCTCGATCGCATCCACGGATCCATCCGGCTTGAGCGTTCAACAGCAACTGGATCGAATCAGTCAGCGAACCAGTGAGATGATCAAGCTGAAGTACAAGACGTTTCTGGACGACATCGAGCCGACTCTAGCGCGGGCGGGTATTGTCCGCGTTCGCATGGCCAGCGCGGGAGTGCGTCACTTAGAGGCCGCGGCGCGAATCATGGAGGAAGAGATTCTGCCTGTTCTGGCTCCGATCGCCGTTTCGAAGTTTGATCTTTTCCCGATGTTGACCAACAAGGATTTGTACGTCTGTGTGCAAATGTCGCGATCTAAGGCCAGCGGGCCTCTAGGGTTGTCGATGGAGGCTTTGAGTGGAATTGAGGTCAGTGAATCTGAGACTGCGCAAGAACCGTTTCGTTACGCCATTATTCCACTAGGTAAAACGCTCTCGAGAGTGATGACATTGCCGACCGATGTTGGTTTTACATACACATTACTTGAGGATGTCGTTAGTCACTTTGCTGATCGCTTCTTTCCGAATGAAGCCATTCGAGCGACATCGACGTTTCGTATCACTCGCAACGCCGATGTGAGTATTCAAGAAGACAATGCTGCCGACCTCTTGCACGGTATGAAAGAACTTCTTCAACAGCGACGCACGTCAGACTATGTGCGGATGGAAATCAGCGACAGCGCACCGGAGGAGATGGTCGAGTTTCTGCGATTGTCTTTACAAGTACACCCCAATCGCGTGGCGCGAGTTCCTGATCCAATCGACATGGCTACGCTGATGCCATTGACTAGCTTGGAAGGTTTTGACCACCTTCGCGATACGCCTTGGCCACCGCAGCGCAGTCCGCTGATCGACTCGACTAAATCGATGTTTTCGACCATCGCCGAAAGAGATATCGTCCTGTTCCATCCCTACGAGAGCTTCGAACCGGTTGTGCGCTTGGTCGAAGAAGCCGCAGATGATCCAGACGTACTGGCTATCAAACAAACGCTGTATCGTACCAGCCGTAAGAGTCCCATCGTTGCTGCGCTTCGCAAGGCGGCTGAACGAGGCAAGTACGTCACGGTTATTGTAGAACTCAAGGCGCGATTCGACGAAGCTCGCAATATCGAGTGGGCTCAGGAACTGGAAGCGGCGGGAGTTCAAGTTATCTATGGCGTGAAGCATTTGAAGACTCATGCCAAGACATGCTTGATCGTTCGTCGCGAGCCGCATGGAATCGTGCGCTACCTTCACGTGGGTACCGGAAACTATAACGAGATCACCGCCAGATTCTACAGCGATGTGAGCTTGTTGACTTGCGACGTTAAACTGGGCACGGATACTAGCGCGTTCTTTAATGCGGTCACTGGTTATAGTGAGCCTCAGGAATTTTCTGAGATCGAAGTCGCACCCTTGGGACTACGCAAGCGACTACTGGCTCTCATCGAAGCCGAAATCGATCGCAAGGAACAGGGCGTCGAAGCAAGTATCTCCGCGAAGCTAAACTCGCTGGTCGATCCGATCTTGATCGAAGCCATGTACCGAGCCTCGCAAGCAGGAGTCAATATTCGATTAAACGTTCGCGGAATTTGCTGCTTACGTCCTGGGGTGCCTGGGTTGAGCGAGAATATTTCCGTGGTTAGTATCGTCGATCGTTGCTTGGAACACGCGAGAATCTTTCACTTCTATCATGGCGGAGATGATCGCGTCTTCATTAGCTCGGCAGATTGGATGCCTAGGAACTTGGATCGGCGCGTCGAGTTGTTGGTGCCGATTGAAGATCCAACCGGAAAGCGGATATGTTTAACTGTTTTGGACGACTATTTCCGCGATAACCTAAACGCTTGGGTCTTGCAGCCCGACGGAAGTTACATTCGCAAAGTCGCCGGCGATCAACCACCGTTCCGAGCTCAAGAGAAGCAGTACCAAGCCGCAGTGCAGCAGCTCAAGGAAGCCGAGCGCATGCGTCGATCCGTTTTTGAGCCGCATCAAAAAGCAACAGAAGCGTAAGTCATTCTTGCTACGTGC
>CAUJKA010000511.1 GCA_963204965.1 Planctomycetota bacterium | reverse complement strand
CTAAGCCTTGCCAATAAGCTTCGCTAGGTAGACGCAGCAGCTTTTCTCGAGCGACCCGACCAATTACACCCTGCGACGCGCCAGATTCCAGCAAACACTCAATCGTTTTGATCTCTAGCTTTCTAGCTGCAGCGGCCAGATCGTTGCACCGAACCTTCTTCTTCTCCAAAGTCAGATAGGTCCAGGGGATCAGCAAAAAGTACTTGGCGGTTGTCTGGATCGTACTCGTACCCGGAAACCACAAATCCGAGAACACATCTCGCACAGAACCGATACCAATTTCATCGACCGTAGATGTTTCACTAAACAGCTCGACCACATCCAATATTTTCCGACGCTGGTGGTCGGAGTAATCTAACCATGAGAATGTTGATGTCATAGTGTTTCAGCTGCGATCTGAGACTTGTTGTTCGTGTCATGCAATCTGGGAGGCTGCATCATTTGTTGTCCGCAAGGTTTAGAACATCCTTCGTCCTCATCTTGATTCGTACGCTCCGCTGCAAATCAAGGAAATCGAACTTGCCACCTAAATCATCAACGCTAACGATCCTGCCGACTCGACCATTGATGTCAATCTTCTTGTTCAGCGCGTTTCTTGGAAAGCCGCCTTCTTTAACCAAGACTTTAAAATCTATTGCTGGATCAACTACAATTGGTGCGGCAGGTTGCGCGAAAGAGTTGCTTGCGGGAGCGTCACGATTACTAACCATGGAGCCGTCGTAACCACCGCGCGGGATCACAGGGCGATTTGCGGCCTGTGTTCCAACATCTGCCGGACGTGTCACAGAGCTCGATTCTGTTCTTGGCGTCGAATTCTCCCGTGTAGTTTCGTCTTCCTCTTCTTGGCCTTTGGCGATAACGCTCGCAGCAATCTGCACTCGGGCTCCATCGCTAAATTTGTCGAACTCTATTCGATCGCCAGTCGCCGATACTGAAGCTACACGACCAATTCGATTTCCGGGTTGAATCACCACAGTTTTCCCAACTAAGTCTGCACTAAAGCGATTGCCAACGATATACGTTGCGATCGGCTCGGCATTGACCGCTGCCAGATCTGTTCCTTCAGCTATGATCGACATCTGACGCAAAGTTGGATTTTGGCGATCACTACTTGAGAGAAACATGATGAATCGCGCCATCGCTCGACTAATAGCAACATTCATTAGTCGGCGAGACTCTTCCGTTTGAAGGAATGGACTTGATCCATCGACTGGGTCGAAAATGACGGTATGGCGTTCACCACCTTGTGCTCGGTGAACCGTCGAAACTTCTATCCCTTTCAGACCTAGTAGTGCAAGTTTCTGTCGAATGATTGCCTTCTGCGATTTAAAAGGAGTTAGCACAAGAATCTCGCCTTCCTTCGTACTTCTCGTCAGAGATGAGCAAAGCTCCGCAATGGCTTCAGCTGATTTCATACGAAGTGGTCCATGGTACGTCTGCGACCAGGTCGACTCGGCTTCAATGCTAACGATACGCAGGCTTTCGCATCCTTTGGGGAGTTTCCGACTCTCAATCCAGCCGCGATCCTTTAGGCACTCCGGTGCAACTCGCAGAGCTCCCTCGTAGAAGCACTTGCTTACCAATTCACAAATTGATTCCGACATTCGCGATTGTTCATCCAAGAACACGGTCGCGTTTTTAGCAAACGGTAGATAATTGAACATTGAGCCACCCATCCACGCGACGGTATTGGGCTTATGGCTCTGAACGACCGGAGCCAGTTGTTTATGATCTCCCGCAAAAATCGTCTTTCGACCAAGAGAAGCGAGCACCAGGGCATAGGGAATTGGAACCTGACTCGCCTCATCGAATACCACCAGATCAAATGGACCTCGGGATCGCAGTTCATCATGTGTGTACGCCGCTCTGGTGGCTGTCATAGCGGCTAGCTGGCATGCATCTAGAACCTTAGTAGACTCCCGACGAACTTCTCTTCGTAAAGCCTCATCTTTCTCTTTCCAAGCCGCGTATGCCTGCGCGGCCTCACCGGGAGGTCGAAGTGCTTGATGTACGGCAAGCTTGCGTATTAGATCCTCGTCGATAACAGGAAGCAGATGGCTTCGACCTTGATACCGTTGGGCAACAAAGTGGTGCCCAAGTCTCTTGCATTGCGATCGAATTTGTTGGCCCTGCGAAATGTTACTCAGTGCATCGTCGACGGACGTAAGTGCAATATCGGTTGCTGAATTAGTTGTTGAAAGCAACAAAACTCGCTTGGTGGGGAAATTGCGAAGGTACTCTGCAATCAAACGACCTAGAGTAAATGTTTTGCCGGTCCCTGGCGGCCCCCAGAGAAATCCACACTGATACCCTGGAAGTTTGAGTGCAGCCTGCTGACATCGTCGCAACTGTGAGTTTGATGTTCCGATTGATGGTACAAGTCGGTCATCGAATTTGTTTTCAGACTGAATCTCCTTTAACCATTTCTCTGATCGAATAGCATTTGATTCAAGCTGCCAAAGTCCCTGAAGTGCCTCAAGGTACCGTGGCGGATAGATTCGGATCTCTTCACCTGTGTTTGGCGGAGGCTTTGTTGCAAATCTCAAGTTGATTACTTGATGCTCTGGAACGACGGAGAGCACGTCGGCGGCACCATTACCAGTATTTCCTGGCCACCATGCAGATGCTCCTTCCAGTGATTCATCAAGCGATTTCGAATAGGAATCCGGTAGATTAAGCTGAAGCGACCAAACGCTTCCCTGCTGCGTTCTTCCCTCAACTTTATAGGACAATCGTACGGCCGAACGCTCTAGCTCATCACGAACAGCGCTCAAGATTTCTGAACGAACACTCTCTGTGGGCATAACTATTGCTCAGGCGAAATCAGACTTCCCTACCTCTTTCCGCTTCCACTGAAGGCACGAAAGGTGGGACAAGAAAGACTAACCAGAATCCCCCCAAATGTCTAGCGATAGGGTTTAAAGAGTTGCAAGTCGTTCCAGTTTGCGTAATTGGATCGAATGCAACCAATAGACAACATCGTTTATACCGTCACGATGTTGCTTTTGATGATTGAGTAAAATCCTCGAGGGCTACTATTCGTCCGTTTGCTCAGCCTCTTCTTGCTGAATCTCTTTTAGAGTTTTTCCAGTCCCATCCTTCCAGTCGACTCGTCCATTCGGTGAACTGCCCGTGACTACGGCAGAAGCTGTTGACGGAGAGCTAAATGTGTAATCCTGGGTGAACCTGAGCAATACCCCTTCCTTAACGAGGACGCCGTTTTGCTGCAAGTCACTGCGCAGCTTGCTGTACATCGGCCAGTGATGGACGAAAGAGGGCACCTCATCTACTGCTGCAAGAGAATCCTTGAATACCACGAATCCTTGCGAAGTATCCAAACCAGTTGCGGTGCCACCACGACCTTTGCAATGCAGGAGCCGTTCTGTCTTCGGGATCTCGGCGACTACAATTTTCTCGAATGCATGGATTCCTAAGACTGGCAACATTCCCATGATATAGTCCAGAAAAACATCCATGTCCGCACGATCAGCTTCCGATAAAGTCGGCACCGTTGGCTTGTTCAAGTTATCCAGTGCGACGCGTTTTGCGTCTAACGCTCTGGCGATCAGCTTTGATTCAAGGTATTGAACATGAGCCTTATTCAATGCTCCATTACTAGCGACAAAAAACAATCCTTGCGTCCAGAAGTCTTTCTTTGCGTAATGGCTGTCCAGCCGCGGTCCAACGGGATCGCCTTCTCCGATGTACAGCATATCTCCCTCTGCGTCAGGGCGAGGACCGAGAAGCAGATAGATACCGGTCTCATTGAACTCCGATCGAGTCCGTACCTTCGTAAACACTGCACGAGGGAAGATAACAGCCTTACCAATCCAGTTCGATCGATCTACTAGTCTTAGGCCATCAGGATCTCCATCAGCTACGAAGATCCGAAGTGAGAACGGTGAGGTATTCATAGGCTACTTAGAAGTTCTACTCTGGATACGTGATAGAGTTTTGCAACGGTTCGGCCACTATAGACAATCCCAACCCTTACTTTGTCTAATGTTATCAATCGCGTTCCGCTGAGCCGTGGTGACGCTCCTATTTTCGAGTATGCCTTCGGAAATTCCCTCTAGAGTTTCCCGCGCCCAAGCAAAATCACCACTGTCAACCATGGCATCGATTTGTTCAAGTACATACTCCCAGTCCATTTTATACTCCCTCTAGTCATTTGAAGATCTGAAGAAAACGTCCACCTTAGTTTGTTTACAGGCACGAAGCGAAAAATCGTGCGCATCAACAGCGTGCCAGTCTTCTGGTCGTTTGTAGATATCAAGCCCACGACCGACCTTGACGATCCAACCATTGTCAAACCGAACTTCGCGGTCATGAATCGCACGGGTCCGAGAATAGGAGAACGTAACTCCTCGCTTTTCTAAATCGCGACGGAGTGCTTCGAGTCTACTGTCCGCGTCATCAATCGCAGCTTGCTCTCCCTTGAGGCCCGAAATCAGCTCAATGTTGTTGACTGCACCATGCCGCACAGCAAGTGCACAGAATCTCGTAAAGTTATCAACCTGATACGGAAGTATGATATAAGCATCTTCGACAATTATGGACTTGGCGTCATCAATGTAAGGTCGAAAGATTCGTTCGTAGGTATAGCCGATGGCTTCCTCCTCAATCTCATAGTGCCGCTCTCTTAGTCCGCTTTCTACCTTTGTCGGCTCGACGACAACTTCGCTGGTTGGTGCAGGTACATTTGATCGATCCAACGCGGGAAGTGGATCAGCCGCAAAGTTAGTGACGAGGGCAAGCGAGTCAGCGAGAAAACCAGCAACTCTTTTGCGTTCTTCAAG
>CAUJKA010000510.1 GCA_963204965.1 Planctomycetota bacterium | reverse complement strand
GCGACTATCATTTACTCCTTCTTGATCTGTATCTTCAAGTCGAACTCAACTTCATACTGCCCTTCGGGTGGAAGCTCGCCTTTCAAATCTTCATTCACGTCAATCCGCAGCTTTGTTTCAGGCTCGGTCCAAGCAGTAAAGCTTGTACTCCATCGACCTTTGGGTAGATTGCGAATCGTCAACCGTCCTTCTTCGTCAGAAACGGCGCTAAATCGATTGTTGGACATACCCTTCTCGGCGCTCGGTTCTGACATTAACTGAGATCGTATACCTGGCATCGAATCAAAACGCTCGCCCAACCAAGTCGAGCCACCTTTTTTGAAAAGCTGATTTGGTGAACACCCTACGGTGACACCTGCAAGCGGCTTTCCCTTGTCATCGACGACTCGAATCTTTGCCTCGAACGTTCGCTGCATCTTCAGCTCGATATCCTTCAGGTCTCCGTCAACTTCGAATGATTCACCCACGATGAAGGGTGTCTTCTCATCTTGTTCTCCCACCCAACCCTCACAAAGAGCAATCAACTGAAGCGTTCCAGTCGATGGCAGTGATGGGAACTTAAAGGTACCGTCTTGATTGATGTCGATCGAATGGTAGTAGAGCAACGAAGGCAGTTTCTCGTCCCAGCTATCGTTCGATGGAAGTGGAACAGAGACCGAGATGACGTAGCCATTGCGAATCGGTCGTGGCACATCAGCAGACAAAGCACCGGTAACAACCGCACCCGGCATTAGCTCGACATCTTTCAATTCTACTTTAGGCTTGGTGGCTTTACTGATCATTTGCACTTGGACATCGCTAAATAGGTGCTGTCCATTGGGTGCGGGTTGTACCAGCATGATCTGATGCAGACCGTCCGACAAACTACGGTTATTGACCACGTCCGGAGAGGGCCGGTTCCATCGAGTCACCGAACCCATCTTGGTCAACATTACAGCGAAGGGCTGCTTGACTGGTTTGCCATCCTCGTCGATGGCGTGAATCGTTAGGTCCGACCCTGCGTCCAATCCAATCTCAAAGGGCTTTCCATTGTTTCCTGGAACTGGAACAATAGCATCCTTGTTGGTAAAGTCAGCGTGCGAGACCGAAAGCTTGACCGACTCAATGGTCGTCGACTCAAGAAGGCTGAAATGTTTGGGGTAAGAGAACTTAGCTATTCCCTCTTTGTCTGTCTTCACAGGAACTCGAGGCACCAGCTTACTTGGCCAGAAGTACTTTTCGTTGACCAACCAACAGTCTACGTAGGCGTCGGCAACTGGCTTGCCATTTGCATCCACCACGCGGACTTCTCGCGTTAGAATTTCAACTTTTTCTTGGGCAAAAACTCCTGCGTTAAGTGCGACCAAAAGTAGGACAGCGAAAAGTCGGTGCAGCATCATGTCAGTACCCTCGTGAAAGTGAAATTGCTACGAAAGGTGGATTCGCGATTGCACGAAGTTTATCTAACATTTCGACAAGAATTCGAAGAAATCCAGCCGCTACAGTGAATCACTTCAAATACCAAAACTCTTTGGCGTTGATCAGCGTGTGAGCTAAATCGATCCAACCGCTCTCGCCAGACTCTGTAACAAACTCGGCACAACGATCCAATTCGGCTTCGGTAGCTGAACGCGAAAAGGCGACGGTGATCATGCGATCAATCCGCTCGCGAGGAACGCTTATCGAGGATGTTTGAGCGGCCCATCGCTTAGCTAATTCGTCCACCAAGGGATCATTCAACAGCCCAAGTGCCTGCGCCGGGACGTTGGAGACATTGCGTTTGCCAGTCGTGGTACTGGGCATCGGGAAGTCAAAGGCCATTAGGAATGGATTCAAGAAGTTACGTCGTACTTCTAAGAAGACACTGCGTCGATTGTTACCATCGAGTGGACCACTGGAACCAGGTCGACCTCGACCCGTCATCTGTTCGGTCAAGTGAACCGGAACACTTGGTCCTGTAAGTTGCAAGTCGAGTGATCCACAAGTTTGAATCATCGCGTCTCGCAACACCTCGGCATCCAACCGGCGAACAATCCTGTGGCTGTACAAGCTACCCTCAGGATCATTGGTCGTGTGTTCGCTCAGCGGTGTACTGCTGAGTGCATAGGTCTGGCTTGAAACAATTTCTCGTACCAACCACTTGATCGACCAATCGTTCTGCATGAACTGCTGTGCAAGGTAGTCAAGCAACTCAGGATGCGATGGGCGGCTTCCCAACACGCCCAAGTTATCGGGCGAGTTCGCTAAACCTCGTCCCATCAGATAGTACCAGACACGATTGACCATCACTCGTGCTACAAGCGGATGCTTGGGGTTCGTCATCGAAGCTACCAACTCGGCGCGTCCCGATGATCCGCCCTGCACTTCTTGCCAAGGCGTCAACGATTGCAAACAACCTCGTGGAGTAATATCTCCGGCTATGTGTGGATTGCCTCGAAGTTCAATAGCACAATCGCTTGGATCACCTTCTTCCGCGGCAATCAAGATTGTGGGAGCTGGAGCCTGAGCGGCCAACTGTTGAATCGTCGCGGCTGACTGCTGCAAAGACACGGCCGTCTCGCCCAGTAACAACTCTGGCTTGTGCCGTAACATAGCTCGCGCCACCTCGATCCGCGGATTGACCTGCTGAGCGTCTTTTTCATCACTGGAAGCCAACACACTGGAAGCCAATGCAGCACCGAATGATTGACGGAGAAGTTCCGTCACGACTGCTTCAAACGCTTCGCGACTGGCCGCACCCGTCTCGAGAAGTTTGAGCGAAGCAAAGTGTGGCGATGGTGGCGGACCACGATCGGCTTGTCGGACTTCGCTGATTTGGAACCAAGCACTCGATTCCGCTTCCAAGGATAAAAAGGTCGGATCGCCGATGTACTTATTCAGATCACCGCCGTGAACCACCCAGCCCCAATCCTCGGGTTGATCGATCGGCTTGCGCAAATCGGCAAACAGCAACCCTTGCACTTCAACCATGAAGTATCCATCCACGCAGACCATCGACTGCGTAGACTTACCACGCATCTTCACGCAAACGCAGCGTTTGGAAAGATCGAAGTTGGGTGACCTAAGCGTGACGAACTGAGATCGACCAACTGCATCACTGCTCAGCACATTTCGGCGAGCTGGCAACGGTGTCGAGCTATCGAACCAATCTACCGAAGGAACATCAGGTTTCCTCAAAAGATCTTCGCGCTCGATCGCTTCTAATCTCCAACCTTCTGGCAGTCCCTTGGAAAAATCCGCCACCAACTGACTCTCCGATTCCCACTTGGAATACTCGGCTTGAGCCCTTTGAACCTCCTGACGTAGTTGACCCAGTCGCGTTGCATAGAAGGACTCTGCATCGCCTCCTGGCGGTGGTTGGTCCACCAACAGTCGCAAGGCAAATAGCGGTGATCCCAGCGGCAATTGCTGTTGAAGCTGATCTGCAGGCAATGAACGCCAATAAGCAACCATCTGCTCCAACCATCGACTTACGTTATCGCGATGAACACCACGCCACGCGGCTTCAACTTGCGGCCGTGCTTTGTCTAAAGCTTCTCGCAACAACTTGCGATGCTCGGCAATTCTTTGATGCGGGTCGGTAATCGCAAAACGGCGTCGCGTACTTCTGGCAACACCCACCATACCGTAGTAGTCGCTTGTTCCGATTGGATCAAACTTGTGATCATGGCAACGCGCACAGGCGACAGTCATTCCAAGAAACGTCTTGGAGAAAACGTCAACTTGATTCTCCAGTCGAGTCGCCCAGTCGTTCTTCACGTCAACCGGCGCGTGCACCGAATCCCCCAGCCACCACCAAGCCGTTGAAGCAAGGCTCTCATTAACTCCGGTCAAAGCATGGATACGAGGATTTGCGTTGAGATCACCCGCTAAATGATCTGCGATCAAACGATCGTAACCCAGATCATCGTTGAAGGCGTTGACCACAGATTCGCGATATTGCCAAGCTTGTCGAATCGGATAGTCGAACTCGTGACCAAGCGTCTCGGCGTATCGCATCAAGTCTAACCAGTGTCGCCCCCATCGAGCGCCAAACTGAGGCGATGCAAGCAGTTGATCGATCAAGAGCGACGGATCTGTTGCAGGAGACAACTGCTGCAACTGCTCTTGCGTTGGAGGCAGTCCGATCAAGTCAAAGTACAGTCGTCGAACTAACTCATGCGGTGCCGCTGGAGCCGCCGGAGTGATCTTCTGCTCTTGCAGCTTCTGATGGATGAAAGCGTCGATGGCTGTCTTCGGCCAATCTCTATTTCCGGCGCCAGGGAATACAACAGGAACTTGGACTTCGCGAATGGGCTTCCAAGACCAATGCTCCGAAGCTCGCCGCTGAACCCAATTCTCTCCACCGGTCTCGCTGGAAGGATGCTCTGGCCAGGGAGCTCCCATCTTGAGCCACTTTTCAATCACACCAACTTGTTGAGGCGATAACGGTTTGTCGGGCGGCATCTCGATCGACTGGCGTCGCACCGCTTCCAAGATCAAACTCTTGTCGGGTGACTGGAGATCGATTCCCGCACCACTATCTCCGCCTTCGATCAGCGTCTGGCGGCTGTCCATATTCAAGCCGCCTTTGACCTTGTTGACTGCTTGGCTATGGCATCCGATGCAGTTTTCTAGCAGAAGCGGACGCACTTCACGCTCGAAAAACTCTGCGGCCTCAGCGGTAATCTTTGGAGGCGGTTCACCGGCGATTTCGGCTTGAGCAGAACTTTCAGCTTGAATTGGCCGAGCGTGTACTGGCTGCGTCAGATATGTCTGCTGAATGCAACTCAGCAGTGGTACTAAGACCAGTAGTACTAGAATTCGACGAAGGCTCGACATGGCACTTCCGTTTTAGGACTTGGGTAGGATTGGACCGAGGCGGGATAAGTAGGAGCAAGCGTCAGTATGCAACCGACCTCAGTGTGCCACCGACCTATGGCTACTATTGTAATAGATCGAGAACGGTTGAGCTGTAGAGAATATCCGTCTGAGGGGACTTACCGATTCGTTTCCCCGCAATCTGAGATTCTGCCAGAGAATTGAGCGTTCTCAGCCAACTTTCGTGAGTAAGATAGTCGGTTCTCCACCCAATAAACTCTTACGATAACTCGTTACGTTTTACTCAATGGCTCAGCGACGGTTCAAACCTCAGAATAAGCAATATCTGCGTGGTCCTCAGTACAAGCTACCCACGGTTTTGCCGTTGGCCTTGGACGCAAGAACGCCACTGGTCCAGGCAGTCATCAGCCGTCGGACGACGCACCCGACTGTCTATCGAAAACGTATCGTCGAAATGGACGGAGATCCAGTCGCAGGCGATTGGGTGCGAGTGCTTCACAACGACACCGAATCTGGTGAGGCGGTGCCGTTTGCTTATGGTATCTACAACCCAAAATCCGAAGTCGCCATTCGCTTGGTGTCTTGGTTGGATTCGCTGCCTGACGATGCCTTTTGGGATCATTTGATCGATCGCGCGATCAGCTTGCGCGTCGAAGCACTCAGACTGAATGAATGCACCGACTGTTACCGCGTGATTCATGCCGAGGCTGATGGATTTCCGGGATTGGCCATCGACCGCTACGGCGATTGCTTGAGTGCGGAGATCTTCAGCATCGCAATGGCACCTCGCGTTGAAGAGATTCTGCGTCGACTGTCAGCTAAGCTTGGAACCAAGCACTGGTTGATTAGCCCGAGCCCGAATTTATTAAGCCAAGAAGGCTTCGAGCTTTCCAGTCGCTCAAGCCCAGAACTTCCTCCGCAAGTGACCGTCACCGAGCACGGCACACAATATCGAGTCCACTTTGGCACCGGTCACAAGACTGGTTTCTTTTGCGATCAGCGCGACAATCGATTTAAACTCTCCGAACTTTGTCGCGATCGCAGCGTGTTGGACATCTGTTGTTACACCGGCGGCTTTTCCGTAATGGCAGCCAAGCGAGGTGGAGCAAGCGAAGTTACGGGGATCGATCTCGATGAAGCGCCGCTAGCTACCGCTCGTCAAAATGCAGCTTTGAATCAGTGTCGCAATGTAAAATTCACTCAAGCCGATGCCTTCGCTTACATGCGAGATATGCTGCGCGGCGGTCGTCAATTTGATGTGGTTGTTTTGGACCCTCCCAAATTGATTCGCAATCGGGCTGAAGTCGAAGAGGGAACTCGCAAGCATTTCGATCTCAATCGATTGGCAATGCAGTTAGTGAAGCCCGGCGGTTTGATGCTCACCTGCTCGTGCGCTGGACTTTTGCCTGAGTCTGAGTTCACTCGCTTGGTACGAGCCGCCGCGCGCTCAGCTTTTCTACCGTCAGATTTCAACCCGAATCCGACGCCTCGCGATATTCAGATCATTGCCAAGAGTGGTGCGGCAGCCTGTCATCCGGTATCCGCGAACTGCCCAGAGACTGAGTATCTGAAGAGCCTTTGGTTGAGACTGTGATTCGCAGCACAACATAACCCGACGCGTTAGCGAGGGACGGCTCGGTCTGCCCAGAAAATGTTGCAAGTCATTCCCTCGCTAACGCGTCGGGTTGTGATTGAAAACCGCTTTCATTGCGGCAAATCGGCTCAGGGGAGCGAGTATTCTGAAGGTAACGATTGTGCCGACCGATACAGAGAATAAGGCAATCTCTGTGAAAGGACTCGGCCATGACTTTGAAACATCGCGTAATGATCGTCGGCGGTTTGTTGCTAGCTATCGGAGGAATTGCGATAGCTCAACAGCCAGGCTTCAACAGTGTCGAGTCGCCTGATTTGGGTATCGCGATGCGAGCCAAGTTGGGATCGTCGCAGCGAATTGTCGAAGGACTCACCTCCGCCAACTTTGAGTTGATTCGCAAAGGCGCGGAAGATCTCCGCAACATCTGCGATTCGCGTGTTTGGCGTCCGCGTGAAGACCAAGTTTACACGCACTACCGTGGCGATCTTCAACGTTCAGCGATGAAGCTGATGGAAATGGCTGAACAGCAAAACTTGGACGGAGCCGCATATACATATATGCATACGCTAACTACTTGCATCAACTGCCATCAATACTCTCGAGATGTTTTGCGGGTAGCTGTTGTTCCGCGAGAATCTTCAGTCATACTGATTCCAGCTACGGATCAACCGCAGCAAGCTCCACGCACACGATAGATTGCGAATCGTCTTGTCACTCGCAACCAATCGAGAGCTTTTCCATCCATAGCAGAATTCCAAGTTCGGTATGACGAGGCGGGAGAGACCGATTGATTTTCGTGACTGGCGGCACTGGCCTTGTTGGTAATTGTGTAATTCGGGAATTGGTCTCAAGACAGATTCCCGTTCGAGCTCTTTGTCGCGCGCGAACCTCGCGACTCTGCTTTGAAGGGCTGGACATTCAAGTCGTCGAAGGTGATCTGAGCGATCCAGCTGTGCTTCGCCGAGCCACCGAAGGTTGTTCGACTGTTATCCATTGCGCCGCCATGATTCACATTGGCTGGAAGCGACTGGCTGAGTCACGACGAATCAATGTCGAAGGCACTCGCAATGTAGTAAAGGCATGCTTGGCGGCTGGAGCCAACTTGATCTACGTCTCGACCGTCGACACCTTGCCCGCGGCAAATTCGATCGAACATCCGATTAGTGAAACGTCCGAAGGTGTTGCCAAAACGGAATGCACCTACGTGATCAGCAAGCGTGAAGCTGAACAAGTTGTACGGCAAGCAATTAGCGAAGAACATTTAAAGGCCAAGATCATTCACCCAGGGCTGATGCTCGCACCCTACGACTGGAAACCATCTAGTGGTCGAATGATGTTAGAGGTCTATCGCGCTCCTCTAGCGTTCGCTCCTTCCGGCGGCTGTAGTGTTTGCGATGCACGCGATGTGGCCAAAGGAATCGTTTCGGCCATCGATCACGGTCGATTCGGCGAAGCCTATATTATGGCGGGCGAAAACATGAGCTACCAAGAACTGTGGTCGCGAATGTTGAAGACTTCTGGCAAGTCCAAGAGAGTGATCAGCCCACGAGCCGCCATCGAGTCGTTTGCGAGATTGCTCAACGCAATCAGCGCCGTGTTGCCGATTCGTGAAGGTGACATCAACGGCGCAGCCATTGCCATGGGACAACAGCTCCATTTCTACGATTCTAGTAAAGCTCGACGCGAACTCGGCTATACGACTCGCGATCTCTCCGAAACCTTGACCGAAGCTTGGCAGTGGCTTAAACAACACCATCTGCGAAAATGATAGTCGCCTTTTGCTCCGCATAGTCGCCTTTCGCTCCGCGAAAGTAGCGAGAGTTCGAGATGTTCAGCGTCGCGATATTGGTAAAGATTCAAAGAACGGGCGGGACGCCCGTGCACCCGCAACTTTCGCGCAGCGAAAGGCGACGTTAGATCCAAGCGATACATGATTTGATTGTAGTCGTACCGCGGGGTTTGGCTTTCGTTACCTGAAAACTGATGCGTGTAGGTGCCTTCGAAATAGATGACCTTCCCTCCGGCTGAGTCTAAACACGCATGATGCCGAGGATTGTAAAACGTGTAATGAGGGTGCGAGGCAATCTTGATCGCTTCCACCCAAGGACCAGTGATCGAAGTAGATTCTGCATACCAAATCTCGCCGAAATTCGACGCTGCCGAACGATCTCCAAATTGACAACCGATCAAGATCCATCGCTTGCGAAAGTCGTTCCATTGAATTGATGATCGGTGAATGTCGATTGGCTGTCGGCTTTCGATGTCGATCATCTGGTACTTTGCTTTTGCATCGGAGAGCTTGCCGCTTTTGAGAAGCTGCGACTCTTGCTTTTGACCAGTTGGTTCTACCATTGATTGCCAATGATACTCTCCGCTTGCTTCGTCATAAGCGAATGACTGATACTGAGCTGGATCTAAAATCGCTGCCAGTGATGCGGGTACTCGAGTATTGGCGAAAGACTCGGTGAAATAAACATATTCACCGTCTGCATTCTTGAAACGCACAGCTTGCCCGCGAGGAATCCGCCACCGATTGTCCAGATCAAAGGTGGCTCGTTTAACGAACTGGCTTTCCGTTTCATCCCATGTTGCTATGCCATGCTCAACCATCTGTCCTAATTTCAAATGACGTGAATAGTGCCCGACTAGTGTCTCGCGACCTTGATCATCAGGAAGATTGATAAGGCCAAACATCCAAACCACTCCAGGCTCATTTGTCGGCAACATCTTGCGAGGATACCCTCGATCGTCTGTTAAGTATTGGAATGGCACGCAGCTATCGGGGTCAATCGAAGACATCGAATCGCTGGGTGTGATCGCTACCGTTGTATGAAAGTTCCCCAAGGGATAGTTCTGTAAATTGGTATCGCCCCACAACCAGAACAATCCATTTTTGTATGGCACCATTTGTACCGAGTCTTGTCCGACGATACCTGCTGATAACTGTTCGATCTCTTTGGGATAGGGTTGATTGAGAAGCTGACTGTCGCGATAGATCCCTTGCCCGGTCACTCGGTAAAGTCGTTCAGCCCGATTGATCCGCTTCACTTCTATCTTCGCTGTTTTTCCCGGCGTAGTTTCCAAGCGAGCTCCACCTATTCCAAATCCATCCGCGGGAAATTCATATCCAGACGACTCGATACTGAAGAAGACTTGCTTATTCATCAGTCCTGGTTCAAGGAAGGCAACCCAACCGTTACTGTCTGACCAGTAGTCTATTGCTCCAGTAGTCCGCAGCCTCACCAATGGAACTCCACGTCCCGATTGCTGATCGACAATTTGAATGCCAAAGTACTGGCTTGCCGAATTTTCGTTTGGCGGCTGAGCGGCTGAGTTCGCCAAGAGTACGACACCACTGAGGAACGCAATTAGTGCGAAACAGCGCCATGAGAAGGTGAGCGAAGCGATCGTTGGTCGGGTCATAGGTCGTCTTGCTCGGTCACATGGAAGATGTGGAGCACGCGATGAAGGACGGGGGTTAGCACCAGTCCAGCACAAACCACAAACAATAGACCGGCATACAGAGCGTAACAGCCCGCGAAAAACTTCCCACTGTCGGTTTTGGGATTGTTCACTGGCCCCATCCCACCCAGGAGCATCGACGCATTGAGAAAGGCATCTAGCCAGTTCATGCCCTCGGTGTACATGTAGCCGCCAATGCCGAGTCCCAGTGAGAAAACTAGCAGGGCTACAGTCAGGCTCAAGTGAAGGGCAAGTCGCTTGGCGAAGCTGGTGCCAGATATCAGGGCCTCATTTTTGGACTCGTACAACTGGCAATCCTTGGTTCTCTGAAACGGATCTCGCTACTGATCGCTTTTCGGCGATCGCTTGTAAGTTACAAAAAAGTAACCATTCGCTGAAGTCGACTCAAGACCGCTGGGGAATTCAGCTCCAGAAATGTCGTAACAAACTCGCATCGTTCCTATCTCGGGAAAATCGAAGACGGCAAGGATTGTCTTGCCTGCGTTGGGGCCGGTCGTGCCTTGAATAGTCAGTTTGTTGGGCTCACTGGAGGTATCCACTTCCAGTGTCCCTTGGTCCTTGTTTCCACCAACCGAAACATCATACTTGCGATCGGTGATATCTAGTGTAATCCCTTTTGTCACCTCTTCAGGAAAGGCAGTTCCAGCCATGATAGCGGTCTCTGCGATCCAGTGGCCTTCGATCGTATTGAATGGCTCTCGAAACATGCCTGAGTGAGGCCTGGGGACTCGCCTTGGGCCCGACTCGGGAATGTTGACCACGTCATCCGTTGTCTCTGCAGAGCTCTTTTGAGCTGTATCAACGCTCGCGCCGCCACACCCTCCGGAAGCCAACCCCAGCAAACAGAGCAAAACTGCAAACCTAATCCCAAACATCGATTGATCCTAATTCTAAGGTAGCGACAGTCGTTAAGATTATACATTACGTCCGCGAGGCGGCAGGGCTGGCCTATAGATGCTGCATCTGAGAGGACATCCATCGGTGGTGAGAAGGTTCGCGACGAGTTCCATGTCCGAACCGGTGCGAGAATCGTAACAGCCCTAGTGGCAAGACCTTACAACGTAAAGTTAATGTAGCTTATGAATGAGATAGAACTGGATAGTTGGCTTGAAAAGATCTCTTCCTGGGCGCATGATCAGATGGCCGATTCGGATTCGGGTCACGATATAGACCATGTTCGCCGCGTCGTTACGAATGCTATAAGTATTAGTGCGAGTGAAAATGCTGATCTGAGAATCGTACTCCCGGCCGCTTGGCTACACGACTGTGTAAATGTTCCCAAAAATTCCCCGCTGAGATCCCAAGCCTCGCGACTTGCCGCTAGCAAAGCAAGCGATTTCCTGCGTTCGATACAATTCACGGAAGAATTGATTGATCCAATCGCCCATTGCATTTTGGCTCACAGCTTCTCTGCCGGCGTCCCCTGCGAAAGCCTGGAAGCTCGCGTCGTCCAAGACGCCGATCGACTGGAGGCATTGGGAGCCATTGGTATCGCGCGCTGTTTGATGACAGGCGGAGCGATGCGCCAACGACTCTATCATCCCGATAATCCATTTCCTTTGGAGCGAGAGCCCGAGGATACCGTGCAGTCCATCGATCACTTCTTCAGCAAGTTACTGCGGTTGGACCGAACAATACAAACAGCTTCAGGCCGAAACTTGGCTAGTCAACGCACTCAGTTCATGATCGATTATCTCATGCAATTGTCACTTGAACTGAACATAGACCCAGCGGTCCTCGAACAATCTATCCAACGCGTTAGGGAATGCTGATCGACTAAAATGCAACCGAATTCAGCCGACCCCGTTCATCAACAAATCGAAGCTATCTATCGCGATGAAAGCCGTCGTGTCTTTGCGACGCTCGCGAAATTGCTACGAGACTTCGACTTAGCCGAGGAAGCTCTCCAAGAAAGTTTCGCGGCTGCCGTCGTGCAATGGAAATCCGAAGGTATACCCGCAAATCCATTGGCATGGCTGGTTTCAACGGGTCGATTTAAGGCCATCGACTTGCTCAGACGCCGAGGCCGACTGGATCAATTGAGCGAGAACTTGATCCAACATCGTGAGTCGATCGATTCAAGGAACTCAGCTAAAGCGGCGGAAGAGATTGAAGATGATCGCTTGCGATTAATCTTCACCTGTTGCCATCCAGCAATTGATCCCAAAGTTCAAGTTCCCTTAACGCTGCGCGAAGTATGCGGACTGACTACGGAAGAGATCGCTAATGCCTTTCTCACTTCTCCGACTACGATGGCTCAACGCATCGTTCGTGGGAAAGCTAAGATTCGCGACGCGAGAATTCCCATTGATATTCCCAGCGTCGAAGACTTCCCGGAACGACTGCAAGCTGTTCTAGCTGTCATCTACCTAGTCTTCAATGAAGGCTACTCCGCCAGCTTTGGCAATTCCGTCACGCGTGCCGATCTTTCTGCAGAAGCAATTCGTCTGGGGCGACTGTTGGTGCAGTTGCTACCCGACGCCGAGGCTATTGGGCTGCTTGCACTAATGTTGTTACATGAGTCGCGAAGAGTTGCTCGTAGCGATTCCGCGGGCGATATCGTGCTGTTGGAAGATCAGGATCGATCCAGGTGGGATCATAGGCTGATAGAGGAAGGTCTAGCCTTGGTAGAACAGTCGCTGCTCACCCGCAACTTTGGCACGTACACTCTACAAGCTGCGATATCTTCCATTCACGCAAGCTCTCAACGAGCTGCCGATACCAACTGGCAAGAGATCGTTCGTCTTTACGACGCGCTGCAAGCTATTCATCCCTCGCCCGTTGTAGAACTCAATCGAGCCGTTGCGATCGCGATGCGAGACGGCCCCGAAGCTGGATTGGTTTTGATCGACGAGATTGTGGGAAGAGGCGATCTACAGAACTACTACCTAGCCCATGCTGCCAAAGCGGATATGCTGCGAAGAATGTCCAGGCTTTCTGAAGCCAAGCGTGCCTACCAATCCGCATTAGAGTTGGCACAACAGGAGCCAGAAATACGCTTTTTGCAAAAGAGAATCGCTGAAATGAATCATGGCACTAGCTAGTTTGAGTCGCAAATTACAAATCGCTACACAGTTTCAGCTTGCCGCTCCTAAACCCGTCCGCAAAAGCCCTGAAGAATTCTTTTTCCAAACTGTCGATTCTCTTTCGTTGGGCTCGACTACTCTACATAACGACTTATCCTTCCTTGAAAACACCTAAACAGGCCGGCATTTAGATGACCACCAGCACTGGTACAGTAAGAATACACCGCGTTTTTAGCGCCCCTGCCGAGCGAGTTTATCGAGCGTTCTTGGATGCCGACGCGACGGCAAAATGGCTTCCTCCGTATGGCTTCACCTGCAAAGTTCATCATCTTGATGCAAAAGTTGGTGGTACCTTTCGCATGTCCTTTACGAACTTTAGTGCGGGTACCGTAAACTCATTTGGAGGTGAGTATTTGGAGCTTGTACCTAACGAACTCATTCGCTACACGGACAAATTTGACGACCCCAACTTACCAGGTGAAATCGTTGCAACAATTCGACTCAAGAGTGTGGCAGTGGGCACTGAAGTCCATATCGAACAAACTGGATTACCGTCGATTATTCCCGTTGAAGCTTGTTACTTGGGTTGGCAAGAGTCATTGATGCAGTTGGCGAACTTGGTGCAACCGCAGATCCCTGATGGATCGTGTTAGAAGCTGCTCTTCATCGGCCATTCTTTCAGATCAGGAACATTCATTATGCGATACATGCTACTTATCTACAGCCCCGAAGACTCATGGACTCCCGAGCAGTGGAAAGAGTGCGTCGAGACCTCATCGGGCATCTGCCAAGAGCTCGCCGAAAAAGGGCAACTCATTGCCGCTTCTCCGCTGCATCCCGTAGCAACCGCGACCACAGTGCGTGTTCGTGATCAAAAGGCTATCGTGACCGCGGGGCCATTTGCTGAGACTATTGAACAACTCGGCGGGTTTTATGTGATCGATGTTCAACACTTAGACGAGGCCATACAGATTGCCACGCGACTGCCGCCGGTCAAAAAGGGTGTTGTTGAGATTCGGCCGATGATGAAGATCAACGGACTACCGCCTGAGCAATTCAATACTGAACCAGCACAAGCGTTCTGGCGACAGTACATGTTCCTTTGCTACGATGATGAAGAGGCATGGGCAAAGGCAGGTAAAGCCGCTCATGAATCTGCCATTCAAGAAGCGGTGAAATTGGTTTCACGCATCGATGCTCAAGGCATGTTCATCAGTGCCTCGCCTCTTCACCCATCGACTACAGCAACTTCTGTACGAGTCCGCGACGGTCATCGTTCTATCACCGATGGACCGTTCGCTGAGACACACGAAGTACTCGGCGGCTACTATATCATCTGGGCTGAGTCGCAGGAGCAAGCAATGTCGCTAGCTTCCGAGCACTCGGGTGCCCGAGTTGGTTCCGTCGAAGTTCGACAGGTCTTCGATGTCCGCACGCTCAACCTATCAACTACAGCCCAATAGACCCACTTCCCAATTCTGTGTTTCTTCGCGAAGCGTCCCTTACTACACTCAGTTATTCAATTACGAAAGCGACAAGGACTTACCAATGCCAGCCACAATCAGTACCTACCTGTTCTTTTCAGGCCGATGCGATGAAGCCCTGCAGTTCTACACCCAGGCGCTGGGCGCGAAAATAGAAATGTTAATGCGATTCAATGAGAGTCCCGATCCGGTTCCCGAAGGCATGCTACAGGCTGGCTTTGAAAACAAGATCATGCACGCTTCGTTTTACATTGGTGAAACTCGCGTGATGGCTTCCGATGGCTGTGACGACAAATCCAAGTTCGACGGCTTTCGGATGGTTTTTACCACTGGCAGCGAGGCCGAGGCACATCAGGCATTCAATGCTTTGGCTGACGGTGGTACCGTGCAGATGCCGCTATGCAAGACATTCTGGTCGCCCTGCTACGGCATGGTCACCGATAAATTCAATGTCGGTTGGATGGTCATGGTTCCTGGCGAACATCCGTAAAGTTTTTAGTACCGGACGTCCCAACCTTAAATTTTTTTGGTACCCGGGCGTCCCGCCCGTAAATAACGAGATCTTGCTAGATATTGCGGGCGGGACGCCCGCGCACCGACTCACCGCCGCATCAGTATTCGACAACACCGCCATGCCCCCCAAGATTTGAAGGTTCATCGATGAAAGACTCTGGTGAAACACTAACCGCCGAAAAGCAACTTGAGTTTGCAGCAACCTATGCTCTCAGTTGTGACCTGAGCCCGCCTCAGTTTCGGCAGCTGCCATCGATGTTCATCGCTGGTATACAAGATCGCTACAACATGGAGACTCGCACTGCAATTGGTCAGCAATGGCAGAAGTTCGTACCGTTGGCAGATTCCATTCCAAACTCGATTCCGGAAAACTCATACGGCGTTTGCTGGAACACTGCGGCCGACTGTAGCTTTGATTACATGACCGGTGTGCAAGTCAGTCGCCTGGAGTCTCTTCCAGAATCCATGACGTCTCTGGCTATCGAAGCTCGCCAATACGCCGTGTTCGAAGTAACAGGGCATGTGTCGACCATCCCGAAAACGCTTGAATCCATTTGGAAGCGATGGGTACCAAATTCTGGTCTCAAGATTGCTACTTCCGCACCGTGCTTCGAACTTTACACGCCCGAATTTGATCCCATGACAGGCATGGGTGGGATGGAAATCTGGGTTCCGCTTGAACCAATGAGTTAGGATACTGATCCAATCACTACCGTTCCTCCGGCTTGCGATCGTCAAACTTTGGATTTTTTGTGGGCATCGCGACTTTCAATTCATCGCGCCAATCGCGCAGTTGCTTTGCCAGTTCATTGCCACGTTCGGAATGACTATCGAACAGATTTCGCTGCTCGCCAAGATCCTCTTTCAGATTGTACAGTTCGCGAGAACCATCATCGTACCATTCAATCAGCTTCCAATCGCCCTGTCGAATCGCTCCACTTGGTCGACCTCCTTGATTCCCATAATGTGGATAGTGCCAATACAAAGATCGACGAGGCAGTGGCTTTCCTTCGCATACTGCTGGTAGAAGATTGACCCCATCCCAAACAACATTCTTTGGCGCTGGAGCCTGCGTTGCCGCGGCCACTGTGGGCAACCAATCCGGGCTTGAGACAGGCTGATTCATCACACTGCCGGCAGGGATCTTTCCGGTCCAGCGCATCAGCGTGGCGACGCGAATCCCGCCCTCGTACATCCAACCCTTGCCACCGCGAAGAGGCAGATTGGAAGTTGGATGACCTTCGCTCGTAGAGAGCCCACCGTTGTCTGATGTGAATACGATCAACGTGTTTT
>CAUJKA010000509.1 GCA_963204965.1 Planctomycetota bacterium | reverse complement strand
TCCTCAACCCACCCTACGATTTTCAATACCAACACCTTAAACGACTATCCAAAGAAAACCTTCTTAGCCGTATCTCGTAAAATCCACTGTTTGTCGCTGGCGGTGAGGATTTCAGTGTCGCTGAGAATCAAGTCAAGTGAGGCTTTGTAAGTGTGATCGCCTTGGACTTGATAAGGACAGTCGGTGGCCCACATCAAGCGCTGAGGACCATAAGCTTTCAGAACCTGCCGGATCATCGGTTTCAAGTCATGGTATGGAGCTTGCTTCTTGCCGAGTGCGTAATAGGCCGAGACCTTCACGTGGACATTGGGATGCCGGGCTAGTTTGCATAGCTCGTCCAAGCGATCCTGTTCAACGGTGCCGCTGACTCCAATTCTGGCGAAGTGATCGACAACGACTCGAGTCTTGGGAAACTGCTCGCATAGTTTGTCGACGAACTGAATGTCTTGGGGGTTGATCAATGGACAAACTGCGAAGCCTTCGTCCGCCGCTGCTTTCCAAAGTTGCTGCATCGTTTTGCTTGTGGGCCAATCCTTAGCGTCACCGTGAGAGTGAATGCGAAATCCTTTGGCTCCGCGGTTAACCAGTTCTTTGGCATTCTTCGCAACACTATCGCTTTGATGATCGATCAACGCCACAGCTGAAAAGACGCCGGGATGCGCGCTCATCGCATCCCACATGTAACTATGATCGAGCCCGTAGAAGCTCATCTGAATCAGCACGATGCGATCAACGCCGACTGGTTTGCATTGGGCCCAAAGCTCTTCAGGCGTGAAGCTTGGCGGTTGCATGTCGGACAGCTTGAAGGCTTTGTCGAGCGGATACTTCTTAGTGTCCGGTGTCCACACATGCACATGCGCATCGATCCAGCCCTCGCCGGGTTGCATAGGAGTCGCAGTCGCAGCTTGTATATCGCTAGACGGAAGAAGCCGCCAAGCTAGACCGCCAGCAACAGCGGTTTGGCCAAGCCTTTTGACAAAGCTGCGTCGATCAGATGGAGCGTGCATGAGGAGTCTCCTGTGTGCTTGGAGGTGTGAAGGGTCACACATTCTAGCCGGTATCGTCGCCTTTTGCTGGGCGAAAGTAGCGCCGACGTAGCTGATCCCGCCAGGGTTCAGATCCAAAGAACGGGCGGGACGCCCGTGCACCATGCCCGCAACCTATCCGATGCGAAGGCGGAAGCCCCATTGAGTCGTCGCGGCGCCTTCGGCAATTGCATCGGGTTCGATGCGAAGTTCAGGAGCGATCGCTCCGCGGCGTTCAGGGACAAGCGCTAGTGGATCGAAATTTAGTCGAGTCTGAAAGCTCAGCGGTTCAATCTTGACGGTCGCACTACCTGTTCGACAAGCCAAGTGTTGTTGGCCAACATTGCTTTCCTGCAACTGCCATCCACCCAACAATCGGTAGGTATTTGAGAGACTCATCGGCGTGCTCGGCGTGCAGCAAGCTAGCTCAACAATCCAGCTCTTCAGATCGGGGACCAGAGTAAAACTTGCCGACCAATGTCCACGGCCCGACATGCCGATGCCAAACATGACTTCGCGACCATCGTCAAAAGATTGGCGATAGACTTGCTGCATCGGCGGGCTAGCTGGCCAGTGAACGGCGTGATCGGATTCGACCGACTCTAATAACTTCTCGCCCGTTTCGCAGCAAAGCCAACTGTGCGTGTAGCGATCGCCGTGCCATTGAAAAATCAATCGCCCGAAGACTCCACCGTCCAATTCGGCATCTTCCATACCTGTATGTGTCGCAGTCATCCATGCCCTCCTGTCTTTGCTTTATTCTGCGGAATTCTGAACCATGCGCCAGCGTAGATAAGCGTCAAGGAACTCTTGAATCTCGCCGCTCATCACCACTTGGAAATTGTTGCGCAGATGTTCTGTTCTTGCATCTTTGACGCGTTGTTCGGGATGCAAAAAGTAATTTCGAATCTGTGATCCAAAGCCCTTCTGGCGGACTTTATTCTTGTACTTGGCCATCTGTTCTTCTTCGCGCCGCTCTTCTTCTACCCGTGCCATACGAGCTCGCAACATCTTCCACGCCATCGCGCGGTTCTTGTGTTGACTGCGTTCGCTTTGGCATTGCGCGACGATCCCGGTGGGTACGTGCGTTAATCGAACAGCACTGTCGGTCTTGTTGACGTGTTGGCCGCCAGCTCCGCTCGCTCGGTAGGTATCCTCGCGAATATCCTTCTCGTCGATCTCAATCTCGATCGAGTCATTGATTTCCGGCGAGACATCCACCGCAGCAAAACTGGTTTGGCGTTTCCCTTCAGCGTTGAACGGACTGATCCGAACCAAGCGGTGAATGCCTTCTTCGCCCTTCAGGTATCCGTAAGCCATCGGGCCACGGATGGCGACTGTGGCTTGGGTGATCCCAGCCTCTTCGTTGTCCTGTCGATCCAGCAACTCGACATCGTAATCGTGAGCCTTGGCCCAGTTGATGTACATTTGCAACAGCATGTCGGCCCAGTCATTGGCATCGACACCACCATCGCGAGCATGTACGCTCAGCAAAGCCCCGTCAGCATCATGGGGACCGTTGAGCAGAGCCTTAAGCTCCAGTTCGGCCACCAAAACTTCGATTCGGTCGATCTCAGCGACAACATCATCGCGAACCGATTCATCTTCGGCCAGCATTTCCACCAAGCCCATCAAATCTTCGGCCGCGGAAAGAGCGTCCTTCAGTGGCGTCACCACCGTGCGCAGGCCTTTCAGCTCGGCAACGGTAGCTTGAGCCTTTTCTTGATTGTTCCAAAAATCTCCGGCAGCCATGAGAGCTTCGATGGCTGCAATCTGCGATTGCTTCTTATCGAAGTCAAAGACTGTCCCGGAGCTGCGTCAATCGCTGACGAATCAAGTCAGCACGATTGGATAATTCAATATCCAGCATCCTAGGACACCTCGTTTAAGGTAAATGGTGAGTAAAATCGGTCGGCTGAAGTTCATCAGCCCATCGCGGCGGCTATTGTAGTCCAGCCAGCCTGACTTGATAATGCCGATTTGGGCTGCCCCGAGTTAATCTGAGCCCATTAATTTTGCCCGTCAATTTTGTTGGAAAGAGGATCATTTTGAGTTCATCACCTTCGCGAAGCGGAGTTTTCAAAGCGGGCAGCGACAAACGCTTAGAAGCTTTCGGCCAGAGCATTAGCTTCGATCACCGTCTTTATCAACAGGACATTCGCGGCTCGATCGCTCACGCCCGCATGCTCAGCAAGCAGAATTTGATCACTGCGGACGAGTTTCAGCAGATCGAAAAAACGTTGCGCGAAATCGAAGGTGAGATCCAACGCGGTGAAATGGAGTTCCGCTTCGAGCTGGAAGATATCCACATGCACATCGAAAGCCGCTTGATCGAACGACTGGGCGATGTTGGTCGCAAGCTGCACACGGCGCGAAGTCGTAACGATCAAGTCAATACCGATGTTCGCTTGTGGGTGCGAGATGCGATTGATCGCGTGGATAAGCTGCTGGTCCAGTTGCAGAAGGCGTTTGTCGGTCGGTGTGAACAAGACATCGATGTGATCCTTCCGGCCTACACGCACCTTCAACGGGCTCAGCCTGTCCTCGCGCCTCATTACTGGTTGGCTTACGTTGAAAAGTACGCGCGAGACCGAAGTCGCCTTGCGGACTGTCGGCGACGAGTCAACGTATGCGGCCTGGGAGCCGCCGCGTGTGCGGGAACTAGCTTGCCCATCGATCGCAAAGCTACTGCGGATGAGCTGGGCTTCGAAAATGTCGCACGCAATAGTATCGATGTCAGCAGCGACCGAGACTTTGTTTTAGAAACAGCCTTTGTTTTGGCGATGATTGCCGAACACCTGAGCGGTTGGGCTGAAGAGTGGATTCTCTGGTCTACTGTCGAGTTTAACTTCATCAAGTTACCGCATGCTTTCTGCACCGGTTCTTCGATCATGCCGCAGAAGGTGAACCCTGACACGCTTGAGTTGACTCGCGGAAAGTCAGCCCGAGTCCTCGGCAATTTGCAGACGCTGATGGTGTTGGTCAAGGGATTGCCACTGGCTTACAACCGCGATTTGCAAGAGGACAAGCCACCCATGTTCGATTCGTTTGATACGGTCGAGGCCTGTTTGGAACTGGCCATTCCCATCGTCGAGCAATCCACGTTGCAGCGAGATTCGATCGCCTCGCGATTGGACCAAGGCTACCTGGATGCGACCGCTCTGATGGAGCATTTGATACGCCGTGGAATGCCTCAGCGGTCAGCACACCATTTGGTGGGGACTTTGGTGGGAATGGCTCAGGAAGCCAAGATTCCGCTGTCGGATTTGACGGACGAGCAGTTGAGAAAGGCCGATCCCAGCCTGGATGGGTCGGTCCGCGGGGTGTTAGGAGTGGAAAAAGCGGTACAAGCCTACCAAAGCTTTGGATCTAGCAATCCAGACCGTGTCCGCGAGCAAGTACAATATTGGCGGCAGCAACTACAATAAAAGATGTTGCCTCAGGCATCAGCCGCTGATTTACCACCTTGCTTTGCACCGTTTGACGAACATGAACTTATCTACACTGTGCGCTCTAGCGAGCCTGCGCGCTCGACTTGGCATTTGCCTCATTGGAATCACTTTGAGTGCGGCCTGGTCCGATCGAGCACTTGCTCAAGATGACGATCCCTTCGGCGGCACTTCGAAACCCGACTCGGGCGACGCATTCGATAATCCCAACGCGGCCACAGCGAACTCATCTGCCGCTGGTAACGATTCTGCGACCTCTTACCTCAAGACCGATCCCTTGATTCGGCGCGTTCGCGAGAATCCGCCCAAGAATCCTGGCGATATGGCGAAAGCAATTACCTGGATGGTGCAGTTGCGATCATGGGAAAACGTAGGCAGTCTGCTTGATCAGATTGCTGCAGCCAAATGGCCAGTCGCCGCGCGAGCGGAAACGGCTCGCAACATCGAGCCAGCTATCTGGAGTCTACTGCTTCGATCCACAGCCAAGCTCAATGAAGCTCAGGGCAAGATACTAAAGACGCTTCAAGCATCACCTGCCGAATACGCTCGTGATCCCGCAGTCATCGAATCGCAAATTGACCAATTGGCTAGTCCTGATCGTAGCACTCAGCAACTCGCACTCTTGCGAGTCCACGATGGTCAGATGCCATCGCTCAATCGACTCGTGCAACGATTATTAGATGGTGATCCCAAAGTTCCCGCGGTGCGTTTGGTCGAGGCGATCGACAAATTTGATCGCGATGGTATCGATGCAATTCGCGCTGCCTGTTGCATGAGTGATGTTGAAAAGCGAAGCCGTGTACTCGTGGCAGTTGCCGAATTCGCGAGCAATCATTTTGCAATCGAGCTAGCTGTGGCCGCTCATTCGATGAAGCTAACGCCAGAAACGCGAGATGCCATTTCAAAAAAGCTCTTGGCAACCTTCTCACGCGTGCCCGACAAGAATGTCACCGCCGATCATATCGCCCGAGCCTATCAAGCAGCTTTGGATGAATATCAACTGCATCGCAGCAAAGTAAGTCCTTTGATGACTTCGCTTTGGCAGCCCAGCGCCGAAGGAAAGATTGTTTGGAGCCAAGGGACCAAAGACTTAGCTCTACTACAGCGATTGGCTCAGCTCGCACAACTGCGAACGGAGTTGGACGGTGCTCTAGCATCGGCGACAACATCTTCCGTAGCCATTCAGCTTCAGCTCGCTTATCAACTCAAGCCATCGCTGGCGGATACTCAGGTGGATTCGCTGTTGATCGCTCCGCTACCGGCTGATTTAGTGGTTGAACCAGCGTTTTGGAGCGAAGTATTTAAGGAGGCAAGCAAGCAAGAGATGCACGGTGGTGCTGTGCGAGCTCTTCAATTGCTGACTCAGCAAATCCAAGCCCACAAATTGTTGCCGCCACTGGAATTCCTCAGCCAGTTGCTCAACGACAAGCGACCCGTCGTCCGTTACTTGGCTCTCGAGGCCATCGCTGCTGCAGATCCCAAAAGCGACTACGCTGGTTCAGTTCAAGCATTGTCGACGGCCGTCGAGATGACGCAACTCGCACAGGGCCCCAAAGCCCTCGTCGTTGGAGCAAATCTTGAGCTATGCGTGTCCGCCGATCAAATCGTCCAACAGTTCACTAGCACCGAGTCGGTGATTGCCAATTCAGCCCGCGATGCGTTTCTAGCTCTGAACAAGCAGAACCCTGTCGAGATGATCATCGTTGTCGATCGCGTTCATGATCTACGACTTCATGAGGTACTGACTCGACTGCGCAATTCGGGTTCGTTACCGATTTCCGTCTTGGTAGAGAACCTTAGCCAATTTGAATCATCGTTGGTTACTAAGTCTCCAGGTATGCATGCGTCCACGTTGTCACGAGATCCCGATCACATGAAGATTGTGCTCGAGAAGATGATGCAGTCGTTGGATGTTCGACCGATGCAAATGGAAGATCGAACGCGACTGGCTGGTTTGGCGGGGCAATTCATCACGAAGATTTCAGCGGACCGAGACACTTACGCGTTTTATCCGGTAAGCCAATGGCACGAGCAACTAGTTAGCACGCGGCGTGCGCTGCCACCATCTGCCGAAGCACTCGTTTTGTCAGGCCTAGGAACCAAGCAAAGCCAATTACGACTCACGGCGATGGCTGCTACTGAGGGCGTCACCGAACAAGATCGAATCGCTGCCGGACGAGCCTTTGAAAAATCGGTTAAGCAGTTCGGCTTGCAGTTCAACGACGACGATATCAAGAGCACCTACAAGCTCTACAATCAACTTGGTCCAAACGATCCAGCAATTGCCAAAGTCATGGGCTATCTACTGGATGTTATCGAAGCGCAGTCTGGTGCAACCGATTGGCCTAAGCCATTGCAATAGGCCGTTTCAATAGCCATTGCAAAAAGTAATCGTTGGTTGCAGTTAGCCACAGGTCACGTCCTCATAGATCAGGTCGTCATAGTTCATGAACGGTGCCTACGTGGCGTCATCTGAAATAGGTCGAGCACTCTTCAGCTTGACCAGTCTTTCTGAGGCAGAACGTGAACTCAGTTGGACCTGTGAGCGTAAAGCTAATTGGCGAGTCTAAAGGAACAGAGATCTCGCTACCCCTTTTCGATGAAGACTTATCAATTCAGCATCTCTGCTGACAAGCTGTTCCACAGTAAAACTTGGTCTGCGCCGCGTTCTAACTGAGCGTGTGTGCCGTTGTCGTCCTTCTAACTTTCGACGATGCCGAACCGGTTAGTGTCTCTCTGGCCGGCCCGACCTCGCCATGAATCGTACTGGTTGTGCTCGTCCTTGACTTGGGAGGAAACCAAATGCGCGAATTGGCTAAGTTCGTTTACACCCACAATCCCTTTTACCTTATCAGTGCGTCGTGCGTCCTCTTCGGATTGCGAAGTATGTTTGACGATACTTCCACCGGGAATCAAGTTTGGCAACTAGCAATTTCACTTGCTGGTTATACGCTTCTGCTAGCTTCAACGGCTATATTCATCGTTCGATGGGGGAGAGTTTGGGAGGATGCAAGAACCGTTGCACTTCTGGCTATCCTCATGTGTTTAGCGCTCTCGGTAAGTTTTGATGTGGCTTGTAATCGTCAGCCGGAACTTGCACGTATCGTGTTGATGGGTGGATTGCTGTTCTCGATACTCATTGTCAAACTTCTGGAATACGGACTGCCGATTGCGCTATCTTGGCTCTATCGACTTCCTCTGTTTGTCATGCTTGGCCTGTTCTTTGTGTTCCCGGTCGCAGTAACTAGCGCGAGTTGGGGATTGCCATCGATGGCTTGGCGAGTTCTGACATTTCCGGTTCTCTGCGCGGGATCGATTCTGTTATTGCTGCCTGCGATTCGCCGTGGCAAGGAAGCGGTTGCCAATAACGGTTCGCCGTGGCCTTGGCCGTACTATCCTTGGTCCATTTTCTTCTTCATGCTGATCGGGATGACGGGCAGGAGCTATCTGCTAACCATCTCATTCCAAATGGATCAAGGAATGCAGAGCACGTTTGCGTTGTTCTATCTAGTTCCTGTCGCGATGGCAGTCATTCTGTTGCTTTTCGAGGGAGCTTTGAAGGCTGAATACAAGGACACGACGAATCTTCTTTGCGTCTCCCTGTTGGCCGTAGTCGTCGCTTCAAGCGTTCGCGGCTTTAGTCCAGTTGCTTTGAGTTTTCACTACGAAGTCACGCGATTGATTGGTTCTCCGCTGTGGCTCACAACCATCGCCAGTATTGGACTGGCGACCTACTTTGGATGGCGCGGTGCCAAGTCTGGATACTTCGTAGCCGCGATGCTGTTAGTGCTGTGTTCAGGTATCAACAGATCGACTCTAACCCTCCCCGAGTTCTACATGCAGAATCCATGGCCTTTAGGAGTCTTACTAGTCGTT
>CAUJKA010000508.1 GCA_963204965.1 Planctomycetota bacterium | reverse complement strand
CTTCCTGCCTTAACTTGTACATCCATGAGGCTTCCCTTTTTGAATTGACGGTGTGAGAACTATCAATTTCGCTGAGGAAGCCTCTTTTCGTATAGATCAGTTTTTCAGATTGCTAGGCGCATAGAGCGGATCGCACCCGTTTCTTGAAGTACTTCGTCCCAAACATCCTTGTGAATGTCGATAAACCGCTTGTTGCTATTTAGTGTATTAGCCTCTGTGTTAATCAATTCAGTAATGGAGTCAACATAAAAATTCTTTGGTGACTTAATGAGCTGCGTACTTTGGGCACCGTAGGCCGGGTCAGTGAAACAACCCGAAGCCAAAGAGCCACCCGAGACGCTGCTAACCATTACAACGCGATCTGCTGCAGTTATTGAGGGCGAATCATCGCTGTCTGTAGGAATTGACTTCAAAGACTCTAGAATCAAAGCCGCGAAAAGGGCAGCTCTCGAACCGCCTCCGCTGGCTGCAACCATAATGACTGGGTCGGATTTCTCACCAATTCTCTTGTCTAGTGTTGTAAGCCAATTCACTAGGTGGACATTAACCAGTTCGCTATCCTCACTGGGCTCGGAAGGTTTGTTCACAACTTCAGTACTCTCTGCTCCACTGACTTCAGGACCGACAGCAGAAAGGGCGGTGGGAATCGAGCGATCAATCTTTCCAATTTCAGGAGACTTAAGGAACGCGAAGAAAGCGATGAGTACGGATACGCCAAATAGCAGACGGATTGGCCACAATGGATTCTTTGCCTGTAGGCGATCGACAAAGGCCACTATGGTTACTGCGGTGAATCCAAGTAAACATGCGGCACCTATGCTGTAAATCCGCAGTGAAGCGAAAGACAAGTTCTCGCCCGCCCACCAAATGACTTCTCCCGATACGCCTAAAACAGTGAGCGTCAGTAAGGATCGAAAAATCTGAGCAGAAGACCACGCAGGAAGGTACCCTGCGGCAATTAGTAGGGCGGCCCAAGCAATCAGCATCACAGTTGCCAGAATTCGAATCGGCGTCTCCAGGAAACTCGGCGTTGTTTCTGTCATAGGAAACAACCAGACTGAACCAAAGCTCATGAGGCCCAGGGCAACTAAGACAATGCCAATCTTGGGCTTGTGCAAATTCTTTGCCTTCGATTCACCCACAGGCCAAACTACAAACCACGTGGCAGCGAGAAAGAGGCAAATGGTAACTAAGGTGTAGATCAGAAATGCCGGTTGACCACTATATTCACTTGGCATCGGAAACAGAGTGCGAATCTGCGGAATACCGATCATTGCTGCTACCACTGCACCAATAGCCACGCCTGTTGAAAGGAAATTTCTTACGACCAACCACTTTTCGAGCAACATACTTAAAACCAGTCCCTAAAAACAGCTTCCATTTGAATGAAGAGCCATAGAAAAATTGACACTGGCACGCTATCAGCTTCAAAAGAGCATTGCAATCACCCCCCCCGAGAAATCTGCATCATGGAAATTACATTAGTTGCCGTGACGGTCGGCGTTGGTGGACCACGGATTGAGCTAGCTTTTGAGTTTTATCTTCCGAACCACTAACGAACGCTCAATCGATGGCTTACATTCTTACTCTGGCCCCGGAGGCTGCGGCGGAAGAGATTTGCACTGTCCAATTGTCGGCGTGCTGGCGAATGCTGTGAGCGATTGATTCTGCTTGCGATTGGCTTTCGCAGAGACCAAAGATCGTTGGTCCCCAACTGCTTTGTCCGACAGCTTTGAGTCCGTATTGATTAGCTATGTCAACTGCCTGTGAACAAACAGCACCGTTGTAGCGACCGCCCTGCACTGGGGCGAACATATCTCCGGCTAGTTGCATATACTCATCGAGCGCATTGCAGAATGGATCGAACTCCGAGCTGGTTGCATGGTCCAGTGCTTTCCTGGCTAACTCAAGCATGCGAGAGCGACTTGGATTGGGCTTCGCGGCCATTCTACCGATCATCGTGCTTTCTAAGGGACCTGTGATTGCAGAACTTGCATGTCCGCGAATCAAAACGAAACGCCAAGCTTCTGGGATTTGGACTACCTGCGCTTGGATCTTTCTTCTAGACACATCCCCATTTTCATAGCCCTGATCAAGGACCAGTCCGCCTTCTAAGAATCCAGTCAATCCAATCGCAGATCGCAACCCGCGACCGGATATCAAGGCGAGGCTCTCGGCATCAAACGTCGAACGGTTTGGGCTATTATCGACGCCAAGTGTTAGCGCCTGCATCACTGATTTCCACTGACTAGAGCTGGAAGAATGCGAGTTAGCCTTTCCCCGGATTTCGATCGATGCAAGTGCTTCGGCTACCGACAACAAGCATGCAAGTTGAGTTCCTGCTCCCAAGCCCGCGTGGAATGGGTAGCCCTTCAGCAATTCCACTTGCGAAGGTGTTTTGGACTTCGCTTGCCACGACTGTATTCGTTGTAGATACTCGCCGGCGCTTTCGGCATCGATGTCATCGGAAATAGAAATATCCGCGGTGACAGAATCGAAACTGATGCGAGCGTGCATCTGCGGGACAGCCAACATGACCCCTAGACCTGCGTAACGATTAGGCGCGGATTCACATAGCTCCATCAAGCCAAAATGCAATCGAGAACCGGTGCACAGTTCGATCATTGGGCGACTCAACTCTTCCACTGACGAATGTAATCGCTAACCAATTGCCAAGCTTGATGCTCGCGATCACCGGCGGTCTTCTCAACGATCAAGGCCATGCGGTCCAGTTCACTTAACACGGAACCAACGCCCGTCAAATGCAACCGAGTCGCCAAGATGGTCGCTTCCAGCACGGCATGCTTGGCACGATTCCAGCCCCAAAAAGGTCGAATCACCGCAGTCTGCGCCACAGTCGCTTTGACTTCCGCGCGCGGTTGACTTATGTCCCATGCGTGAAGCTCTAGTCGGTACCAATGACACGCCGATGGAATCACCCACGCTCCACCATCCAACCTTTCGAATTGTAGTTCGATCGGCAGCCCCAAGGCGGCTTGGACAATCGGCAAGCAATCATCGACAACATGAAAGACGCCGGTGCCAGTCCTGTAGAGATTGGCAAAAGTAGTTGAAGTCTGAAAGGGACGCAATAGCCAGTCCTTTAGCGACGGATCTACGACCGGCCCCATCGGCGCTACATGAGCAGTGCCGTCGAGTGCTGTTGAGGTCATCAGGCCTTCGATAATCATGAATCAATCTTGATGCGTGTTCGAGCTTACGTGATTGAGCTTACGTGTCCGAGTTTACGTACAGGGGCTTAGTGGTCCAACTTCGTTCCGCAGTTCTTCAACTTCACTTCGCGGCAACGAGTTCGTTTAAAAAGTCGACGTAAAGTTGAATCACTTGCTGCCGCCTCTTGTCCCGAAAGCTCTCATGCAGATGTTCTTCCAACAGTTGCAGACGACAAAGTTCGCCTGCACGAGCTGCAAAGCTACGTGAACCTTCGGGCAACGTGATTCGATCGCTCAGTCCGTGAGTCAGCAACATGGGAACGGAAAGTCGATCGGCATTTTTAATAGCCCACCGTCCACTGTCGATCAACGAAGCCCCCAACCGCAACGTCAGCCGCCGATGAAAGAGAGGATCGTTGTCCAGCAACTCTTGTTCGACCGGATCGTCCATCAACTGCTTGGTCTCGGTACCGGCCGCTAGAGTGTAATTGGGTACTACCTTCGCAGCCAATCGAGCAGCGATATTCAGCAAACCTTTGGGCTCTTTAGGTGAAACGAACATGGGGCTCGATGCAATCACCGCATCGGGAAGATCGTTTCGACGCAGCGCATAGTTGGCTACCAAGTTCCCGCCCATGCTGTGTCCAAACAGACAGACAGGCAGGCCACTGCTAGCTTGCTTGGCCCATTGGATAGCGAACTGCACATCGTCCAGCAGTGATTCGTAACTGCGAATCGCGCCGCGTTTGCCTGGACTGCGACCATGGCCCGGCAAGTCTAATGCTGAAACTTGAAAGCCTTGTCGAGCAAGATGTGGAGCGAGTCGAATGTATCGCCCGCCATGTTCACCAAGGCCATGAATAATCGTGACGTGCCCTTTCGGCTCCGTCGTTGGAGACCATTGGTGCATGAATCGTCGTTGGCCATTCGGCAACTCGACCCAAGTTGCCTCGACCTTTGTTCCTTGATTGGCTGGAATTGTCGAGTCCAATTTCACGTTACCTTCGTCGTCTACCACCAACAATTCATTCTCAACCATGATCACCTTATGGTGTATCGCCGCAAAAGCGTATTTTGATGCCGACAGTATAGCAGCTTCTTGGAGAATCGCCTTGCCTTCTTGATACGAATGGAAATCTAAGAGTTTTTAACGCAAAGACGCAGGGACGCGAAGGCGCAAAGCGTCCTCGGGAAATTCAACGTTTGATCGGTAAACTAAACCTCACATCGCTGATAGATTCGCGAATATTGATTGCCTGATCCTTTGCGTCTCTGCGCCTTTGCGACTTTGCGTTTCAATCCTCTCTTGGATTTTGATTGCTTGTAGAAATCGATGGGTTGTTACTGAGAATCCACCTGTTCTACCTTTATGGATTGTGCTTGGGATGGCTAAGAACTAAAGGCTATCGCCCTCCCGCGAATTCGTGGAGAACTTTCAAGCGTCGGTCGATAGGCTTCGATGAGCCGCAGAGTGCGGTGACGTAGCTTGGATGGGCTACGTGAACGACCTTGCAAGCACTCAGATCAAGGAGGATCGGGCTAGCACGTTCTTCGCCAACTTGTCGAAGTGAGCTTGATGACCGCACCAGCCCGTAAGATCGAGTTTGACGTTGAAGCCATTGCGCTAAGCGCATTGTGTATCTTCATCTGGCTTAGCTTGCTGAGCTATGATCCAGCCGATAATCTAAGCGATCTGCCTCGGCCACTGAAGAATGTTGTGGCCGTGGACAACGCTGTCTATCCACCGAACGAACATATTCAAAACGCTTGCGGTTGGGTTGGAGCCGTCACAGCCAACATATTGGTACAGTCCTTTGGGATCGGATCCCTGTTGGTCGCAGCGGGTTTAACGGTTCTATCAATCTGGATGTTTCGAGTTCAAACAAACTTTGTTCCACCTGTACGGCAAGTCGGTTGGGTTTTGGTGATCATTGGCACCACCACTCTGTTTGCCTTGATGGGATTGCACACCCCTTTTTCCCCGACGATCGGCCCAGGCGGTTATATCGGCGCGATCACGAGTACTTGGCTGCATGATCACTTCGCTTTGACGGGCGCGTCGATTATGACGATGGCTCTTTTGATTGCTGGCCTGCTCTTGAGCACCGATTATCTTGTGGTTCGTTCGGTCGGCTGGGTACTGTTAGGTGGTAGTGCATTGGCTTCGACGGCCGCTAAGGCTCGTGTCTCACTGCCCGCGCCTGGACTTGGTCGCAAGAAGACTAGTGACGTTGATCAAGGCGTTTTGCTGCCCGGTGAACAAGCCGCCGGACCTCCACCAGTAAAGATCAGCGGTCGCGTGACCAATGAAGAAGCTCCCGCGGATGCTGCGGCTACTGCGGCTGCTGCCAAGCCTGAGACTGGAAGCAAAGTTGCATCGACCGTTAAATCGGTCCTCACAGGATTGCTCGGAGGCAAGGAGCAGGTTGCCGATGCTGCCGCAGTCGCGATCGAAAATGGTACGGCATCCGTTGATCCTGCAGTAGAGGAAGCTGAAGCCGAAGTGGCCAGCGAAGATGCTGCTGAAGATTTGACCTCCGAACAGTTGAGTCTGCCTGCTGAAGCTACAGATGAAGCATCGCAATTGCGAGCCGACTTGCCTCACGACAAAAAAGCCAAGCAGGAGCCTTCCGTTCGTCCGCCAAAGAGCAAGAACAAAGAGGATCACGCTGCTTCACTAGCGATGTTGGATGATACCAAGTTGCCAGCGGGCACCGACGAATACGTGTTGCCCAACATCGATATCCTTACTCCAAGTGATGACATCGACTTCGAAGCTCAGACCGTAGAAGTTCGTCGCAAGGCAAAGATCCTGGAAGCGACTTTCAAGAATTTTGGTTTGAACATTCGTGTCGTGGAGATTGAAACGGGCCCGGTGATTGCTCAGTACGAGATTGAATTGGAGGCTGGCCTACGACTCTCCAAGATCACCAGCCTAGCAGACGACCTTGCTATCGCGCTTCGCGTCCCCAGCGTTCGAATCGTCGCGCCGATTCCTGGCAAGAATACAGTGGGTATCGAAGTCCCCAATGAGAATCGCCAAGTTGTTCGATTGCGAGAAGTGATCGAAGAGATGGGAGCCAAGGGCAAGAAGGCTAAGATACCTCTGTTCTTGGGTAAAGACGTTTCGGGCAATCCGCTGATCGCTGACTTGGCATCGCTGCCTCACCTTCTAATCGCCGGTCGAACAGGTACTGGTAAGTCGGTGTGCTTGAACGCGATCATCACTTCCATTCTGATGACTCGCCGTCCCGACGAAGTCCGTATGTTGTTGATCGACCCGAAGATGGTGGAAATGATCGGCTACGGTCGATTGCCTCACCTGATGCACCCCGTTGTGACCGACATGCGTAAGGCCGAAGCGATTTTGGCTTGGGCTGTCGACAAGATGGAAGAGCGTTACACGTTGTTGGCCCGAGCTGGTGTGCGTCACTTAACGAACTACAACGAATTAGATCGCGAAGAGTTGCTCGAACGCGTTAAGCCAGAAACTCCCGAGGAGGCTGACGCGATTCCGGATCACTTGCCGTTCATCGTCATCGTCGCGGACGAAATGGCGGACTTGATGATGACGGCCGGTAAGGATGTCGAGCAGCACATTATTCGGTTGGCTCAAAAGAGTCGTGCGGTCGGTATTCACCTGATCCTAGCAACTCAAAAACCAACCGTTGACGTTATCACCGGCTTGATCAAGAGTAACTTGCCCGCGCGGATTTCCTTCCAAGTCGCGAGCCGCACGGATAGCCGCGTTGTTTTGGATGAAATGGGCGCTGACAAACTGCTGGGTAACGGTGACATGCTGTTCTTATGGCCTGGTACCAGTACGTTGCTGCGTGGACAAGGAACCTATCTCTCGGACGACGAGATTAATCGCGTGGTCGATCATTGTTCGACAGGCGAGCAGAACTTTGTCAGCGAGCTGGTGAACCTGAAGGTTAAAGATGAGACCGAGGGTGACGAGCCCAGTTTGGCCAACTTGCGCAAGCGTGACGAGTTGTACGCTGCTGCGATAGATGTTGTGGTTCGCGAAGGTCGCGGAAGTTGTTCGTTGCTGCAACGAGCACTGGGTATCGGTTATGGTCGCGCGGCGCGGTTGATTGACTTTATGGCTGAAGATGGAATTGTCGGCCAGTATGCTGGATCTCAAGCTCGCGAAGTAGTCATTTCGTTGGCTGACTGGGAAGCGATGCAAGCGGCCGACTCTGGCGGAGTACCAGCAAAGCCAGCTCCGGCTAGAAGCAACAAGATCCGTCCTGACGAAGCTAAAGAAGCCGCGAAGTCTGAGACGAAGACCGAGACGAAACCCGAGGCCAAGCCGCCCCAGAGCAAGCCGCCACAGAACAGCATGGCTCCTCCAGCTCCCGTTAGAGTCATGCCTGCTTTGGACGACGATGAAGACGATTCGCTTGAGGACAATGCGATTGCCGACGCCGATGATGAGGATTTCGTAGAGCAACGGAAGCCCGTGCAACTAGCCAAGCGACCCCAATTGACCGTGGAGGAGGACGGTTTATCACATGAAGGGGCGGACTTTGATTCCGACGATGACGACATTGAGTACGAAGATGTGGAAGATTGACCCCGAATAGTTGCTATTTTGCGACTAAACTGGTATTCATAATCGTCTCGTCTTAGTCTTGTCTCAAACTAGCTCCCCTGTGCTTTTCGGCTCACTTTTCCTCGATGACAACTCGATCAAGCCACGATGAAAACCTACGGCAATTGATTGCGGCGATCCAGCGAGGTGACTTGCCGCGTGTTCAAGCAATAGTTCAGCAACAAAGTGGAACTGGCGTTTTTCCACCCAGACTTTCCTTGCTGCAAAGCGTGGACGAAATTGGCAGGCGAGCCGAGGATGTAGCGAGCAGTTTGGCCGACAGTAGTGATGTTCACCGGCAAATAGTGGACTACCTGAGTCGTGAGCGATTGCGAATGGAGTACTTTGAGTAAATCCAAACGCTAAAACACTGCCAGAAATCCAGAGAATTTAGACATTACACCGCTCCGAACCGCACCTATATTTGGACTGCACAATGACCACGCCTTTTGGTCAACCTGAATCGCGACGTCCCGACGACGATGCAACGCGGTTTAGCACGCACGATTCTGGCGAAGCGACGACCGACTTTGAATTTACTGAGCAGCCTCAGGCCAGTTCCATTGGTCTATTGGGTGAATACCTCTTGCTGGAACAGATTGGCAAGGGCGGGATGGGATTGGTTTATCGCGCCGAGCATCGGACGATGAACCGCGAGGTCGCCATCAAGATTCTCAGCAGCGCTCTGGCTTCCAATCCTAATTTTATTGAGCAGTTCTTTGCCGAGATTCTCGCAGCGTCGAAACTGATGCATCCCAACATCGTGACCGCGTTTGATGCGGGGTGCATTAATGGAACGTACTACTTGGTGATGGAGCTGGTGGCTGGAGAGACTCTCGCTTCGCACACCCATCGTTATGGTCCGTTAAGCTGCGGTGAAGCGGTGTACGTTCTGGAGCAGGCTGCTTCGGCGCTTGAATGTGCCCATGGCGTCGGGATAGTCCATCGCGACATCAAGCCCGGGAACATGATGGTGACGCGAGATGGACGCCTCAAGATTCTAGACTTTGGTTTAGCACATCTGATCTACACTCCAGCGGGCAAGTCGGCAGGATGCGTGATGGGAACGCCAGAGTATATGGCTCCCGAGCAGTTCGAAGACAGCCTCTCAGTTGACGGTCGCACCGATCTTTACAGCCTGGGTGCAAGCCTGTTCTATTTGATGACAGGTCGCCCCATGTTCGCTGGAAACGATCTAGCACGGGCCCAGCAGAATCGCTTGCAACAAAATCCGACATTGTTTACTGAGCGAGGCGATATCGATCTACGACTGGATGCAATCTATCAACGCTTGGTGAACAAGGAGCCTTCGGGACGCTTTCAGTCGGCCGCAGACCTACTTCAAACGATTCGTCGGCAAGGACTAGTCAGTTCTTGGAATCAGCAATCCAAGCCATCCTTGTTGCGAAACAGTTTGGGTCGAGTCGCTGATAATCCGACGAGTGTGTCGAGCGAGTCGACCGTGATTCGGCAATCGCAGATTGTGGCCATCGACTTGGGTATGTTGGCTACTACAGCGGCGTACTACGATCCTCATAGCGGTCCGCAGTTGATTCACTTGGGTGAAAGTGGTCATCATCTTCGCAACATGATTTGGAGCACCAAAGATCAACTCAAGATCGGTGCCAGTGCTTCAGAGATGCGGCAAAAGTCGCCTCAGCTCGCCGTGCACAGCTTGCAACGCTGGATCGGCGCGGAGAAGTTAGACCGACCCATCTGCGGAGAGCTCACACCTCCGGAAGTTGGACTAGCAGCGATACTCAAACTGGTCATGCACCACGCGGCCAGTCAAACCGAAAACACAAGCTCGGCGGTGGTTACCGTTCCTGCTTGTTACGACCAGTCGCATCGACGCAGTATTCGCGATGCCTGTCGCATTGCAGGAATTGACCTGGTTCAGCTCTTGGACAAGCCGTTGGCTGCGGGACTCAATTGGCTGGATGTGAATTCACGACTCCTACAGGCACAATCGCATGGATCGGCAATATCCAGTCAGTTGCTTTACGTTCACTTGGGCGGAACGGGCTTGGAAGCCGCTTGCTTGAAAGTCAGCGAGAACTTAGTTGAGATGCAATCGGTTTCCGGTGATTGGAAGTTAGGTAGTCAGCGTTGGCAACATTTGTTGACTGAGTTCTTCGCAGGCGTATTGCAGCAGCAGACAGGACGATCGATTCGCGAAGATGCCACGGCTGCGACGCGGTTGCAACGGACAGTTGAGTTTGCGATGGAGCGATTGACGCGACTTCCCAAAGTCGAAGTCCGCTTTGATTGGCTGGGAAGTCGAATCGAACAAACCATTACGCAACATGGTTTGGTAAAGATCGCTCCTAACCTCTGTTCTTCGATTGAACAAGTCATCCGCGAAGCATGCTCCAAAGCGAATGTCGACATTGGGGCCGTTCAGAATGTGCTCCTAGCTGGTTCAATGTTCCACATGCGCCCGCTACGTGAGATCGTTACGCAAATGTTGGGGCGAAATGTGGATGTAGCGATCGTTGAGAAGTCGGATTTGGCGCGGGGAACAGCTTTGCATATTCATGCACTTGCCAATTCTGTGGTCTCAAGTTCCCAGCGAGCCAGCTCCCTGAGTACCGCTTCGATGGACGCCAAGACTCAGACAGTTCTTCGCGGGCGCAGTTGCATGGCCTATCCCATTGCTCTGTTGCCCGAGTTTGAAGAGCAAGGCAGCAAACCGCGCGAGCTGTTAGCAGTTGGACAAGCCTTGCCGATTTCGTTGAGTCGAACCATACGTCCCTCGGGCAGCTCGCATCAAACACGAATCATTCGTCGGCTGAGCTTGATTGAGGGAACTCGACTGGGTGAAAACAACTGGCACCTGTTAACCGAAGCGGTACCGGCAGCTCTTTTTCCTGACCGCGATCCCGAAGCACCGTTACTGCTGAATATTGAAGTCAATGAAAGTGGCCTGCTCACATCAAGCTTGACTTGGCCGGATGGGAACCTGCGTAACGTACTGCCAATTACGCTAGATCGTTGCCTGTCGAACGACGAGATCTCGCGTTGGCGTCAATGGTTAGAGACGGCAATACTTTGTTCGCAAGACTAGATTTCAGAACTCGCCGGAATCGTTCTGTATCGAAATCAGCTTGCCCTTGATTCACACTGACGCTGCAAAACACTATTCTATAGACTGCTTCTTTGGCTTTTCTAACAACTGTTCTAGAAGCCACTTCGTCACGGCGAAAGTTGGTCGTTCAAGGCAATACCAAAAGCATACAGCGAAGCTTGACCATCGATTTATGAAATGTCAGGTCGAAGCCTTGCGAGAAACGCCCCCGTAACTTTCTGGAGAATTAGAGTGATTATTTACGGCTCGCGAATGTACTTCAAAGATCGTGTCGTCAAGTCGTTTGCGGAGTGCGATCACTGTGGCCGTTACGGACGCATGACAAGTTATCAAGCTAAGAAGTTTGGTCACATCTATTTCATTCCGCTCATTCCCTTGGGAGAGAAGAGCCAAGTTCTTCGAGAATGTGGATCTTGTTCGATGGGAGTTCACATTCCAGTTTCGCGGCTTGATCCTGTGGTGCAAAGTGTCGAGGAGCGATTCAAATCTTGGATCGTCGAGGTCCAGCAGGGCAACACTGAGGTTGAACTTTCCGATGCGGAAGTCAAATCGAACGTAGGGATGTTGATCGCAGGAATTTTGGACGATCTATACTGCTTGAAGCTGATTGAAAATGTCGATTCGATTTCGGCCATTTTGATGGCCCAGGGGATGGACTACGAAAACGAGATCGTGCAAGCCACGTGGATGGAGATTCGCGGCACCTTAGATCAAGGTAGAGCAAGATTAGAAGCTGCCGCCAAATTGCGTCCCGACGAAAGGTATCCCCGATTTCAAATGGGGCGTTTGGAGGTACTGCGAGGCAACCCCAAGGGTGCCGAAGAGGCTTTCTTGCAGTATCTGAAAGCGTACCCCGACGACTTTTCGGCGCACATCGAACTTGCAACTCTGTATGAACGAGCCAACAACTTTGCAAAGATTGTCGAAAGCTATGACAAGTTGTATTCGATGAAACCCGAGCTCATTCCGAATGCGGGAATGCAAAAGCTGTACAAGAAAGCCTGCAAGAAGTCCGGGATCGGCGGTAAGTTCCTCGCCCAAATGAAGTAGGCGAGTGTTGCTACTTTAATCGCTGCGTTCAAATCGTTTAACGGCAAGCCGCAGGCGACTGTTCTTATTCGGATACCTGAAACGGCACTTCTCTCAAATACCACGGCTGTGCATTTCGAAGCGCTAGAGAACCACCTCTTGGCGAAGCGTATACGTGGGAACTCAGTCGCCTACGGCTTGCCGTTAAACAATTTTGCCGCAGGCGACTGTTCGTATTGCGACTGTGACTTACGACTGCCACAGGTCAAAACTAGTTCTACTGGAATTCGCGGTCTAGATAGTTGGGCCGCATATCTTAACAAAATGTCGCGGCTGCCAATTCTGTTTCCGAGTGGGGGGCTTGCTGCCTGGGTGGAATATTTTCCCATTGGAAGCATCAAAAGGCAGTCATCTTTGCAACAGTTAACCAGTGACCATCGTGTCCAGCGAAATCCATTCGCGCATCCTCAGTAAACACCGTAAAAACCAAGGTCAAACAGGAACCGAAATCCGTAAACATTTCAGTCATTTTAGATTGCCAAGACTTAACTGATCGCTAATCTATTCTCCCATAAACGCAATTTCGCTGTTCCGTCCCCAGTCAGTTTTTGGGCAGCCGATCAGCAACTTAGCTTCCGTCGTTTCTGAATTCGTTCTTTCTCAATTGAGGTCTCCATGGTTACAGTGACAGGTGACAAAGTACGCCCGCTAAGCCGTCAAGGATTTACGCTGGTTGAACTTTTGGTGGTGATTGCCATCATCGGAATTTTGGTCGGTCTGCTGCTTCCAGCTGTGCAAGCTGCACGCGAAGCCGCACGTCGCATGAGCTGCAGCAATAATCTGAAGCAGCTTGGTCTATCAGCTCACAATTTTGAAGGTACCTACAAGAAGCTGCCACCTGGATTTGTTCAAGAGAATTTGACGGGGCAAACACCTTCGACAGCCAATGGGTTCCAAGGCCATTCGGTTTTCTATCACCTGCTTCCATTCATGGAACAGTCGAATATCTACAACAACTTTGACCCCAAAGTTCCCAAGAAGAATATTGCCCCTAGTCCAACAGCACAACTGGCAAATTCGGTAGTCACATCGTTCATCTGCCCAAGCGACATGCTTCCCACAGAAACAGTACCGTTTCCAAGCACTGGTACAGCGACGCAGTGGTATGGTGCAACCAGTTACAAGGCTAACGGCGGTTCTCGGCCAATTTTTGCCACAAGTGCTACCAATGACGGTGTCTTCATGGCCTTCGGACCTGGAGCCCGTAAAGCAACTACCGCGGGGATCGGAATCGAATGCAAGTTCAAGGACATCACCGATGGCTTGAGCAACACCTATATGTTCGGTGAACGATCGCACTTCGACAAGAACTTCGACACATTCACTACATCGGTTAACTGGAATAGCGGTAGCACGATCGTGGGTTGGAGCCGTTGGTATCCAGCTGGTGGTGATTCAGGTCTTGGCAACATGATGTTTGGTGCGTTCGCTCCGGTGAACTACAGAATTCCATGGGCTCACGGCCAACCTGGTGCTCCTACATCACAATCGGCTTGGTTCGTTTTCCAAGACATGCGCTTGAGTACCCTAAGCAGCCAGCATGCTGGTGGTGCTAACGTTGCACTATGCGACGGCTCAGTTCGATTCGTTGCTCAAACAATCCCTCAAGCTGTTCTGGCTCTTTATTGCCAGCGAGCCGATGGTCAAGTTGTAAGCGACGAATAGTCTCGGACTAATTAGATTTCTTCACTGTTCAGAATCGCGAAACGCATTACAAGGTTATTTCGATGAATTTGCTTGTTCGTAGTATTAGCTTTGCTTTGCTTTTCGCGATTCTCTGTGCCGGATGTTCCAAGCCAGGCCCCAAGTTGGTTCCAGCGAAGGGAACTATAACAGTAAAGGGAAAACTCGCTGGCGGCATCGCAATTCAATTCCTGCCCGATGTCAAAGAGAGTGCCGACGGAGTATTCCCAAGCTCCCAAGCAATCTCGAAAGACGATGGTAGCTTTGAACTGTACACAATGGACAATCAACCTGGCGCAGTTGCAGGTCCGCACAAGATTGTGCTGGTTGACTCTGAAGAAGAGCGTCCCGAGCAAGGTAAGGCTGCTACGAAGCCGCCTCGAATCGATCCAGGTTATGCTGTAGCTGGAAAGCTGACAGCAACCGTCACTGAAGGTAAGCCTATCGAATTGGTGATTCCTTAGGCAGGGTGTTTCCCGAGTTTGGCGTGCACCATTCCGTCGATTAGCCGGGCAAGTTCGGTTGAGTTTGGCCTTCACTTTTAGATGACGTAGAGGCCCCGAAAGTCCGCAAGAGGAAAGGATTGTCAGAAGTGCCTGCCCACGTTTGGCCCATCGTCCTTTTGTCGATTTCTAACCTGTTCATGACCTTAGCTTGGTATGGACATCTGAAGTACAAGTCCACCCCGCTCTTCCTTGTGATCTTTGCAAGCTGGGCCATTGCTTTTGTCGAGTATTGCTTTGCTGTACCGGCTAACCGCATGGGCCACGGAACCTACTCTGCCGCTGAACTGAAGACGATCCAAGAGATCATCACATTGATCGTATTTGCGGGTTTTTCCGTCTGGGTGTTGAAAGAGCCGTTGGGTTGGCGTCATGCTGTAGGATTTGGTCTGATTACTCTGGGTGCCTGGTTCATCTTTTCGGGCAAAGAATCTACCACTGGCATTACAAACTAGCCGATCAACGAGCTATCTTCCTTAGCCCCCAAAAAAGTTAGTAGTTTCACCGGCGTCCAGGTCTGTTTGGGACGATTGTAAGATCTGGGAAGTTAACCGAACCAGGTGTGCAGGTACTTACGTAGTGCTCTAACTGGGGGATGGGTACTCCCTTACCATAAGCCAATGGCGGTATGAATTACTGCAATTTCACGCAGCAGCGAATGATTTACTGATGAGCTCTCAGAGTACAACCGGCCCTTCAGACAACGCTCAGAAATTAGTATTGAGAGTACTGGAGCGGTCTACTGCATGCCTAAAGCTACCATTTAGCGTTTCGGGGCTGAATTTAGCCGACTTGGCTATTGGACTGGACGACCGGAACATGATGCCGTTGCTGCAGAAGTGTTCGGCGCATGCTGGCATCGCGATTCGCGAGGTTCAATTGGACTCTCGAGACGCTCGCGACGTTCTGACCGAGGGAATGATCGTCCTAGTGATAACCAAGGACGAGTCTATATGGATACTCGAAAGCCTGTCTGGAAGCGACGTTGAAGCGACCAAAGTCTCAGAGAGCACGAAGCCGCAGAAGCTGAGTAAGAAGGAGCTCATCAAGCTCTTCGAATACGAGCCTCAGAGCTATGTAATTACAAGAGAACTTGCCTGTAGTTCCATTTCAGACAAGCGAGATTCTCATTATGGACCTGGGCTCCCACACGGTTCAGTAGATTCGGGTCACGCACAAAGTCACGGTCACAGTCAAAGTCATGGGCACGGTCATGGGTATCATCGAAGCCCTATAAGTCGATTCTTGGGAATTCTGCGTTTGGACTCGCGAGACATCTGGGCGGTGATAGTCTTCGCATTGGTCAATGGAATTTTAGGACTAGCGTCCCCACTGGCAGTTGAATCACTGGTGAATGTTGTCAGTTGGGGTACTTACCTTCAACCGCTGTTAGTTCTTGGTTTTATTCTGCTTTCATGCCTCGCCTTGGCTGCTTTTCTGACGGTACTGCAGACGTCGGTCGTTGAGATTATTCAACGACGACAGTTCGTCCGCATCGTATCCGATCTTGCCCATCGCTTTCCTCGAGCTCACCAAGCTGACTTGCAAGATGTCTATCCACGAGAATACGCCAATCGCGTCTTCGATATCATGACGATTCAAAAGTCGATGGCCAGTGTGCTGATTGACGGCATCTCAATCGCTTTGGCAACGATTGTTGGTCTAACACTTCTGGCTTTCTACCATCCATACTTGCTCGGCTTTGACCTAGTACTGTTGATCAGCATGATTTCAATTACGTGGCTACTGGGCCGCGGGGGAGTCACTACTGCGATTGACGAATCACTCACTAAGTACCACGTTGCTCATTGGCTTCAAGATGTACTTTCTTCGCCAACAGCATTTAAGATTAATGGTGGTCAAACGCTGGCCGTTGAACGGGCCAACCAACTAACAACGGAGTACGTATTTGCCCGTCAAAGACAATTCCGCGTCACGATTCGACAGTTTGCGTTTGCGGTCGGGCTTCAAGCTGTTGCTTCAACGGCGATTCTGGCTCTGGGTGGATGGTTAGTGATCCAGCAGCAGCTAACCCTTGGACAATTGGTTGCCAGTGAGCTTGTCGTGACTGTCGTGGTTGGAGCGTTCTCCAAAGCTGGCAAGCTCTTGGAAAAATACTACGACCTGATGGCGGCGATTGATAAGGTCGGACACCTTTTAGACATTAACGTAGATCCTCGACTGCCCATAGCACCATCGTTAGATAGTCCGGCGGAGATTCGTTGGAGCGACGTCGAATTGAGTATGCCTCACAGCAGTGTGGCCTGCACGTGTTCAGCGAATCAAATTGCGCCAGGGGCGCGAGTGGCAATCATTGGCGAGAATTCGGCTGGAAAATCTCTGCTAGCGCGGGCCATCAGTGGTCTAGAGGATGTGAATCACGGAAAAATTGAGATCAATGGATTACAAGCCAGTCACATTGCTCTCTCCGATCAAGGCGTTGTGGGTTACGCTGGTGATATCGAAGTACTGCATGCGACGATATCCATCAATGTCTCGTTGGGGCGTTTCAACATTGGCCAGTCGCACGTGCGGGAAGCG
>CAUJKA010000507.1 GCA_963204965.1 Planctomycetota bacterium | reverse complement strand
CATCGGGACGGGGTTGCCCGACAGCTAAGAAGCGAATGATCAAACGTTTGCCAGGTTCAATGTCAACGTTCAACTCTTGAGCCATCTCAGGACCAAAGAAAAATTCGGGAGTTGGCAGAATACTCAGATCACCATACTTCTTGGTATTCTCCAGGAACTCTTCGAAAACTTTCGGATAGAGCACATGAGTCACTGCGTGTTGGTCGTTGGCTTGACTACCCAAGGATGAAACGAGCTTAGCCTTAGTCGCTTCAAAATCCGCAGGAGGCAACGACTCGCCGGGGCGTCCACTCACACGAGGACGATTGCGAAGCACGGCTTTCAAAACCGGCTCGGGGAATCCGCCCGGTGGTTGCCCCATCATGCCGCTAAGCAAATCGACAACAGATGCAGGTGGCGCCAAATCGCGATCTGAATTCAGCACGTCTTGAACGCTCAGATTGTTGGTGACCATGAACAAGGCCATATCGCCAACGGCTTTCGACGTTGGCGTAACCTTGACGATATCGCCAAACAGTTGATTCACTTCTGCGTATAGATGACAGATTTCCGACCATCTATCCGAAAGCCCCAACGAGTGAGCCTGCTGATAGAGATTGGTGTATTGTCCACCAGGCATTTCGTGTTCGTACAGGTCGCCACTAGCTGCCAGAGCTTCGCTTTCGAACGGGGCATAAAATTCGCGAACTGCTTTCCAATAATTGGACAGTTCAGTCAAGACGCCTGTATCCAATTCGCTGGCATGAGGTCCAAAGCGCAGAGCTTCGACCAGCGTGTTCAAATTCACTTGGCTTGTTCCGCCAGACATCGATGCCATCGCTCCATCGGCGATATCGAGATCCTCTTCGTTGGCGGCTAGGATTGAAGCGGCCTGGATGCCGGCTGTGTCGTGCGTATGGAAGTGGATTGGAATCCCGATCTCTTGACGCAAAGCTTTGACAAGTTGTTTGGCTGCAGATGGCTTGAGCAACCCAGCCATGTCCTTAATAGCCAGGATATGGGCCCCCATCTTTTCAAGCTGCTTTGCCAAGTCAACGTAGTATTTCAAGTTGTACTTAGGCCGCTTCGGATTTTGAATGTCGCCTGTATAGCAGATGGCCGCTTCACAGATCATGTTGCTTTCGAGTACAGCATCCATGGCAACGCGCATGTTGTCAGCCCAGTTGAGTGCGTCGAAGATGCGGAAAACGTCGATCCCGGCGTCAGCAGCTTCTTTCACAAAGACTTTGACAACGTTATCTGGATAGTTCGTGTAACCAACGGCATTGCTGGATCGAAGCAACATCTGGAAGAGGATGTTCGGAACACGCTCTCGCATTTCGACAAGACGAGTCCACGGGCTTTCCTTCAGGAAGCGCATCGAAGTATCAAATGTCGCGCCGCCCCACATTTCCAATGAGAAGAACTGCGGTGCGAGCCTCGCATAGGCGTCGGCAATCTGCAGCATGTCAAAAGTTCGAAGTCGCGTGGCCAGCAGCGATTGGTGCGCATCTCGCATTGTCGTGTCGGTCAACAGCAACGACTTTTGCTCACGGACCCACTGCGAGAACTTGACTGGCCCCAATTCCTTGAGAATATCGCGAGTGCCTCGAGGCATCGGTTGCGTGGTATCCAACTTAGGAACTGGGGCCGGTTGTCGACGCACCGCGATGTTACGTCCCTTCACCAGTTCATTGCCATTGACGATTGTTTCAGCGAGATAGGCCAACAGTCGAGTCGCTCGATCACGACGCTTGGGCAGCACGACCAAGTCGGGAGTGTTGTCGATCAGTCGAGTAGTGGCTTGTCCGCTGAGGAAAATGCCGTTGGTAACCATCTTTACCAAGAAGGGAATGTTGGTTTTCACGCCGCGGATACGAAACTCTTGCAAGGCTCGTTCCATTCTTGCTGCGGCTTCTTTGAGCGATCGGCCACGAGCGGTAACTTTGACGAGCAACGAGTCATAAAATGGATTGACGACTGCGCCACTAAACGCACTGCCTGCGTCCAAACGAATCCCCATTCCTCCCGAGCTTCGGTAGTGTTTGATGCGACCATAGTCTGGACGGAATGAGTTGGTCGGATCCTCCGTGGTGACTCGACACTGCAGCGCAAAACCGTTGACCGAGATTTCATTCTGAGTCGGCAACTGATATTCGGTATCGCCCAGCTTATAACCCATCGACACCAAAATCTGCGCGCGGACTAAGTCGACTCCTGTGACCTCTTCGGTAACAGTATGTTCGACTTGAATCCGCGGATTGACTTCGATGAAATAGAACTTCTTGGCGTCGGTGTCGTAGAGGAATTCAACAGTGCCAGCCGCTTGGTAGCCGACGGCATTGCCGATTGCCAAGGCAGCATGATGCAGTTCCTGAGCAATCTTAGGATCTAAGTTTGGGGCGGGAGCGAGTTCGACGACTTTTTGGTGGCGACGTTGTACTGAACAGTCGCGTTCGTGAAGGTGAATCAAGTTGCCATGCGCATCGCCCAGCAATTGGACTTCAAGGTGCCGCGCGTTCTTCACCAACTTCTCAACAAACACCTCGTTACTACCGAAGGCTGTTAAGCTCTCGCGTTGGGCCGACTCCAGCGCCGCGGCCAGTTGATCAGGCTTGTCCACCATCCGCATGCCGCGACCACCACCGCCTTTGGCCGCCTTCAACATCACGGGGTAGCCCATGCCTGCCGCGGTTTCAAGGGCTTCTTCTAGCGATGTGACTGCTTGAGAGCTGCCAGGCAGAACGGGCACGCCCGCCTTGATCGCGATCTCACGAGCCGCAACTTTGTCACCCAACTGCCGCAGCGCAGAAACGCTTGGCCCAACAAACGTAATCCCGGCAGCTTCAAGAGCGGCTGCAAAGTCAGGGTTCTCGGAAAGGAATCCATAACCAGGGTGAACCGCGTCGATGTTGTATCGTTTGCACAGTTCGACGATGCCTGGGATGTTCAGGTAAGATCGAATCGGCTCGCCGGCCTCGCCGATCTGGTAGGCTTCGTCCGCTTTGAATCGATGCAGCGCAAAACGATCTTCGTGGGAATAGATGGCAACAGTTCGAATCCCCAGCTCGTGAGCGGATCGAAAAACTCGAGTGGCAATTTCACTGCGATTAGCGGCCAGGATTTTTTTGAAGGTCTTCATTGCGAACTTAAAGGTTGTGTGTTGATGGCTAGGTCGACTCGGGGCACTCACGTCGCGGTCCAATGTTATAACCTCAATCTCTGTCGGTGACGACAACCTTTGACCTCGAAAACTCTTCGCAGAGAATTAGCTCCAATGATAGTTGTTCACGGAATCCAGGATGGTTCGGCTGGGATTCGGAGAATCCCGCTACGCCATTCTCAAGAGCAGTAGAAGCACTAGGCTTTATCGGAACTGACTTCTGCTCCGCCACCAAGCAAAATGGGGTGAGTAAAGGCCAATATCAGGTTCATCGAAGCAAGCATGTAAAGCGAATTGGTAGCGCCGCTTTGCCCCAAGAATTGATTTCGAATCAACAGGACAACAAGGAAGCCGCATGCGCTGGTCAGGAGAGCGATTCGTACCCCAGTTTTTAGTTGTACCTGCTCTCTGCGTTTCCAAAGGATGGCCAGGATGAATCCATGAAGCAAGCCAATTGTTAGGGTGATTACAGCAACCAATGTGATGCCATCGGTAAGCAGGCCCCCAACCCCAAGGATCGAAGCTATGCCACAACACCCGCCCAAGCCAAATCCTAGAAACAGCACTCGCCAGTCCAGTTTTGAGAGTTTTTGCATTGGAGAGATTCGGGGGTATTTCAGGCGATGTTGAGGATGGAGCACGAGTAGGAGTAGGAGTAGGAGTAGGAGTAGGAGTAGGAGTAGGAGTAGGAGTTGGAGTAGGAGCAGGAGCAGGAGCAGGAGCAGGAGTAGGAAGTGAAAGCACGTGTTGGAGTTGCAGGTTATAATCAGCCTGCTCTTTTGTACCTCTGAACATTGTAAATCAACTCTCAGTCGCGAAACAACATGAGACCAATCGAATCCACGACGTTCCTTGCAAACAACAACACTCCTCTCAAGATGTCAGCGCTGAAAATCTGCTTGGCATTTTCCTTTGCGATGTACTTGGCTCTATGCGCGGGCGTCGGACCGCTTTGGGGACAAGCTCAGAATACTCCGAACACGATCAAGCTTGAAGCCAACGCAAAATCGCCTGCCGCTACCATCGACCAGGTGGCATGGATCGCTGGAGATTGGCAAGGCGAAGCACTGGGGGGCAAATTCGAAGAGTCTTGGAACTCGCCCTCGGGAGGTTCGATGCTGGGCATGTTCAAGCTAGTCGTCAATGGATCAACAGTGTTCACTGAGCATATGTCGGTCATGCCCAAAGATGGATCGTTGATCCTGCGGCTCAAGCATTTCGACGGCGAAATGAAAGGCTGGGAAGAGAAGGACAAGTTCGTGGATTTTCCATTGGTCAAACTAACCGCTAACGAAGCTTACTTTTCTGGACTGACCCTACGCAAGACCAATAAGGACTCGCTTTCGATCTACGTTGCCAGCAAGAATGCAGACGGCAAGGTCGGAGAGATGGAGTTTCATTCGCGTCGCGCGGGTACAACAAGCACTACTCCAGATCAAGCTGCCCTGCTGGCTGAGATCGATCAGTACATCCAGAAGGTACAGAAAGACTGGGAAGTTCCCGGGATCGCCGTAGCCATCGTTCAAGGCGATAAGGTTCTGATGGCCAAGGGCTATGGCGTTCGCGATATCAATACGAAAGAGGCTGTCGACGAAAACACTTTGTACGCTGTCGCATCCAATTCAAAGGCGTTCACAGCGGCAGCGATGGCAATCTTGGTGGACGAAGGCAAAGTGGCCTGGGACGATCCGGTATCAAAGTACCTGCCCACCTTTCAAATGCCCGATGCTTGGACGACTCGCGAAATGACCGTCCGCGACTTGTTATGTCATCGCAGTGGAATGGACACGTTCAGTGGTGATCTGCTGTGGTACGACACGAACTACACCGCTGATCAAGTCGTTGAGCGCATACGATACCTCAAGCCGGTCAGCAGCTTCCGTAGTCGCTATGGCTATCAGAACCTGATGTACATCACCGCCGGTAAGATTATCGAACGAGTATCGGGGCAAAGCTGGGCCGCGTTTGTCAGCAGTCGTATTCTGAGCCCTTTGGGCATGTCACGGACCACGACCAGCATTAAGGACATCAAGGACAACTTCGCTTCGCCACACAATAAGTCCGGCGGAGCAGGATTGCGAGCGTTGCCATTGGGCGATGTCGACAATTCCTGGGGCGCTTGCGGATTGAACTCGTCGGTGAGCGACATGGCCAAGTGGATGCAGATGCAGTTGGCCTCGGGAAAGGTCGGCGATAAGCAAATCATCTCCGAGAAGCAGCTCCATCAAATGTGGCAACCTTGGATGATTCTTCAACAGCCCTTCGAAGCTCCGCGTCAACCGATGAAGAACTTTCAAGCATATGGATTGGGCTACTTCTTAATGGATTGGTACGGCCACAAAGTAGTCAATCACAGCGGCGGCCTGGATGGAATGATCTCTCAACTAGCAATGGTTCCAAGCTTGAACCTCGGCGTTGTTGTACTCACCAATAGCGAATCGTCCTCCAGCGCCTTTATCCGCAATCGTATTCTTGAGTGTTTCATGGGCGTGGCTGACCGTCCTGATCGAAGCGGCGATGCCTTGGCAAAGTTTGTCGAAGGCGAGAAGAAGAAGTCGGAAGCGATGGCTAAGCAAGACGCTGACCGCAAAGAGGATTCGACTACGACGATTCCAATTGCCGATCTGGCGGGTCGCTTTCGCAGTGAAATGTACGGCGACGTAATTGTCACTGAGGAAGGGGATCATTTGGTGTTGAAG
>CAUJKA010000506.1 GCA_963204965.1 Planctomycetota bacterium | reverse complement strand
AAACCAAAGAGCTGCGAATTTACGAAGAGGCTCGCTGGATGGTCATTCCAGAGGCTCGCAAAAAGATGGAAATTAAGGTGGCCACCGAGGTCTACAACAAAGCTAATGACGAATTCGCTGGTAAGGAGCTAGTTCATCGCTATCCCGTTGAAATTACTCAGGAATTGAGAGCCAGATTCGTCGAAGGTGACCTTTCGGGGGCTATGCAAGTCGCTCAAGCTATCGCAACTGAGATGCTGCAGCGGATCTTGCCGGAATACTACCTCAACCGGAACCTTCCAGAATCCTAGTTTCTAAGGGTTGTCAGTTTCTAAGGGTTGTGAATTGGCCCGGCGCAGTTCAAAATAGAGGCTTGCCAAATAGCCGACTCACGCGGACCATGGAACCTACTCGCGAGTCGACATAACTAGGTTTGCTGACCCAAACTGGCAACAACAATCATCTCAACGCTACCCACTTCCTCAGTGACTCATGCCAATCAAATTCAAGTGCAATAAGTGCGAACACGTCCTCTCGGTTCCAGATAACCTTGCTGGAAAACAGGGCAAGTGTCCGAAATGCCAAAATCCGCTGCGCGTCCCTGTACCGAAGGCCGCTGCAGTTGCTTCCGCACCCGCACCTATCGACCCGCGGATGGGATCGCTGTTGGATGAAGTCGGCATGGTGCAAAGGAAGGGGCCTATCTGTCCGAGCTGTAGCGCTGACATCAAGCCAGGCATCGTGGTTTGCGTAAGTTGTGGATTCAATCTTCAGACTGGCCAGAAAGTCCTCGGCTATGACGCGCACATCGAACGTCCCGAATTTGACAACGATCACTTGAACGTTGCTGTGACCAACATGCGTCGCGACGAGGCAATTCAAATTCGCCGCGATCGAGCGGCAATGCCATGGTGGGTTACTGCCGCGTTCCTCATCGGTGCAATCGTGCTTTGTGGCGCAGGTGTGATCCTTGTTGACGGTCACTTCGGTACGCCAGCGGCACCGAATACTATTCTTGGCAAGCTTCAAAGATTACCGGTCCTCGTCGTGCTTGGTTCGACGATCGGAATCACCGGAACGGCCTTGGCACAGTTCGCTCACTTGAGCGTCTGTGTCTACGGTTTTCAACAACAGCTTTCTAAAGGCTTCCTGTGCTTGTTCTTCCCACTGTTCTTCTCCTTTCCCTATGCCATTGTTCACTGGACCAACAATAAAGCACCGGTTAAAGGCATGGTCATGGCGCTGATCTTCATTGGCGTAGGGGTCGGAATGATCCTAGGTGGTGGCGGTTTTGGTACACTCAGCGGTGTCTTTAACTAAGTCGTGTTGGGTGCGCGGGCGTCCCGCCCCCCCCATCTAACAAAAAGTTGCGGGTGGGATGCCTCAGGAACTGAATTGCGGGCGGGACGCCCGCGCACCGAGAAGCCCGCACACTACATTAGGGAACAGATGTCGTTTTCATTGCTAAAGATTGTTGGCTCGGCAAGCTTGCTTTTGATGATCAGCGGTTTTGTTGGTTGTTCCAGCGAATCTAAACCGCCCTTTGATCTCAGTCAAGCAACCTACGTTGGCTCGTCCAGTTGCACTCAATGTCATCGCAACGAAATGCAGCAGCACGCAGGCTCGCATCACGCATTGGCCATGCAAGTCGCCGACGAGAAAACGGTGTTGGGTGATTTTGCCGATGTGCAATTGGAGCATTTAGGTATTCACAACCGAATGTTCCGCGATGGCAAGAATTTCATGGTTGAGACGGAGGGCCCTGACGGGAAGCTACAGGCGTTCCGCGTTAGCTATGTCTTTGGCTTAACGCCGCTGCAGCAATACATGGTCGAGTTCCCAGGCGAAGGCAACAAGCCAAGTGATCAAGCTGGTGCTCCCGAACTACCGCGGATACAAGTGCTACCCGTCTGCTGGGATACAAAGAACAAGAAGTGGTTCTATTTGGATCCACCAGATGTCAAAGACAAAATGGACCCGCATGATGACCTCCACTGGACGGGCATCGGCCAGCGATGGAACAACATGTGCGCCGAATGCCACAGCACCAATTACCAAAAGAACTTCCAGCCAGCCGAGTACGTTAGCTTAGCATCGCATCGACCCGATACCGTCAATCAAGCCGACTCCAAGATTGGCACTTACAATTCGACCTTCAATGAGATCAATGTCGCTTGCGAAGCATGTCATGGTCCAGCCAGCGTGCATGTCGAACTAGCTAAGTCGAGCTTTCCAGGATGGAATCGACAGCGTGGTTATGGTCTAGCCAACCTAAAACTCTCCGCCGAGAATCAGATTCAATCCTGTGCGCCGTGTCACGCGCGACGCGGATTGGTCTTCGCTGACTTCAAGGCTGGCGACAACTACTACGACCACTACCAAGAGAATTTGCTAGTGTGGCCGATTTACTATCCCGATGGGCAAGTGCTGGACGAGGACTACATTCACGGTTCGTTCTTGCAGAGCAAAATGTACCACAAAGGCATTCGCTGCACCGATTGCCACGATCCGCATACTGCCAAGTTGAAGCATGAAGGCAATCAAGTTTGTACGTCGTGCCATCAACATCCCACAGCCAAGTACGATTCGCCGACGCACCATTTTCACAAAGTGGGATCGGAAGGGGCTAGCTGTGTGAATTGCCACATGCCTCCGACAACTTACATGGAAGTCGATGCTCGACACGATCACTCCCTGCGATTGCCTCGACCAGACATGAGCTTGGCGATGGGAACACCAAACGCATGCACAGGTTGTCACCTCAAGCCTGAAAATGTTGCTGAAGAAAAGCGTCCGCGATTGAAGCTTTACCAACACTGGATGCAAGACGCGAGGGAAGGTGACAGCGAAGTTGCAGCTGAGATCAGCCGAGCTGATCAATGGTGTAACGATGCGTGTGAAAAGTGGTATGGTGAGAAGCGACGGCGCGACGAACACTGGGGTATGGCGATTCATGCTGGTCAGCAGCGTAAACCCGATGCGATCGAACGGCTAACACAACTGCTTAAATCACGAGGAGATCTGGCTCCGGCCATCGCGCGAGCTACCGCGCTGCAGGTCTTGGCTGACATCGATCCACAACGAGCTGGTGACGAGGCGCTAATCCATCTTGCGGACACACATCCACTGGTTCGCGCGACGGCGGCATCAGTGGCTTCGGGTAACTCGAGTCCAACGAAGGCCGTCGGTGCTTTAGAAAACGCTCTTCGCGATCCGGTGCGAACAGTTCGCTTGGCGGCCGCACAGCAACTTGTTCAATTCCCCGCAGAACAACGCAGTTCAGCCGCGCGACCTTACCTACAGAAGGCGCTCGACGAAATGCGCGAGGGTTTGGCATACAGCAACGATCGTGCGGGAAGTCATCTCTCACTTGGAACGATCAACGAACAGCTCGGCATGGATAGCGAGGCGATAAAGAACTACCAAACTGCAATCGCTGTTGAGCCTGCCATGGCTGGGCCGCGGACCAACTTGGCCGCATTAATTACTCGCAATCTAGATTCGGCGACATCACTGCCCGAAGAGTTACGGAAGAAGCAAGAGAAGCAGATTCAAGAGCTACGTTCAGAAGAACTGACTCTACTTGCGCGAGACGTTAAGCTGCTTCCCAATCCTCCAGCGTCGCTGATCTATCGTTATGGGCTGTCGTTGTATCTGACTGGCCAGGAACAACTGGCTGTCGAACAGTTGATTCGCGCGGCCGAGGCCGATACGAACGATGCCAGTTACGCTGAAACGGCCGCGTTACTGCTTGAGAAACTTCAAAAATGGCCCGACGCGATCTACTGGGCCAACGAAAACGTCAAACGATCCTCGGGTAGCCCTGGGTCACGCGAACTGCTTCAACGAATTCAACAGCAAGCAAAGTGAGCTTTACGCCTTGCGAATGAAGTGCTCGGCGTACGACCGTACTTGCTGACCGTTCAGCACATGAACCATTCTCAGTTGTTGAACCATGGCGTCGTTGAATTGACTCAGCGGCACATGGACGAGCTGCTTTTGAAAGCGTCTGGCAATCTTTCGCCATCGAGCCCCAGGAGCTTTGGGACTGAGAAGCGCGATACGACGTTGCCGCGAATGAAGGCAAGCTGCAGCGATGATGCGCTCTTCCAAGTCATCGGCAAAATCCAGGCGTGGATCTTGCCAGATATCGGGAATACGAACCGGTGGAAATAGGAACAAGGCTCCACCGTAGGTCGCCATTGCAATGCCCGGTCCAATCATCTCTTTACTAAAGTCGGTGGCGAAAAACGCCAACGTTGATTCATTTTGATGTTCGGCAAACCATGTCGTCCGCCAGACGTAATCGCGCGGGTCCGCTGGAGTATCGAACAACATCACGACGCAGTCCAACTTGCCGACGCTGGGTGGCATGACTTTGACATAGATGTCTCCATCGTACCAATGCCTGAGCGTTTCACGGATATCGATGCCATCCTTGATGCTGGTCGAAAACTTCTCGCTACGAGCCAAGTCGGCTCCGACGATAGCTTGTGCTCGATCAGCTACACGGGTTCGAAAGCTCTCAACTAACTTGTCTTCAGGTGGCCAGGAACATTGTGAGTAAGGATTCCAACGTAGCTTCCATTTTTCGATCTCATGCTTGAGCGGCTTACGGCGTAGCTCAAGCGATCGCCAGGTCATTGGCTGACCAGGTAAGCGACTGACGACACCGATCGTCTCACCGTCTGGCAGTCGCAGTTGTTCGATTCCCATCGTGACCACTTCCAGCAGCGGTTGGTCGTCGTAAAACGGATAGTTGCGCGCGGTCTCGATTAAGTGAATCGTGTATTGGTCGCCCAAAATCTGTTGAGCGGCAAGGCCAATGGTGTACATGTCGGGAGTCAGCCGACGTTCCATCAGACTCAAGTTGCGAATGTACTTTAAGCACTGTCGCAACATCAGCGGTGTGATCTTTCGAGCTCGTTTACCAAAATCTTGAACGTAGCTCGAGCGAGCCGACATCAACAAATGCTTGACGCCATCGATTGCCAGATTTTCGTCGCTCTCCAGTTCGGCTCTTGCTTGCTCGTAAAGCCCTGTCAGATAGGGCAGCTCACCAAACATGAACAGTAGTGAGTTGGGCTTCAAGGCATAGTTGACTGGCGGAGAGACAAGATCGTGTTCTGGTACACTCTCCGCTGGTTCGCGGAAGGCCTCGCGAAGCCAGGGCCATTCTAGAATGCTTGTGACCACCACGATTCGTTTGTAGCGTTTTTCGAGCTTCTTCAAACGCGACGCCAGATACTGCAAACGATCGGTGACTTGATCGTGAAATGGTTTGGAGATGCTGGGAAGAATTGCAGTTGCAAAACGCTCAATCGAAACATTCTTCAAGGCGTAAGCGTCGGGAAGGACTGCCGACATCGGTTCAAAACGATTCGTCTCCAAATCACAGAACTCAATATCCCATCGTTCCCCGATGGCAACTCGCAAGGCCATGATCACAGGTTGACATGGATCGATAGGAACGTAGCTCGATTCGGGAAGCGCCGATTCACCGTCGCTGTCGGCAAACTCGGGCAAAGTGCGCTGAAGAACGATGGAAGGCACTGGTAGCGCTTGGACTGCTTCCAGAACTCCAAACCGAAAAGACTCGGGCAATCCGACTACTAGACAATCGCAAGGATTCTCAAGAAGCCATTTGCGGACAGCAAGCGCACAAGCTCCGCTTCCATGCACCACTGGCAGGCATGTGATACGCGGCGTGAGAACTAAAGGTGAGTCGGGTGTATTTGGTTTCGGCATGCAAACATTGTAGTGCACATAGCTCCAGTCAGCTACAGAGCTTGCGCATCAAGAGAAAGTTGCTTAACGAGTCAACAGACCGCGAGTTCGAAGCCACTGAGTCGCGTGATTAGGCCACCCAGTTGCTTCGTGTTCGTTTGGCCGCAGTCCATAGCCGTGTCCACCGCTGGGAAATAGGTGTAGTTCGTTGGACACTTTTGCGCGCTTCAAAGCAGTCGACATTCTCAGAACATTTTCCGAGTCGATGGGATCGTCCAGCGCCATCGTTAGGAACATCGGTGGTGTCTTTGCATCGATCGGTAGGTCGCTACTGAGTAAATCGTCTTTGTTCTTGTCGAAAAGGTACGCTGGATAGATCAACAGCGTGAAGTCAGGTCGACAATTGGTTTGGTCGATCGCGTCGATGTTTTCGTACGAGCGTTTTTCGTACTGAGTGCTAGCTCGAGCACTCAAGTGACCGCCAGCAGAAAATCCCAAGATGCCGATGCGCTCTGGATTGATCGCCCATTCCGCTGCTCGCGCGCGGACAAGGGAGATCGCGCGCTGCGCGTCTTGCAATGGCTCGACAGGAGTCTCTTTGTCGACTCGTGGAACGCGGTATTTCAGCAGTGCCGCATTGACTCCGATCGAATTCAGCCACTGACAAACTTCTGTGCCTTCCAGATTCCAAGCCAGGATGTTGTAGCCTCCACCGGGGCAAACAACGACGACGGTTCCCGTGTTGATTTCTTTAGGAGCCAAGTACATCGTCAGGGTCGGTGTAGAGACGTCGCCCAGTCGAACAACCCACTTGCCTTCAACCGTGCGCGACTTTTCGTCGGATGTGTCACACTCCTCGCCCTTGGCAGCGATCTTTCCCGGCGGAGTTGAGGGCCAAAGCTTGATTGGTTCAAGTCCATTCAGTTGTGTGAGCCAAATTCGATTGTCTTGGACGAACTGAGCGGTCTTGTCTGGAAAGTCGGTGAACAAGCCGTCAACCTTGGCATCAACCAACAGCAAGCGATGAAGTTGATCCAGCGTTTCAAAAGGCTTGGGCAATTCATCCGCGCGGACTGTGTAGGCGTGCACTGACAGATTGTGCTGATGGGCTCGTTCGACAAATTCACTAGGCTTCATTTCGGCAAGAGTGTTACCGGTGAAAATGGTTCTAAGATCTGGACCTACTGCGTCAACTACTTTGGCAAGCTGAGCCATCCCCTCGCTGGTTTGCAATTTATCGTATTCGCTCTCGCCGGCTTTGCCCGAAGTACTACCCATGAGTTGGACCAAGCGACCTTCCCAGCCAAGCTTCTGGCGAATCCGTTGGACCTCGGGCCATTCGAAACACTGCAACCAACAAAGATCTGACTTAGTCTTGTATCCATGCTGTTGTAAGATCTTTACGACGATCGCGCTAATGTCTTGGCCTTGCTCCAAATGCCAAGCAGCTTTCTTGATCTCGGGATAGATTCCAATCTTTTTCCCGGTACTTTGATTCAAGCCTTGAACCAATTTCAATTCTTCCTCGAGGCTGTTGATGCGAAGAGAGGTCGATCCGGCGGGAAAGCGACTTGCATAAGCGGGCTGGCCCGTCTTGATCTGAATTCGCTCGTTGACGTTCAGCTGCTTGATCTCAGCCAACGTAAAGTCGATAGCGTAATAACGTCCGTCTTGCCGCTTGCGATCGGGAAATTGTTTGGCGACATCGGTAACTGCATCAAGGTGAATGTCGTGAAGCACGACTGGCACACTGTCTTTGGAGAGTACCACATCTTGTTCGATATAGTCGGCTGACATGCCATAGGCGAGCGATTTAGCAACCAACGTGTGCTCTGGCAAATAACCGCTGGCACCGCGATGCGCGATCACGATTGGAAGCTGCGACCAGCATTGAGTTGAGGTCTTGCACAAAGCGACAATTGCAATGCAGAGTATCAAACGCTGGTGGATCATCAATGGAACTCCTGCAAAGCCGTTGTTTGCGGTGAGATAGGTTGCGGTGGGATACGTTGAGGTAGGTGGTACGTTGAGAAGTCGGCGCGAATTGGTCGGAGAGAGAGGGCGACCGAATGCGTTGGAAAGCTCAGGCTATCTGCTGCCCAGTCAAAAATCAACCGGTTGCTTGCAACTCGCGTGCATCGCCGCCTGGATCGATTCACGTAGCTTGCAACAAACTGCTGATTCTCTCCACGATTTCAGTGTGAATTTCGCTAATTGTGTTTGTTGCGTTAATCTTGACTACTTTGGATCCTAGTTCCTTCGCTTGGTCTAGAAAACCCTGTCGAACGCGGTTCATGTAATCCAGTCCGCGGCTTTCCAGTCGATCTGGCTGACCCTGCATGCGTTGGAAGGAAATGACTGGATCGATATCGAGCAAAAATGTTAAGTCCGGCATACGTCCGCAAGTTGCGATCTGACCGACTTGCCATATCGCTTCGGTATCCAGCCCCCCTGCACTGCCTTGGTAGACGACATTCGCCAAGAGGTAACGATCAGAGATCACAACTTGGCCTTCCGCGAGCGCTGGCAATATTCGCTCCTGAACCAACTGAGCGCGACTGGCCATGTACAGCAGCATCTCTGCGGTCCCTACAAGCGGAATTTCCGTTCGATGCAAGAGAATTTCTCGAAGAGCTTCACCCAGCTTAGTACCACCTGGATCGCGAACGACCAGAACGTCACGCCCTTGCTGCTCGAACCACTCCTTCAACAAAGAAATCTGAGTTGACTTGCCACATCCATCAACTCCATCAAGGCTAACAAAAATCCCGGTCATCAAGAATTAGTCACAGAAGAGTTTTCAAAGTTGGGTCAAAAAATTTTTTTCAGCAAACTTTGCAACGTTGATAGGGGAGCTCGGTGTGTTACCGTAATGTTCGCGACAGAGCCAATCGATATGGTACATCGCTATGGTGGCGAAGTGTCGCGCCCTTACGAATTGTTCGTGCAATTCGTAATCCAATTTGCTTTGCGTTGCAGGCAATGAGTATAGCGTACACAAGTCAAGACCAATAGTTGGCGCAAGTGCGCGGCTCTAATGATTGCAAATCAAAACCAAAAGTCTCGCTTTACAGTTTCACGAACTTTTAGCACAATGCTCACGCGTTGGATGAAACGTGGACAGCGTTCGCGTCACTTCAACCACTTATCATGAGCTCTCATCCTAGATTAAAGTTGTTGATCACACTTCGGTGTCGTCAACTTGTATGCCCCCCCGACTTAACACTGGACCGTTTGGTGTTAGGTACTCAACATACTCGACTCAGGTAGCACGGATGTTGCGACTTTCAGTCAACGAACTCTCCACGCCAAAGTGGTCCTTTGAAGAAGATGTTATTCACTATCACAAGGCAGGATTCTCAGCCATCGGAATTTGGTATCCGAAGTTGGCCGAGTACGGTGAGGAGAAAGGTGTCGAGCTGTTGCAAGAGCACGGCTTCACAATCTCGTCGCTGACCTACCAAGGAGGGTTTACTGGATGCAACGGTAAATCGTTCCGACAAAACATGTGCGACGCGTTGGACATCATCCAATTGGCGTCGGATATTCACGCCAGAACAGCCGTCATCAATATCGGCAGCCGCAATGGTCATACTCGCAATCATGCCATGCGTTTATTGCGAACCGCAATTAAGAACTTGGCCGAAGCTGCACAAGCCGTTAACGTAAATTTGGCCTTGGAACCGTTCCATTGCGGATGTGGTCCCGATTGGTTTTTGAACACAATTCCGCAGTGCTTGGACGTTATCGCCGAAGTCAGCAATCCCAATCTAGGAATTGCGTTCGACAGCTATCACTTAGCTCAGGATTCTGAAGTCACTTCCTGGTTCGAATCCTTTGCGCCGCACGTGCGTTTGGTGCAATTGGGCGATTCCAAATTCGCTCCAATGGGCCGACAAAATCGATGCTTGCTGGGACAAGGTCGACTTCCCTTGTTGGAGCTAATTAGTCTGTTTAGTAGTTCTGGGTACGATGGATTTTATGAGATCGAATTGCAGGGCGCGGGCGTCGAACACTTAGATTACGACGACCTTTTGGAGTCCTCGCATCGGACGACTCAAGCGTGGCAGGCTTGCCTGAGCGCGAATTAGAGGCGAGTTAGGCTCAAAGCACTCGCTCAGTCGGCTAAAAAGAATCGGCTTACTCAGATGTTGCGCTGGGCAGTTTTGGTAAGCTTGCTAAAATCCTGGGGATGAAACTTAAGAGCCTCCCCACCGATTTTCAAGTCCGCGAGCTAACCAGCGTTCAAGCTCAAGGCGGCCCATTCGCCCTTTATCGCCTACGCAAAACCTCGCTCGGCACTCCCGAAGCCATCCAAGCGATTCTTCGCGGTTGGAATTTGCCCAGGCAGCAGATCAGTTACGGTGGCTTGAAAGATCGCCACGCTCAAACCGAGCAATACCTGACGATTCATCGCGGTCCCAAGCAAGATTTTGAAGATCGATCCTTCATTCTGGAATACTTGGGACAAACTTCGCGACAATTCGTGGCGCAAGATATCGCCGGAAATCAGTTTGAAATTCTTCTTCGCGGCATTGAAAATGACGATCGTCAGAAGATTGCTGATCGATTGCAGCTTGTTCAGCAGGTTGGCATTGTCAACTATTTCGACGACCAACGCTTTGGCTCTATCGGCGAATCGGGGCAGTTTATTGCCGAGCCCTGGTGCAAGGGTGATTACGAACGAGCGTTGTTTTTGGCGATGGCCGAACCCAACAGTCATGATCGAGGACGCGAGACGGAACAAAAGCAAATTCTTCGAGACTATTGGGGACAATGGCTCGAATGCAAAGATCGCCTAGATCGATCGCACCGACGCAGCATTGTGACTTTTTTGTGCGATCATCCAACCAACTTTAAGCGAGCGATCGCACTGATTCGTACCGACTTGCGAAGCATCTATCTGGCTGCGTTTCAAAGCGGACTTTGGAATCGATGGCTCAGTCGTTTGATCGAATCGCGATTGTCGCCTCACGTGACCTACTTTGAATCGGTAATTGGCAACTTGGCACTACCGCAGGCCAGTACTTGCGATGCTGAGCAATTGAACTGGTTGGGCTCGTTGGCGCTACCGCTTCCCACCGCGCGGCAGCACGATTGGCCCGAGGATTTGGTGGGAACATTGGATGAAGTCTTGCAACCGCTGGGAATGGAGCGTCGCGAAATACGCTTGAAGTTCCCTCGCGACACTTTTTTCTCCAAAGGCGTCCGGCCTTGCTGGCTGCGACCAGCCGATTTCCAGTTTGAATGGATGAGCGACGATCTTCATGAAGACCAAAACGCTCTGCGACTGAGCTTCACCTTACCGCGCGGCGCATACGCGACCATGTTGGTGAAAGTAATCAGTCAGTAAGCCGTTCTTTTTCCAAACTGTTTTATCGGTCGGTAAAACAGTCGCCTGCGGCTTGCCGTTAAACGACTTGGCGCAAAATTGTTTAACGGCAAGCCGCAGGCGACTGTTCTTGCAGGTCTCTTCTTCTATTTTGGCAGCCGTTCACGTAGCTTGAAGAATCCCGAAACAGTCTTGATCGCCAGCAGAAAATTGCTAATCCAGATTGTCCAAGCGACAGCGTGAGTACATCCAAGCAATTCAACAGCGATAGCCGCGAATAAAAAGAACCTTGGTCGGACTAGCCACGAGTAAGGCACTTGCAGAGCGTTTCGAACCATCGACATGGCCAACACGCCGACGTACAGCAGGATAAACAAACTGCCGCCCCAGACGTCGACGATCCGAGTTGAGTCGTTCATCATTGCCATCGTCACCACTGAAACGATGACTTGATCGCAGAATGAATCTGTAAAGCTTCCGCGCTGGCTGTCGACCTTTTGATATCTTGCCAGCGGCCCATCGACGCCATCAAGCATGACATGGAGCATCAGAGCGCTCCATGCTAGCCACGGAAACTGCAGGTACCATAGCGGCACAAATAGGACACCAAACCCTAGCGAGGCGATTGTGATATGATCGGGTGTTACACGATAGCGATCCAGGAATCGCAGGAGTGGGTTAAGCCATCGAGCGCGAAGCTGTTGCCCGTACTCCATCCACCGTCGCTCACCCGCTGAGTAGCAATCTGCTTTAGTCGTTTCATCTGTCACGAATGCTCCTCAATGGGCAATTACGTCTCCCGCAGAAACTTGCCTGTTTGTCTAGATCTAAAGCAGTCGCACATTCTCGCTCACTCAAGCGAGAATGCTTTACTGCTTGCCAAGTGCATTCGGATTGTCGGGGAGCAAACGGGCGCCATGAATGACCGCAATTATGTAGATCCTCTCGGGCTCTGCCAGGTAAACTATCCGATACGAGTATTCAATTACCTCACGAATGTCATCGCGATTGTATTCTGGGACTGCTTGACCGGAGAGTGGGAAAGATGCTATTTGCTTGGTACGATTTGTCAGTCGGTCGACTACGATTAGGGCGTACCGGGGTGAGTCTTGTGCAATGTGTTCATAGATGGCGGCAAGGTCAACCATTGCACTGCGTGCCCAATCGATCCGAATCATTCAGGCAATCCAAAACGCTTGCGAACTTCTTCAACCGAAAGCGAGTTGCCCTCGGCTACATCTTTCAACCCATTTTCAATTTTCTGCCGAACATAGATGCTGTACATGACGTCTTCCCACGACGCATTGTCAGGAAGAGTCTGAAGTGTTTCATGGGCCTTGGTTTTGATACTGGTATTTTCGATGCTGCTCATTTGGAATGTCCTCATATCCCTTATTGTCTGCTAACGCGGGACTTGTTGCAAGTCGCAAGAAAGCTAATAAGGGTAAGGGCTTGACTCGCGGGTGTTAGAATGCATCGAGTTGCCTCCAATCAATGCTTTTCATCTGTTAAGATAGTTAGACTTTGTATTGACATTGCGTCGTTCGATTGCCAACAGAGCGATGTCGCGCGAGTCGCAACCACTCTTACGAATGTAGTTAGCCAATGCAGACTCTGAAAACACCGAAGCATCTGATTCTTTCAACGTGTTGGGCGTGGGGACTCTTCGTTGGCCTTTCTCTTAGTGCCCATGCTCAGCAATTACCCAACATCGTCCTGCTGATGGGAGACGACCATGGGTGGGAGGAGACTGGCTACAATGGGCATCCGCACGTGAAGACCCCTGTGCTGGATGAGATTGCTCGAACAGGCCTAAGGTTGGAGCGATTTCACTCGGCGCATCCCAATTGTTCACCAACTCGAGCTAGTTTTCTCACGGGCAGACATCCCAATCGCATGGGTACGTTTGCTCCGGGCTATTCGTTTCGACCTGAAGAGATTACGATCGCTCATCTGCTTTCTAAGGCTGGATATCGCTGTGCTCATTTCGGAAAGTGGCATGTGGGAGCTGTCAAAAAGGACTCGCCGGTTTGCCCAGGTCCGATGGGATTTCACGAATGGCTCTCGCATGACAACTTCTTTGAACTCAATCCAACTCTTTCACGCAATGGAAATGCTCCGCAGCAATTCAAGGGTGAGAGTTCGGAGATTTTGGTTTCCGAAGCGATCGATTTCATGAAAAGAACGCGAGCTGGTGCAACCGGTGCGACAAGCCCTCAACCGTTTCTGACCGTAGTCTGGTTTGGTTCACCGCATGAACCCTACAGCGGCCTTCCTGAAGATCTCGCACTCTACGACGATCTGCCAAAACTTTACGCCGACAAGCAAGTGAAGCTGACTTCAAATGAAACAGGCAATCAAGTCAGTCGCAGTCAAGGCGAAGTGCTGCGAGAGCGCTACGCTGAGATTACTGCAATGGATCGTTCCATCGGCCAGTTGCGAAAGTACCTTGCCGAAAGCGGTCTGCGCGATAATACGCTGCTGTTCTACTGTGGTGATAACGGCACATCGGCTGATGGAGTGCTTAAATCACCTCATCGCGGGCACAAGGGAGCGGTTTACGAAGGCGGTACGTTGGTGCCAGGTTTAGTCGAGTGGCCTAGCCGTATAAAGCAACCTATGTCGACCAAGCTTCCCACCTGCACCAGCGACTTATTGCCAACCATGGCTGTGCTGACCGGACAAGCGTTGCCTAGTCGTCCTATCGATGGAATTAATTTGGTGGAAGCGATCGAGAGCGGTATTCAAGAGAGGCCTGCGCCACTTTACTTTTGGGAATTCACCAGCAAGCGATATTCATCCATCAAGCCATCATCTTACCTCGATCCATCACTGCAAATGGGGACGACTCCGATGGCAAAATTGATGGGAGGCAAGGCGACTCGCAATTTCGTGAACTATCGACATCCCGATATTGCCGACGAGGACTACTTGGGACCTAAAGCCATTATCGATGGACATTTCAAGTTAGTCGTCCACGATGGAGGCAAGCAGCCGAAGATTGAATTGTTCGACTTGGCTGTAGACCCGAGTGAGAAGAACGACCTAGCCAATCAAAATCCCAGCAAAGTCCAAGCGCTTTCTGCCAAGCTGAAGCAATGGCAGCAGAGCGTCTTGCAAAGTTTGGTTGGCGAGGATTACCGTTAGGGGCTCTTTTGTGGATGCGGTAGATCGAACCCAACCCGCTGCGTTAGCGAGGGAATTGTTTACTCGCTAACACTACTGATCCCTCGCTAACGCAGCGGGTTGGGATTAGGAGCAACAAGCCAGTATGATTCGCGTTAAGTTAAGTAAGAAGCACTTAACGTTAAGGGTTAATAACTTCGCCTCCATCTGGCGTTAGCATCGCATGAAGCTTTTCGAGCGGAATCTTGTTGTCGAGTCGAGTCACAGAGCCGTCGTACATGCCGACAATAATCTCTTGCCCGTCGGGAAGTCCAAGGATCAATTTTTCCGCCGCTTCGATGGAGATATCCTTGGCTTGAGTCCACGGTACAAGTTCAGTACTTTCAATCATAGCGATTGTGTTGCTTGTTCCATCGGTGATGTTCGCAAATCCTTGCACATTGGACTCGATCCAGCAGTATGCTGTCTTTCCAGCCTTGGAGTCCTTGCCGTAGATTTCAGGCATCTCCTCTGCTAGTGGCTTGTTGTTTTCGGAATCCCAAGGCTCGTTTACCCTGAATTTCTCATAAAGAGAACCTTCCTCAAAGAAAGGCGCTACTCGAACTCGCCAGCTCAGCTCCAACGAAGCGCGGCCGCCCATATCGTCGTTAAAAGGCAACTTCCTAAACGCTGATTCGTAATTGTGCATTGCAAGCAAGAGTTGCCTTAGGTTGTTGGTTTTCTGCATCTTTTTGTTCATCTCTTCAGCCTGAGCCATTGTCTTTTGCAACAACTCATCGAAACCGGCCGGTTTCTTGATGATCAGGAATGTGTCGTTGTCCTTAGTAGAGGTTTTGGTATTGGCAGAGATCGCCTTTAGCAGTTCTAGTCCTGGCGTATTCTTTGGACCTTGCGCGGTGCTCATCTTGGCAATACCCAGCAAACCATCGATCGCGTTGGAAACAAACTTGGCGTCTGAAGGCTTGCTCGATTTGGCGGTCAACTTTAGCAGCTCGTCACTGTTGGGATCGATCGACAGCGTTAGCAAGTTGATCTTCTTTGGAAGATCCAAGAAGGGAAGCACCATCGCTGGGACGCCCTGTTGCTTGGCCATGTCAACCGCTTCGAGGAAGAATGCACGATCCTGCTCCATGTCGATAACGATCTTGACCGGCGCCTTGCCCATCTCGCCCATGGCAGCCTTTAATGTCGCCGTTAGCAGAGTTGGTCGCTGAGCGAGTAGGTAGTCCTTAGAGCCAATCTCGAACTTCTTCTCTTCCAACAGCAGATGCATGTTCTCCACCGTTGGCTCGACGTAGTAATCCTTTCCGTTGAGCTTGATGGTTTCAGAATTTTCCAATTGCGCATCGTTGATCATCTTTTGGCGATCTTCGTTATTGTCGAACTCGCCAACAACAAGCAACTCGACAGGAAGCGCTCCCCCACTTTGTTCGAATTGAGCTAGCGCAGCGATCGACTCAGGGACACTCATCGCACCGAATAGTCGTCGAGCCACAAGTGGGTTCATTTTCGCGTTGGGAGGAATGGGGATCAGTTGCACTAGCTTGCTTTCGCCCAACGTCTTGCCGCTGATATCGAAGGCGATTGCCGGAGGTCGAGCAACTGTTTGTTGAGCATTCGCTCGAGAAGCGCCGACCGAAGCGGCAAGAACAAAGAGAGAAAGGCAAAGCAATCGACGCATCATATTCTCCGGAAATATTTTGGAATGTGTTGGCTTTAAGCCGCAGTTTTACATTCGGTCGAATCACCAGAACTCCGCTGTAGGGGAGTTCTGGTGCAGTTACTCGACGTATTAAATTTGAAAGAAGGACTAGAAGTCAGAAGTGTCAACTGCTTCGCCTCCATTGGGAGTCAGCATTGCGTGTAGCTTGTCCGCTGGAACTTTGTTGCTTAACTTACGAACTGAACCATCGTACATCCCGACATAGATTTCCTGTCCGTCGGGAAGTCCGAGGATCATCTTTTCAGCCGCTTCGATGGAGATATCCTTCGCTTCGGTCCAGGGTACAAGTTCGGTGCTTTCAATTATGGCGATTGTATTGCTCAATCCATCGGTGATCTGACCAAAACTCTGCACATCAGACTCGATCCAGCAGTAAGGGGTCTTTCCGTTCGTGCCATAGGTTTCTGGCATCTTTTCTGCAAGTGGCTTGTTGTTTTCGGAGTCCCAAGCCTCATCTAGCTGAAACTGCTGATACAAGTCGAGCTGCTCAAGGTAGGGCAGCACTCGAACTCGCCAGCTTAGTTCCAACGAGGCGCGGCCGTTCATGTCATGGTTAAAAGGCACTTTGCTGTACACGGACTCGTAATTGTGCATTGTTAGCAAGAGTTGCTTCAGGTTGTTTGCCTTCATCATCTTTTTGTTCATCTCACCAGCCTGAGCCATTGTCTTCTGCAAGAGCTCATCGAAACCGGCTGGCTTCTTAATGATCAGGAATGTGTCATTGTCTTTGATAGACGTTTTGGTATTCGCAGAGATCGCTTGGTACAGTTCAACTCCTGGCATCTCCTTAGGCGCCTGAGCATAACCCATCTTGGCAATACCCAATAAGCCATCAATGGCATTGGCAACAAACTTGGCATCGGACGGCTTGCTCGTTTTGGCGGTCAGCTTCAGCATCTCGTCGCTGTTGGGATCAATCGATAAGGTTAGCAAGTTGATCTTCTTGGGTAGGTCCAAGAAAGGAAGCATCATCGGTGGGACGCCTTGTTGTTTAGCCATATCAACTGCTTCAACGAAAAACGCACGATCCTGCTCCATGTCGATGGCGAGCTTGAATGGTGCCTTGCCCATTTCGCCCATCGCAGCTTTTAAAGCCGCAGTTAGCAACGCAGGTCGCTGAGCGAGTAGATAGTCCTTGGAGCCAATCTCGATCTTCTTTTCTTCCAGTAGCAAGTGCATATTTCCCACGTTTGGCTCGACGTAATAATCCTTTCCGTTGAGCTGCACGGTTTCCGCGTTTTCCAATTGCGAGTCGCTGATCATCTTTTGGCGGTCTTCGTTATTGTCGAACTCGCCAACAATAAGCAACTCGACTGGCAGTTCTCCGCCTGGCTGGAATTGAGCTAACGCGGCGATCGACTCAGGAACGCTAATCGCACCGAACAATCGTCGCGCATCAAGCACGTTCATTTGAGCGTTGGGAGGCATGGGGATCGACTTAACCAACTTACTTTCGCTCAACGTCTTGCCGCTGATATCGAAGGCAATTGCAGGTGGTCGAGCAACCGTTTGTTGCGCGCTCGCGCTTGTGGTGCCGACTACTACAGCTAGAAGGAAGAGGGGAAGGTAGAACAATCGACGCATCATATTCTCCGGAATCAAAGGAAGTGCTTCTTCAAGTAATATCTAATGGTAGTGGGATTCGCCAGAATTCCGGATGCACGGGAGTTCTAGCGAATTCCACTTCGTGGTAGCCAGTATTGTGCCCAGATTTCTAGTCGAAACAACGTCACGTCAAATGGTAAACTACGGGCTGGCAGGCTAACATCTTAACCCAGTGACGAGGGTTGATCTGTCAAAATTCTAAGGATTTCTCGCAGTGATTCGAGTTTTATTGTTCGCTTTGGTCCTGCTGTTATTTGGTTCGAATACAGTCCCTGCTCAGAATTTGGCCAAAACGGTTCAAGTCTTTATTCTGGCGGGGCAGTCCAATATGGAAGGGCACGGTTTTGTCCCCGCTGAAGGCTCGCGCAACGAGGGCAAAGGAAGTCTCGAATTTCTAGTGAACAATACCGCAACATCGGCGCAGTTCAAGCACTTAATCGACGACTCTGGGAAGTGGTCTGTGCGAAACGATGTTTGGATCTCGTATCTCGATCGTAATGGTCCGCTGACCGTTGGTTACGGAGTCAAACAAGATCGGATTGGTCCTGAACTCGGTTTTGGACGCATCGTAGGCGACGCGATTGAATCACCTGTGTTGCTCATCAAATGCGCTTGGGGTGGCAAGAGTTTAGCTGTCGACTTTCGCTCGCCGAGTGCTGGACCGATTCCCTATTCGCTTGGCGAAAAAGCATACGCCGAAATTGCCAAAGATCCCACAATTGTCGGTAAGTACTACCGCGAAGTCCTGTCGCTAACTCAGGCTGCGCTTGCTGATATCAAGCAGTTGGTTCCAGGCAGCGATGGCTCCTATCAACTCGCCGGTTTTGGATGGCACCAAGGCTGGAACGATCGTATCAACGATAAGTTCAACGCTGAGTACGAAAGCAACATGGTGCACTTTATCAAAGACATTCGACGTGATTTGAAGGCCGATAAACTGCCGTTTGTAATTGCAGAAACAGGCATGAATGGCCCGAAAGAAACTCATCCTCGAGCCTTGTCATTAATGAAAGCGCAAGCTGCTGTTTCCGAGCATCCGGAGTTTCATGGCAATGTAGCCTTCGTAGGTACGCGAGCGTTTTGGCGAGAAAAAGAGCAATCACCTAGTGGCCAAGGATATCACTGGAACACCAATGCCGAGACCTATTACTTGATCGGCGAGGCGATGGGGAAAGCCATGGTGAAGTTAGTCGAGTAGATACCGGTGCGCGAGCCTCTCGCCCGAATCGTTCTGCCGTTTTCCGTAGGGCGTGTGCAGAGGTCTGATGCAATCGACAATGCAATGAGAAAATTGTTGGCCGAAGCGTATGCGTATGAATACCGATTGTCTGACCTCGTAACACGCCAATGGTGTTGTGGACTCATGGGCATGTGTGACCGGTTACGAAGAATGGTGTGTTTCGCGAGCGGTCTATCGTTCCACAAAGCGGTATCGTCAGGCGAAGTTCAAAGTTGTTCGAACACTATTGGCGGGTGCTCGCTCCACACACCCTACAAAACTGATACTGCAAGTACTTTCCAAGACAAAGTAAGGTGCATTTTGGCATTAAAGTCTATTTCGATCCGTGAAGGGCTGTTGCTAATTACGATCGCAGCATTGTGTATGCCCTATGTAGTTGATATTGGCAGGAAATGGAATCGACCCAAGTTTCCAGAGATTTCAGGCAGTACATTGCTCGCATGGATTCAAGAGCATGATCCCTCTGCAACCCTTGATTTCAACGAAGAAGGTGGGTCAGCGACGTACCATCAATCTAGAGTTACGATAGACTCGACCCTCTATAGACATGACAATGGGAAAATTCTCGAGCAAGCCATTCCAGAGACTTTGAAAGAAAGTGGGTGGACCTTAAATTCGAGTGGTACCGGCCCACTAGGAAAGCAATGGGAGTTTAGTTGCCGTGGGGCTCGGTGGCGCGTATATCTAATGACTGGCCGGGCAATTGGCAATAGTGAACTGGCTTTGAAGGAAACTGCGGCAACATTCGTGTTAATTCGAATTCGGGAAAGCGAATGAAGAACCCCTAATCCCCAGCCCTTCTCCCCTTCGTGCCTCAGGGGCGAAGGGAGCCAGAGCTTACAAGATCACAGCCAAAGTAAGCCGAACCCTACAGCTTACCATTCCGCGCAACCGTGGCTTCGATGGCCTTGAGCATGGCACCGGCTTTGTTGAGCGTCTCTTGAAACTCAGTGGCTGGAACACTGTCGGCAACAATTCCTGCGCCGGCTTGGATGTAGATCTTGTCATTGCAGAAGACGATGGTTCTGAGCGCGATACAGGTGTCCATGTTTCCGGCATAATCGATGTAGCCCACAGCGCCGGCGTAAGGCCCACGTCGATGAGGCTCGATCTCGTCGATCACTTCCATCGCTCTTACCTTCGGTGCACCCGATACTGTTCCGGCAGGCAAACAAGCTTTCATTGCATCCATTGCGTTCAAACCTTCGCGCAACTTGCCATGAACGCTGGAGCTAATGTGCATGACGTGACTGTAACGTTCGACAACCATCACATCGGTCAGTTCGATCGTGCCATACTGAGCGACTCGGCCCACATCATTGCGGCCAAGATCGACCAGCATCACATGTTCAGCGCGTTCCTTGGGATCGGCGAGCAATTCTTCGGCTAGCTCGCGATCTTCCTTTTCGGTTTTGCCACGCGGACGCGTTCCGGCCAAAGGGCGAACTGTTACCCAATCATCGATGACGCGACACATGATCTCGGGTGAAGATCCAACCAAAGTAACGGCTGGCGTGCGCACAAAGAACATGAAAGGGCTTGGGTTCACGACACGCAACGTGCGGTAGACCTCAAATGGATCGCAAAGGTTGGGTAATTCTAGTCGCTGACCGATGACTACTTGGAAGATATCGCCCGCCCGAATGTACTCAACGCACTGATTGACTGCTTTTTCGAACTGCGCCTGAGTGAAATTACTTTTTGCATCCAGGTGCGGCTTGCTTTCGGAATCAAAGTCGCTGAGCGAAAGAGCCGGGAGCGGTTTTTGAAGCTTCTCAGCCAGCGCGTTCACTCGTGCTTGGCCAGCTTGGTAAGCCTCTTCGGCCGATTCGTATAGTGCACAGTGAACGTGGGCGACGACGAAGAGCGACTTGGTCACGTTGTCGAAGATGATCAAGTCGTCGAAGATCGAGAAATCTAAATCGGGCAAGCCACGATCATCCGTAGGCGCGTTGGGTAGGTCCTCTACATAACGAACGACGTCGTAACTCGCATATCCAAAGGCACCGCCCGAAAACGGCGGCAGCTCGGTAAGCTTGGCGACTTTCTTGCCGGATACAAAATTCCACAGAGCGTCCAAAGGATCAGCCACTTGCTTGGTCTCTGCCGCTTCTCGACCGCCCGAAATACTCAGCTGATCTCGAGTCGCAGTTAACCTTGCTTGAGCACCAACGGCAATGAAGCTGTATCGTCCAACTTTTTCGCCGCCAATGACGCTTTCGAATAAAGCGGCGGAGTTACCGTCGTCCAATAATCGAAAGGCCGAAACCGGCGTCAGTGTATCGCTGAGCATTCGGCGATACACTGGAACGATATCAAACTCTTTGGCCAGTTGTACAAAGCGATCCAATTTGGGCTGAGCCGGCATAGTCCAGGATTAGTCCTCAGAGGGCAGAGATTCTTCTTCTTCGCCGGAGTTCTCTTGGAACTCAAAGCATGATGGCGAGAAGTAGCATTCTTCTTCGGTGGTAGGGTTGATCAACAATCCAATGCCATCGGGCAGCCCATCCAGCAGTTCATCGCCTTCCAAAACGATCGTTGGCAAGCGAGTTCCACCCGTTAGCTCATCGCACACTTCGTTCATGAAGTTTTCGGCAGCCGACATGCTGGTAAAGCAAACCACGGCCATATCTTCGTCGACCTCGGCCAATACGACGCTGAAACGATCGTCTTCGTCCATCATCGCTTCGCCGGTTTCTGTATCGATCTCTTGAAGAACGATAAAGTCATGGCCGCGAATCAGTTGTTCGGCTTTTGATGCATCATTGGCATCCGCAGCGTCAGCGATCTCTACACCCAACTGTACGTTTTCTGGAAAGTCCAGCTCGTTGTTATTTTCCACCTGAATCGATTCCTGTTTTCACTGATGGTGGGGCAGAGCCGCAATTCACGCGAGCTCGCAATTACTCCACCGAAAGACGCAAAAAATGTAGCCGAAATCGAGCTAGGGTCACAGTGCTTGCCGCCGCCGATTGAAGGGAATTCGACAGAAAAGCAGTCCCAAGTGTGCCACGGCAGTCCCTGCCGCTGGTTTTGTAAAGCTGGCTAAGTACAGACTTGAGACTTGAGACTTGAGACAACCTGAAACCTGAACGAGCTACAGATTTTCTTCGGAGGGGATGCGGACGAGTAAACCTTTGCTATTGCCCTTGTCGTCCACTTCGCCGCGCAGAGTCACATAAACGCCGCCATCGCCATCAAAGCTCATCGAAGTTGGATGTGGGAGCTTGCAGATCAGTTTGGTTCGCAAGCCGCTTGCTGCTGTTTTGTCTTCGACGATGCGATACAGCCCGCCCATTTCCGGTTGGCTCCAAGCCATGTCCAGCGCGTACATTTGTCGTCGAGGACTGTAGGCGATTGCACTGATGTCCATCAAGCCAGTGTCGAGCTTCATCAACATCTTCTTGGACGCTGGTTCGTAAAAGGCAAGCACGCTGTCCTTCTCCGCTCCCAAGCTGCCCACGTTGGCTACTAACAAATAACCGTGCGGTGTGATCGTGATAGCGGACGGTGTCGCTACACCCGTTGCTTCGGTCGATGCAATATGTCTGACCAATCCGCTCAGCGATTCACCAGCGGTCTTCATTGTGACGCTGATCCAACCCTTGGCAGCATCGCCTTGGCTGGTCGTGAAAACTGCGTTGGGTGCGACGGCCAAGCCAAAAAAGTTACCTTCGGCTGGCTGCGACTGAGGCTCATCGGCGACAAGATTTATAGAGAGCTTCGGCGCGTCAAACTTAGTTGCTGCAGTTATCGTGTAGACCTTCACTGCGTCAACTCCCGCGGGTTGACCACCACAGCCCACGATCAAGTTCTCGCGATTGAGAAACGCTAGGCTCAGCGGTCCGATATTTACGCTTGGTGTTGTGGCAAGGCTTTCTTTGGGAAAGTCTGTAACGATCGGTTCAGCTTTACCGTTCACGATGCGAACGACCTGCCCATTGCCCGAGTCGGCGACGAAGACCACTCCCGTTTCCGGCTGCATGACGACGGATGAAGGATTGTTCAACCCTTCGACCACAGTCGTTACGATGCGACCGGCCTCGGTCTTGTATTCCGTCGTTCCCTCAGCCGGAGTTTTTGCTGGCTCGGCTTTCTTTTCTTCTTGACGAGCACTTGAGCTCGAGGCACCTATCAAGATTACTGCGATCGAGGCTACAGAAGTCAACGAGCAAAAGCTTGCTTGGAAATTTCGACGAAGGTTGGAAAAGTACGTCTTCACGGCGGGAAAGCTCCTGGGTGCGGGGAAGTCAGTGTCCTATTGTCACCGCAGCGCAGCTTAGAAACAAGCCTAGAGCTTTCTTACGTTGCTCGTAGTGGAATTCGCCAGAATTCCTGAAGCAAGGGAATTCTTTCAAAGAGTGTAAGCAACTATCCCCATGCCCGAAGGAACTCTGGCGAGTCCCACTACACGCCATTGCAGACGGGAATTCTGGCGAATCCCACTACGAAGAGGAACTCTGGCGAGTCCTAATACGAAAGGGAATTCTGGCGAATCCCACTACAAGAAGGAACTCTGGCGAGTCCTGATACTATCGTTGGAACTCAGGCGCAGGAGCTGATTCAGGAGCTGGAAAGCTACCTACAGATTGGACGGGATGAAAGTTCGCAGAGCCAAACGACGATTCGCCCGAGGCTTGTAGGACTTTGGAGGAGGGAACCTGAGCTGGCGATGAATCCCGAGCGGACCGAGGCGTCCAAACGGTCTTGAGTCCCGTGCCCGAGTTCAAAAAGATCTCTTTCTTGCCGATCACCTTACGGCCGTTGTCCATTTGATAGGTTGCAACCACGATGACGCGATCGGCTTTCGGATTGGGACCGTTCCATGGAAGAGTCAAATGGATGCCTTGCTTACTTCCGATCGGTTGAATTTTGTCTTCAATTTCGGCGGGTGAATAGTTCCACTTCCCGATTACCGGATTGTTGCCTTCGCGCGATGGGTCGATCACTTCAATGCTTACCGCACCTGCTATAGCGACCACTTGGCCTTGTTCGTTCTTGGGCTGCAAGACAAGAAACAATCCATCATCTTGATTGTCGCCATCAAAGCTGACAGCGCGGCTGAGGGCTGGTTGGAAGGCAATTTCGACGATTCGCTTATCGGTCACCATCTGAACCGCTGTCGTAATCTTGGCTGTACTGTTGCGACCACCGGTTAACTGCGAAGGCATCTCGATTTGGCTAAGGCTCATTTCAAGATCTTTGTCTGGCGTCTCCGAGCGCGCGGCGGTATCCAACGTCGGCGGCGTTAGCGAGCCGGTTGTAATTGTCGGCACGATCAAATCGCCAGCATTGAATTCAAGATCGGTCGAGGATGCTTCAGGCTTTTGATTTGGCGGATTGATCTTGTTCGGCGCGGGCAGATTCTCGAGTGAGTTGCCGGGCGGAGTGTTAGGGAATTGGAATGGTTGATTGTTGTTATTCAGAATCGATGGCGGAGTCTGCGGTTCTTTGGCTCCGCTAGAATCATTTCCAGTACCTGGCTTCGTCGTGTTGCTATTGCTTGGTGCAGGCGAACGTGGTGCCTCTTTAGGAGGAGCGACCGGTTCAGCCGATTTGTCCTTCTTGGGAACTAATTGAAGTGGCTCGGCTTGCGAGTTTGCTGAACCAGCACTGTTGAGCCCAGCACTATTGAGCGTAGCATTGCGCCGACGCAGCGATTCCAGCTCTTGCTCGAGCAGTCGATATTCGTGATCGTATTGGTAGAGTTGATCCTCCAAGTCGCGGATCTCACCTGCCATAGAATCGACGTAGACATCTGTTTGCGCGCGATGATGACAGCCTGAAATCAGGCTGCATACCAACGCACTCGATGCCCAAACGGATTTACGATTCATAAACTGTGGTAAGTCCAACACTAGAAGTTCATCGCCTGTTTGGTGACAGGAAAGGTCAACTAATTGTTTCTCGCTGTACGCGACTTACGGACAGCAATTTAAGGTTGGAAGTACCTAACACCAGCATCTGACGTCAAGGTCCAATCAGGTTGCTCGGTCAGAGTTGAGTCGAAATCGTAGTTTTTCAAGAATAGTTTTGATAGCAACTGTCGCGGTGCCGAAGTTGTTTTGACGCAGAGTCGCAAAGGTGCAGATTCGCAAAGTGAGGAGTTTTCCAATTCAGGTTGACTGAATTCCGTTGCTTGCCATTTGTTGTGATTAGGACTCAAGCTGTGGTACAATTAAGCTCCAAATACTTGATCGGAGAGTACAAATGCTACCAACAGGATACACGGCTGTTATTCGCCAAGACGGCCCTTGGTGGATTGGCTGGATCGAAGAAATTTCTGGTGTCAATTCGCAGGGTGTAACTCGAGAAGAACTGCTAGCGAATTTGCGCGAGGCGCTTGGCGAGGCGATCGAGATGAATCGCGAGGACTAGCACCATATTCCAAGGATTTAACCCCGCTCCCAAATTGAACGGGCTAAAAGCGCAGTCGACAGTAGATCAAGGTTTGCGAGTTTTGGTATCGAAAGCATGACGCAGATAGATTGGCTTACTTCCTATATTAGCTCTGCATTCTCTAGAGTGACGCTCGAAGATGGCGTGGACATCTTCACTGCCCGTAACCTTGACGATTACGGTATGAATGCGTCTGAGAAACGGCTTGCGCTTTACTGTCAGCGAGGAAATTGGAAGGAGGTTGATCCTCAGATTCTGCGAGATCGAGCGTGGGCGCTAACCTTCCTCGATAGAAAGGGATTTCGATTCTATTTACCTGTAATCCTCATAGACATCATTCACAATCAAACGCAGTCGGGTCTCGCGGAAACAATGTTCTACAGGTTTTCGATAACTCCTGATGGGAACTTTGATGGCTTTCCTTTTCACGCGACGTTCAATCGGTCTCAGCGCGCCGCGATTGTTCGATTTCTTAAGTACCTGCGTTACAATGCTGGTTGGTCCTCTCAATCCATGGCTGAGAAGTTGCTACGCAGAATTCAAGAGCGTGCCAAACTAAACCACACGGCGCTCTGAAATCTGTTTGGAGTGTTGATTCCCAACGACGATCACCAATGTCAATTTCATTGTCGTTGAAAAATGCCTGAGGTTGGGTAGTGGAACATGCCGTCCCATCTTGGTCGCCAGTACATGACGCAGATGCCTTCGCGTTCGTCGTCAGGATCGTGGTCGTTCACGATGACGTTCAGTTGCAGCTTGGTCCATTTGCCATCCTGCTGAGCATCAAATCGATCGGTTGGAATGCTGAACTCGTAGAACAGTCGATTGGCAACTTGGCGGACATTGGTTTGGACATCTGCCGGAGGATTTCCGAATTGATATCGTCGCAAATCATCAGCAGACATCGATAGCCCAGCCATGACGGCGAAGGCCTCCTTTTTGATCTCTTCAGGCTTAGCGTCGGCACGAACAACTGGGTTTACAAAGACACCCGCAAAGTCTTGCCAGACCATATCGCGACCATGATCGATCTGGTCATCAAAGACTTCGATCGCCACGTACAGTCGTTGATCGTCAGCCGCGACAGCCCAGCGGTACTTCGCGTCGTCCGTTCCGCGCCAAGCCAACAAGTTCGTGTGAATCTCACCGGGCATTTCAACGTGGAATCGTAATTCGGACCAATCGTCAATCTGTCCGTCGATCACTTTGGCTGATGTGCGAGGAATTTGGAACGGTCCGTCGAAGAAGATCCGATTTAATCCCGACCAGCGAAGCGAAGGCTTGGTCGGACGATCCTGAGCGGCTTGCCAATGAAGAGCAATCGGCGAGAGTTTTCCAATGGGCGTCGGCTTTTCGGCTTCGATTGCCAAATCAACGGATACCTGCGACTTAGCAGCGATCGTGGTAGCAATTGATGCTGGCCGAACGATGACTCCCGCTGGTGGTTCAAAGAGCACTTTCACTCGCAATGGCTCCGAGTCGGGGTTCTTGATTACCGCGGTTGTTGTTGCTTGTTGCAGTTCGGCTTGCTCAGAACGAATCGGCTTGAGCTGCAAGAACTTGCCCTTGCCAATCTCGTCGTACCGCTTGGCAGAATCATTGGAGCGAAAGTCGATCGGAAGAATCCCGTCCAGTTCAAGATTAGCAACGATCGGTCCCTCATCCTTCATGCTAACCCAAGTGATGTGATCCAATTCACCCGAGTCACGTCCGCGAAGTGGAGAACCGCCTCCAGTAGTCGCCAGCGCCACGTATTCAATTCCATCGATCTGCGTCGCCATATACTCGTGAATATGTCCAGCCATGACAGTAACCTTTTCCCGATCGGCGAGCATCTTGCGAATACGATTCCACTGCGGATTGTTTTCGTTCCACAGCGGCTTGTGCTGAAAGACCATCGTCCAGCGAACGCTGCTGGCCGGATGCTTCTGCAAGGCTTGTTCAATCCAAGTCAACTGTTCATCGCTCATCCCTGTGGAATGATCTTTGCCATCGTTGGTGTCTAAGATCAGGAAGAGCACATCCTGGTAGATGAAGTAATAGTAGGTTGGACCAATTCGTTGCCGATACAAGTCGTACCACATTGGCCGGCCGACATCATGATTGCCCGAAACGAAAAAGAATGGCAACTGAAGTGGGGCTAGATCGCTAAAGAAGCGATCCCATTGCTTGTTCAATTGCTCGCGATCATCGACGTAGCCTTCGATCAAATCTCCGACGCTCATCACAAACGCAGGTTGAAGCAAATTAAGCTTCTCCATCGCTTCGCGCCAAACGCCGAACCGTGGAGTCCCCGCGTTATCCGAGACGATTGCAAACTGAAAATCGCGAGTCGAGCGTTGGATGTTCAAGCTAGTCCATGGCTGTGGCTTGGAATCGCCCAAAGAATGTACAACTGTCTGTTCGGTCGGTTGTGCAGAGTTTGTCGCGTTTGAGTCTTGAGCCGCAAAGCATGTTGGTGTCATCCCGATCAGGCTTAACGCGAAAATACTCACTACATTGACAATTGAAGTGCATTTCATGGTTGTACTTTCAAGTAATTGCTCAGCTTCTCAAGATTGTCGGTGCCGATCAGATCCACATCGGCCTTGCGTAATTCGCTCCAAAGTTCTTCCGACTCGGCGGTGGCCCAAAAGCGGACGCGTCTGCCTTTGGTGTGAGCTTGCTTCACAATATCTTGAAGCTTCGTTTTCTCGTCAGCAGAGAATTCGCCTTTGCCTCGGTATTTGAATTGCAATTGCCAATTGTCGCTGATCAGTGGAAAGAGCGACGCGTCCGAATCGCTCTTCAAATCAGCGATGCGACCATCGATTCCTACCAAGCGCGGATTACTGGACTTGATTTGTTCCACGGGACGATCGCCGCTGACGATGACTGTAACTGCGCCTGGTTTGTGGACGCCATCGCGAGTCGCGGAGAGCATCTTCGAGTAACGCTCCAACTGTTGATGCAGTACAGCGTAGGTAGCAGGACCTTGGTTCTTGATGTCGACCAACAAGGTGATGGGAGTCTTTTCTACATAGATGCTGCCTTGGTTCTTTTCAAATCGCTCCCAGAGTGGTTTCAAGTAAAGCGAATCCAATGTGCGTTCCTTCTGAACGTCTTTCAGGTAATGAGCCACTAAGAGCTCGCCATCAACCAAGAAGACGTCAGCTTCAATGCTCGTAAAGCCGTGATCCAGCGCATCTAGTAGCGGTCGATCATGAGCATAGTCGTTATGGGCGTGCGCGTTGACTAACGGCCTCGCAGGCGTCGAC
>CAUJKA010000505.1 GCA_963204965.1 Planctomycetota bacterium | reverse complement strand
CGACCGAATACAAGCGGACGGAGATCCATTTGCGACCAGACTTCGGGACCAACAATCCCTTTGTAGGCGATTTCGACAATGGTGCCAGAATCAACGATGGCGATGCCTTCGATCGCGATAAAGCGTTTCGCTGGCAGGATGGCAAATTGACAACCCTGCCAAATCCCAAGGACAACCTGTGACCGAGGAGTTGTTGGGTCAACTGTGTGCAGTATCGGGCATGTGGTACTTGGTCATTAAGAATGTGAGCGTCGAGGAAGCGGTCATCGCTAAGTTTCAGAGTATTCGTCCAGATGTCGAGGTCATGATCGGGTATCCAGGCGACCCAAACTACCGCGAATTCCCGCCGCTCCCGGCCCCGATTGAAAGAACCAAGCGATGAACTACCCTGAGCTCCACCTTATCCTGTTATGATTCCGTAGCTTTTGGAAAGTGCGTTGAAGTGTCGTGAGCGACGATGGTATACGAACCGGAGCTCGCGACTGGCTATAGACAGAGTTACGCTGGGGTTCCAGAGCGGCGGTCATCAGTGCAAAGAGGCGATAGGCTTAATTGGACGGCTCGACGATATCCGATTACAACGAATCAAATAGTGGATCGAAACGCGACGGTCGAGATTTTGAGTCATTCATTAGCTTTTCGCAATCCATGCTCCTTTTCATTTCCTTGCCAAGCGTTCGCGATATGTTCGGGGACATCTCCCTTTCCGTCGTTATCGGAGTCAAGCTGATTCGAATTGGGTACGTACATTAGATTGTCGAATTGATTTGTGATCCCATCATGATCAATATCTGCCGTAGGCGATTGATTGGCGAAGTGAACTTTGACAGCTTCGTGCAACACTGGAGTCCACTTCAGCTTGCCATCAGAACCGAGCCCTTGAATGTCATTGCGCATCCAAGGTGTAGCCTGAATGATGTTGGCATCATGAGAGATCAAGAAAAGTGAGGGCCACGAATTCAATCCAAGTTGCTTTTGCAGCGGACCGTCTAAGCCATCTGCAATCGAGACGAAGGGAATCTTGTATTTCTCTACTGCACCTCTGGCTGCATCGAGATCCGAATCGGCATTGATCGCGACGACTCGCAAGCCTTGCCCATGATATTCGTACCACAGTTCAATCTCATGAGGGAGGTCTTTCATGCACCATCCACACCAAGTCGCCCAGACAATTACCAAGGTCAATTCGTCTTCTTTGTCGAAGCAAAGCGATACGGGCTCGCCATCCAGACCAACGCCCTTCAGATCCGGAAAATTGTCACCGATCAATAGAGTCGAGGTAGATCGAGTTCCTGGCGGTGGCCAAGTCAATGACGGCGATTTGGGCGGTGCTGATTGATGATTGCAACCGATGGCAGCGAAACATCCGAGTAGTAACGTGAAGTAGCAGAGTGGATTCTTCATTGTTCTATACTCCTCGCTAGTCTGAAATCGTTGTCTATCGAGATTTACGCACAGATCTTCGCCTCTCAGTGATTACAAGAAGCGTCAGAGAGATTGCTGAAATCGCAGTTCCCCAAGTCAATAGAGTTGGTATTTTCTGAGCGAAAACTGACCTCCAGAAATCTCCAACAAGAATTGAAAGACTGTTTCCGTTGATTGCGTCGCGTGTTGCCAGAGACACGAGCCACAGTGATGGCAGAATCAAGAATGAAGCCGCAACAACGACAATAGCAAGAACTGCAAAACGATAATTCAACCGACTTGTACTGGAGTGCAATTTCCGGAGATCGTTTTCGATTGGCTCCTGGGAAGTAGCGGCACTGCACTGAACTTCCTTGGACTGCTGAGCAGAATCGGTCCTCCAATCGTTCGACGTAGCCTGAGCGTGCTGTGAGGTTTGGCGAGCTTCACTCTGGTTGCTTTTGACGGAATCGGGTTCTTTTTCTTGCTTCAACTTTCCTTTTATCAAGGCGAAGATAAGCACTCCGAACATGTTTAGTCCGAGAAATAGTGCAAAAAAGACAACAAGTTGACGTGCAGTACGACGGCATAAAATCAGAGACATTAACAGTGGGCCGGTCAATAGAAAGGCACCAACCATTCCCATTTCCAAGGCATTCGGAAGCCGACCGGAACCTAACGAGATGGCGGAATAGATGAGCACGCAAACTGCTATAGCAGTCAAAACGGTGAAGCTTGCGGCCCGCATCCACATGGGGATTTGAACCATCGGCCCGAAGAAATATGGCCCTTCATATTGGCTACTATTGAAATTTTGAGTAGATGTGTTTGTTTTGAACGTCGGCTCAGACGATCTGGACGACTCCGTTTTGCCGCTTTTAGGAATCTGTTGATTAATTGCCGAATGCGACCCCGATTCATTTACAAGTTGAATTCGCGAAAGATGCTGGTCGAGTACTTCAACCAAGCTCTCAGCGGATTGAAAGCGATGTTCAGGACTCTTCTGCAAAAGGGATGAGATAATCTCAGTCAGCCAAGCCGGAATTTCAGGGTTTTGATCGGCTATGGATCGTGGCTCGTCTTGGGTGACTCGCTTGATGACATGAGCAATACTATCACCGCGAAAGGGACTATGGCCGGTACACATCGCGTACATCACACAGCCCAGACTGAATAAATCACTTCGATGATCAACCCGATCGCCACAGGCCTGCTCAGGCGACATGTACTGGGGAGTGCCACAGACTTCACCCGTTCGAGTCACGGTGATATCGTCGATCGCTCGAGCCAAACCAAAGTCAGTAATTTTGACACGTTCGACACCGTTCTCGAGCAAGATATTCGCGGGCTTGATATCGCGATGCACCAACCCCTGCTTATGCGCGGCGGCGAGTCCATCGCTGATCTGTCGACTAATTCGAAGAATTTCCGTTAGTCGTAGCGGGCCAACTTTATCAAGCTTCTGTTGTAACGATTGCCCTACGATACATTCCATGACAAGGAACGGTGGTACCGGCGCACCACTATGATCCTGATCGCTATCATCTACCGCGTGGATGGAGACAACATGGGGATGGCTGATGGCGGCGGCCGCTTGCGCTTCTCTTAAGAAGCGGCGACGGGAATTAGGGTTTGATGCCAGTTCCGGCAATAGGGCTTTCACGGCAACAATCCGGTTTAACTTAAGATCCATTGCCCGCAGTACTACTCCCATACCGCCTCGACCGATGGCTTCCAGCACTTCGTAAGGCCCGATGGTTCCCAGAACGCCATCCTTATTGCATGGGTTCAGGAATCCGAGTGAGATTGGGGCATTTGTCGGCCGATCAACCGCTGGGGTTTCGAGAAAATTGCCCGCGTCAGCATGTGCCCTCAGAAGTGCCAGTACGCGCTTGCGGTTTTCTGGTTCGTTCTGACAATTGCGATCGAGGAAAGCCTCTCGATCCTCTGGAGAAGGAAGTTGCAATGCCTGTAGGAACAAGCCTTCGATTGAATTCGGGGCGACGGATAGCTCCGGCTTCAATGGACTTTCGCTCGAAGCCGCACCGGTTGGCGCTGCATCGGGGATGCCATTTGGTTCATTGCGATGTTTTGTTCCTTCAGGTTCCGTCATGGTAGGTCGCTTCTTAGGGTAGTCGCCAAAGTAATCGTCTCAACCTGCCATGCGACATCAAAGTGTGGAGCGCCTCACCAAATTGACGAATCTGAAAAAGAATTTTTTCGAACTTCTCGCGCAGGGTGCGCTACTCAGTCTCACTACCTTGCATTCGTTGAAAAAGCCAGGCTCGGGAAAATGTCCACCAACGCGACGCGGTGGCTCGGGAAATATTCAATGTTTTTGCGGCTTCGTCTTCCGTCAAACCGACAAAATAGCGCAAGCGAACGAGTTCCGCTTTGGCTGGCTCCTCTTTTTCAAACGCACCAAACGCCTCATGGATGGCTAAAAGTTCCGAGTCCGAAACTTGTCCGGAAACTGCAATGTCAACTTCGACTAGATCAACTCGCTCAAGATTTCCACCCCGCTTGAGCTGTTGTCGGCGACGAGCTTGCTCGACAAGAATTCGTTGCATCGCTAGGGCGGCTGCGCCAAAAAAATGACGACGATTCTGCCAATTCAGTTGTTCACCGCTGGTCAAACGAAGAAAGACTTCGTGTACCAGCGCCGTTGCCTGTAACGTTTGACCTGCACGCTCATGCTGCATTTGCGCACCAGCCATTCGGCGCAGCTCGTCATAGACCAACGGCAGAAGGTCTTCGGTCCTCGCTTGTCCTGATTCGATTGCGTCTAACATAAGAGTTAAGTTGTTCATGGTCGACAAAGTATAATCCAAGCCGCAGCCCTTTGCGGGCAGAATTCCAGATCGCAAACAACGAGTTTCGCAAGTTACTCGAAGCCTACTGGACAATCGAATCGCATCCTGAATCGAAGCTGATTGAAGTGACGGATGTACGAACAATCTTCGATTTCAATCTGCCTAGCGTCCGTGAATGCCCCCACCAAACGACTGAGAAGATAGAAACTACGATCCGCTGATCCATCGGCTCGTCAGGTTGAAGGGTTTTCCAGAGTGCTGACGCTCGAGAGCAGGTTAAAGGCGCAACCTACGAAGTTCCTTCGAAACAGTAGAACAGCGCTTTCTCGGCGATTTTCTTTAGCCGTTTGATTTTTTCTGTAATAAAAAGCCTCTAGTTGGTACCAATACTATTGGAACGACATTTTGCGTCACCTTGCGAAGGCCATTTGTGCTTGACGAAGATCACAAATCGATATTCACGAAATGGCTGGAAGAGCATAGCTCGTCCGTCATCAAGGTTGCTCGTGCGTACACACTGACCAACGACGAATGTCAGGATCTTGCGCAGGAAATATTGCTCCATGCCTGGTGCTCGCTTGCGAAGTTCGAAGGCAAGGCGAGTGCGGCGACGTGGTTTTATCGGGTCGCTTTGCACACTGCAATGAACTGGCAACGCAAAGATCGGCCGCGACGTGCACGGCAACAGCCCTTTCTTGAGTTGCAAGATTTGGCTTCGGAAGCTTCAGAAAGTCCCGAGCAAGTTCAGCAGCGAGAGACTGTTGAACAGCTCTACAAGGCCATACACCAGTTGCCGAAAGCAGACGCGGCCCTGGTGCTGTTGTACTTGGATGAACTGAGTTACCGAGAGATGTCTGAGGTGTTGGGAATCTCGGAAAATCAAGTTGGAGTGAAATTGAATCGAGCCAAGAAAGCATTGAGCGCATTAATGAAAAGAGCATCCGATGGAAATTGACAAATACCAGCTGGCATGGAAATCCGATGCAGCTCAAGTGCTTGTATCAATCGATACTGATTTATTGACGAAAGAAATGCAGCGTTCCCAGCAGTCGTTTCGATCGACTGTCTTTTGGCGAGATGCTCGTGAATTGGGCGTCGGACTACTATTTATTCCGCTTTGGATCTATCTGGGAATCGCGATGGCACTTCCCTGGACTTGGTATCTGGAAATCCCCGCGGCGATATGGGTGATAGGCTTTGTCATTTTCGATCGCAGACGTAACCCGCATAAAACTGGTGAACCTAGTGAGTCGCTGCTTCACTGTGCAAAGGAGTCACTACGCCAAGTTGAGCATCAAATCTGGTTACTCCGCAACGTTTTCTGGTGGTATCTACTTCCGTCATTGGTAGCCATCATGTCGTTCTTTGTTCACGTTGCTTGGAGAGTGTCGAGTGATTGGTGGGGTTTTCTTGCAGCCTTAAGTGGACCTGTTCTTATTGGCTTAGTCGTTAATGTTGTTGTCTATCTGGTTAATCAACTCGCCATTCGTTTCGATCTTGAGCCGCATCACCAGGAACTGTTGAAACTCGTCGCAAGTCTAGAAGATGATGAGGACCGGCCTCACTCAAAGGATGTCATCGCTATGGTTTCAAAGCTTGCTGATCCGACTCGAGATTTCACTTGGGAGAAGTGGGCCGACAATTGGAACAATACTGTTCCTTCTTGGCGTGTCGTTGCGGCAATCCTAGTTCCGACCTTGCTTGGAGCATTTTGCGGTTTGTATTCAGGGCTCTGGATTCGAATACCAGAAATGGGCCCTGTTCTTTTTCAAACCGTGGTTGGAGCCGTGATCCCCTCCGAAATCGCATTTTTTTCGTTCATGTATTTGGCGTCTCGAAGGAAAAAAAGAAGGCAAGCGGCATTAGCCACCAACGATCAGAACATGCCGGCCTCAGAGGTTGTGCACCAACAATCCGGAGATCAAAAAACAAAACGTCTGCCAAGAGCACCGGCGCTTGTGATACTCATGCTCATTTTGTTCTTGAACCTCATGGTGATCCCCGCCATTGTCTCGTTTTTTATGTACTTTAGCGTTGAAAGCCCTTTTTTCAGCAAAAACGTGTAACGGAATGCAAAAACGAGCGTGTATTCCTTTAGAGAACCAATATGACCACCACTCCGACTACACGAACCAGCTTGCTACTCAAACTTCGCGATCCTCGTGATCACGAAGCGTGGGTGGAGTTCGTCATTTTGTACGAGCCGGTCATCTATCGCATGTTGAGGAAGTTCGGTCTCCAGGACGCAGATGCCTTAGAAGTCCTGCAGGAGTTGCTGCTGGCCGTCAGCCGGAGCGTGGATCGCTGGACTCCTGGACAAGAGTTCGGTTCCTTTCGCGGTTGGCTGCGGCGTGTGACCAGGAATCTGGTTGTGAACTGGGTGCGGCGCAGGAAACGACAACTGGTCACGACATCACTGGACTTGGACGCACTCTTGATTGAGGGGGAATCCATTGAAGGTGACGAATCTCGGCAGTTTGACAGCGAGGTGCATCGGTCCTTGTTTCACCGGGCTTCTGACCAGGTCCGAATCGAAGTTCAGCTGCAGACTTGGCAAGCGTTCTGGGAAGTCGCAGTCTCTGGTCGAGAAGTCAACGAAGTCGCGGTCAGACTGGGTTTGACGGCTGGGGCTGTGCGAGTTGCCAAATGTCGCGTGATTGCACGGCTGCGTGACGCAGTTGACAAACTCAAGGAGTCAACATGAGTGAACATTTTTCTAGCGAAGTGATTCAACGGGCACTACAAGGGGAGTTGCCGCCGGAACAGGAATCTGCATTTCATGCGCATATTGAATCCTGTTCGGTCTGCGCCACGGCGATGGAGCGAATCTCTGGAGCAGAGCAGATGGGCTGTGAAATCTCTGAACTGCTCCAAGCAGATGAGATAGGCGATTCTATCCCAGGTCGCGAAGAATACTCGATGACCGATTTCATCGTCGAACATCTGGAACCGTCCGACTCGCCCGAGGCGTTAGGACAACTGGGCGGTTATGACGTTCTGGAGGTGATCGGACGCGGCGGAATGGGAGTAGTTCTGAAAGCCTATGATAGAGAGCTCAAGCGATTGGTGGCCATTAAGGCCCTGGCACCGCATCTTGCCCACACGCCACTTGCTCGAAAACGTTTTGCTCGCGAAGCGCAGGCTGCTGCAGCGGTCGTCAATCTGCACGTGATTGCAATTCATCAGGTACAACCCAATGGCCGCTTGCCGTTTCTTGTGATGCCGCTCTTGACTGGCGAATCGCTCGCACACCGACTCGAAGCGTCTGGAACAATGGAATTGAAGGAAATACTCCGCATCGGAATGCAAGCTGCTGATGGACTTGCGGCGGCTCATGCACAAGGGTTGATTCATCGCGATGTCAAACCGGCGAACATACTTCTTGAAAAAGGTGTAGAGCGTGCGGTGCTGACGGATTTTGGTTTGGCTCGAGCGGCCGATGATGTTTCGATTACTCGTCAAGGCATCATCGCAGGGACTCCGGAATACATGTCGCCGGAGCAGGCTCGCGGTGAGGCACTCGATGGCCGCTCGGATCTCTTCAGTCTTGGTTGCGTGCTGTACGAGATGGCGACTGGTGTACCGCCATTTCGCACCGATTCAACGATCGCCACTCTCAGGCGAATTGTTGAAGAGCAACCAGTATCGATGGCATCACTCGTTCCCGAATTGCCTCCGTGGTTCTGTAGCATCGTCGAGAGATTGCTGTCGAAAGACCGCGCGCATAGATTTGAATCCGCGAGCGAAGTGAATCAAGTGTTGGCAGGGTGTTTGGCGCACCTTCAGCAACCCACGTCCGTTACGTTACCAGATTTCAACGGTGCGACGGACTCGATGAAAACACTTTCCGTTAACGACGCGTTGCTCCTATTTGTGCGTATGGTTGGCAACATGTTCTTGGGTCGAGGAATTACTGAGGGATGGCCAGTTGCGATCCGTCCAAAGCCACCCTGCACTAAGTTGCCGTTCTGGTTTTCACCGATCTGGGCTTTGACCGTCATTCCCGTCTGGTTCTTCTGTTTCGTGACGATCTTACATACTTTGTTTGACATTTTGAGCTTGGTTCCGGCTGAGAAGCTAGGGAGCCAGAATGAGATTTTCAGCGTACTGACCTGTGCTTTTTTTGCGTTCACTCTGGGTTTGGCAGCTGCTCAATTCAGCGTAGCCGTGACACCATCGCGGAAGCTGCGTCCGCTGATGTCGCTTTGGATTCTGGTTCCACCGTATTTGCTCGCCAGGCAAGTGGCCCACTTGGTTGCGAACTGGTACGGACAGGTCTATTCTCTCGTTCCAGCCAGACTGACCAATGAGATTGGCACCTATCTTTGGGTCGCGATTCTCTCAACAATCATCTACTCGTTTGTGATACGTCGCGAGCCGAGCAAAAGTCCGCAACAAAAGACCTCAAGTGCTTGAGTTTCGTAAACCTGAGGCGCTGGCCGATCGTATCTAAAGCTCGGCCAGCGCCTCAGGCTCACAGTAACATTAATTCAGATCATCAAATTGCCGGAGTGTCCAATGAGATCTATTTCCTTCGTAGCAAGTTCTTACTTGATACTCGCGTTGAGCGTCGTGACGAACATTCGATCATGCATATACGCTCAAGACCAGTCAAAGGATTTCGCTACAAAACTCGCTGAAATTTGTCGCAAGCATGATGTACCGGCAATGTCCGCTGCAGTCGTTAACTCGAAAGGCCTTGTTCAATCACAGTGCTATGGTGTTCGTAAGCGGGGAACATCCGACAACGTTGAGTTGTCAGATCGATTTCCGATTGGTTCCAATACCAAGTCGATGACGGCGACGTTGGCGGCAGTCCTAGTCGACGCTGGTAAAATTAAATGGGAGACGACGATTGGTGAAGTCTGGCCTAAAGCGACCGACAAGGATCTCCACCCCAAGCTTCGCAAAGTTACATTAGACCAGCTGCTGTCACATCAGGGCGGAGTGCCGGGCAATATTTCCGATCTTTCAGATGAGGCGTGGGGAAAGCACTTCGAAGAAAAGCTTTCGCCAACTTTGGAGCGCAAAGCGATGCTCAAACTTGCGCTTTACAAGGCACCTTCGCAGCCACTCGGCACCTTCGTCTATTCCAATCTTGGTTACGCGATCGCGTCGGCCATGCTGGAAGCCCGCACAGGCGACTCGTATGAGTCCCTAATGAAAAAGCATGTATTCGATCCGCTGGAAATGCGGTCGGCAGATTTTCGTTCGTTGCAGTCAGCAAAGCAGTTGCGACCTCCAATGCTGTGGGGGCATCAAGCTGCCAACGGCTAGCCTGTTGACCCAAGAACAATGGGTGCGGAAAACCCAACGGTCTATGCGGCCGCCGGAACCGTCCACTTGTCGATCGAAGACTATGCCAAGTACGCGCGGTGGCAACTGGCGGGCAAGCCAGAGCCAGTGCTCCGATCGCAAAGTGCGTTTGATCATCTCCATCGGCCTCAAGTCGACTATGACAAATCTGGAGCCAAGTACGCTTGTGGGTGGATTTGTTTCGATACCCCATACGGTCCAGCGCTCCAACACGCTGGTTCCAACACAAATACATATGCGTTGATTTGGGTCTTGCCCGAGGCGGACTTCGCTGCCGTCGTTTGTACCAACACAGGAGAAAAACAGGCGTTTCCGGCTTGCGACGAAATGATCAGTCAACTTATTAGCAAGTATGCCGCTGCAAAAACCGCCAAGCCAGCCGACGAGTCCGCTGCCGATCCTGGTAAAGTCACTCCCGAGCGTCTAGTCGGCCGTTATCAACTCCTGCCTAACTTTATCTTTGACGTGAATTACAAAGACGGACACTTGATGGCAGGCATCACGAACCAGCCGACACAGGAAGTCTTCGAGGACTCGCCCACAAAATGGTCCTATCGAGGTGTGGACGCGAAACTGGAATTCCATCTTCGAGCCGATGGACCCGCGTACGCTCTTACACTTCACCAAAATGGGGCCGCTAAAAAGGCAAAGCGTATATCGAAATAAATTTGGCTGTGAGCTGTTTCTCAATTTGTGTTGCAACAAGTGCCGTTTGACTCGAAAGACTACGCCGCTATCGCGGTTAAGCGTGCAAAGCTGCTTGGTCAAACAAATCCCGATCAACCCCTGCTAGCCGAATGGCCTAAGAAGCTCGACCAAAATCCCAAACTGAAGTACGAAGTCGAACTGGCACATGCCAACGGCTGCTGGGAAAAGTAATTCGCAATTCTCATGGAGCGGTGTCAACGTGACGCCGAAGCTTGATGAAGTTTAACGACAAGCCGCAGGCGTCGGCGAAATTGCTAATATGCTGCAGTATCCGCTATCGCCTTTGGCTTGGCGTTAAACGATATTTATCATGATGAAGAGATCCATTATGCTGCGTCATGGAAATGAACCAGTGCGATCTGCCTTCCGACAGGACTATGCGTTGGAGGAGGAGCACGCGGCAGCAAAGAAAATCGATATTAGTGAGGTTGTGCTGTAAGGTTTCGCAAATCTCGTGTTTAATCCTATAGATGCGAGAATTCCCGGCACTTTTCAGCAGCGAGATCTGTCTTGACGCCATTCCCCGAAACACGCGAAAGCCTGATCGTTCAGGTCAAAGACCCGAGCAATCGGTTGGCGTGGGAGCGGTTTGTCGCGATCTATCAGCCAGTGATCTACCGGATTGCAATCGCTCGCGGCTTGCAGGATGCGGACGCTCACGATCTGACTCAGCAAGTTTTGATGGCGGTCGCGACGGCGATTCCACGCTGGGAACGCTCGTCTCCTTCGGCTCGGTTTCATCACTGGCTTCGGCGAGTTACTCGCAATGCGATCATCAACGCGGTGACTCGGCGTAAATGTGAACTGGCGACGGGTTCGAGCAGCGTTGGTGACCTACTTGCCGAGATCCAACAACCGGAATCGGCAGCGGAATCGCTGTTTGAACTGGAGGTGCGTCGCGAGTTGTATGCGATTGCCGCCGAGACCGTTCGCGGCGAAGTTCACCCGGACACGTGGCGGGCTTTCGAGCTAACCGTCGTGGAAGGCATCAGCAATGCCGACGCGGCGGCCACTTTGGGAAAAACGACGGGTTCCATTTACACCTGTCGCTGTCGCGTGATGCAAAAGTTGCGTGCGGCAGTTGAAAAGCTAGAGGACGTGAGCGAATGAATATACCACAAACATGCGATCCCAATCGACTCGATGCCTTCGTGCGCGGCCAACTCAGTGAACAGCAGGAGAGCGAATTGACGGCGCACCTGGATCAATGTGCAAGTTGTGGCGAAGAACTGGAACGCCGCGTCGCTGCGGCAGACCAGTGGCGGGAGGCGGGCGAATTGTTGACTCATCGGACGCGTCGATTCAACGTGATGGATGTTGCTAACGATCCGAGCACGGGCGGATGTTTCGCAACTTCGAATACGTTCGCTGAACAAATGGATCTAGTCGTCGGGATGCTGGCTCCCACCGACGACCCGGAGATGCTCGGTCGCATTGGCGGCTACGAAGTCTCGGGCGTGATTGGTTGTGGTGGGATGGGAGTCGTCTTCAAGGCGCATGACCGTTCGCTCGATCGCGTGGTGGCGATCAAAGTCATGGCACCGCATCTGGCTGGCAGCGGCGCGGCGCGAAAACGGTTTGCTCGTGAATCAAAAGCGGCTGCTGCCGTGCTGCATCCTAACGTCATCGCCATTCACTGCGTCGCCGACGACCCAAAGCTGCCTTATCTGGTGATGCCGTACATCGGTGGAGCATCGCTGCAGAAACGTATCGAAGCCGATGGGCCGCTGTGTACACAAGACACGCTGCGGATCGGACAACAAATCGCAGCCGGTCTGGCCGCCGCACACGCTCAAGGGCTCGTGCATCGCGATATCAAGCCAGCCAACATTCTGCTTGAACGAGGCGTCGAGCGAGTCACGATCACCGACTTCGGTTTGGCTCGCGCGGTCGATGATGCCACGATGACTCGCAGCGGAGTGATCGCGGGGACGCCGCAGTACATGTCACCCGAGCAAGCGCGTGGCGAATCGATCGATCATCGCAGCGATCTGTTTTCGCTGGGGAGTGTATTGTACATGATGTGCACTGGCCATTCCCCTTTCCGAGCCGAAACAACGTTCGGCATCCTCCGCCGCATCACCGACAACCAGCCAAGATCACTCCGCGAGATCAATCCCGATGTGCCCGAGTGGCTGTGCGCGATCATCGAAAAACTACACGCCAAAGAGCCGAGCGAACGCTTTCAATCGGCCGAAGAAGTCGCCCAGTTGCTCGAAGGCTGCCTGGCTTACCTTCAACAACCAACCACGACCTCTTTGCCTGCGCCCGTAGCGAAACTCGTCAAGAGTTTCGACTCTGCTAGCTCGGATACTCGATCCGTCGGCGACTTCCGCTACCCGCCGATCGCAAAGTACATCGCCGCGGCGTGCGGTGCCTTTGCTCTGTTCATCGCTGGCGTATTGATCGTGCTGGAGTTGGATAAGGGAACGCTGACGATTGAATCAGAGCTAGACGATGTACCCATTCGAATCATGCAAGGCGAAAACATTGTAAAGCAGTTGACCGTAACCAAATCAGGAAAATCGGTGCGCGTCGCGGCGGGCACGTATCAAATCGAAATAGCAGGTGAGTTTCCACAGGTAACGGTTGAGAACGGAATTGTGTCCATGAAACGGGGCGAAACCGAAACCGTTACTATTGCAATGACTCCTCCCTCGACGGCAAACACAAAGGGTGAGCCTATGAGTTCAGATTCATCGCCGGCCTCTACACGGCTTCTGGCCGATGTGATCAGGCAGTTTAACGAGCTACAAAGGGCCGACCCAGTAGGGAGCAAGCAACCATTGCTCACAGACGACGAAGTGATAGCTGCCGTACGAGCGATGTCCCACGAGATCGCGAGTATGAACGTCAAGGAAAGCAACTATAAAGTTCTACGCGACGCCATTGAACGTGGACAGCTTCCGAAGGAATGGACTGTTGAATCAAGCAATCATTTTAAGCTAAGCGATGGCAGATTTGGAGAACGCTGGACCGTTCAACTTAGTCTGCGCCAAGGGGAATCGTCGCCACAGACGTACGTCTTCCGTAGCCGATACGTGAAGATCGAGCCCGAAACTTCTGCATCTAAACTGCCAATGCCTGAGGGAAGTGTTTCGATTGAAGAATGGCTTGCAAAGGTGAATGCACCCGATCCGAACATCTATGCAACTTTGCCCGATTTGCCCGTAACCGAACAGGAGATTGTGGCAGCACTGTCGGACTTGATCGATAAAGACCAATCGATTGAGTTCGCGCCTCAACGAAAGACACTACAGGAAATCATCGAGACTCGATCTTTGCCAAAGGAAGCCGAAATAAGCGTTTTCCGGCCACAACGACTTCGGGGGTATGTGTCGCGTTGGTCCAACAGGGAAGGATTTGAGAATGAGAACTGGACATTGCGATTCGAGTACCCGTACACACAAGATGGAAAGCAGATTGTTACCGCAATCCATCTCGGATTCCGTTCGATTAGTTCTCGTCCAGTCGACCATGTTACGGATGACGAGATTCATTGGGGGCCGGCTGCGCAGGATGGGCTGCAATTCGGAGTCGCCATTGAAGAGGTGACACTCCCCGACGAGAGCGATTTAGCTTCGACCAGTGCAAAGGCATACAAGCCCCATTTCTACTTTCGCGATCCAAGCAAAACCGACTCGAAGTCTATTCAACTCTCGGATATGTATCAGCACTATGAGATTGACGCTCGCACAGCCACCGGTGAGCAGTTGCCATCTAAACGCCGTCAAGGTTCTTACAGGATCTCAAGCATGATATTTCCCGATACTTTGAATGGCGAGTCACGAATCTATAAACGTGCCTGTCCGTTTGTCGTTGGAAACTATGCCCAAACGCTATTCGAGGATTCATTGTCGCTGGAACCGCCAGATGGACAATCCTTTGAGAGCTTTCCATCGTTAGCCGTTAACGCTCCTCGCGATACGCCGCTTCGCATCAGAATCGCGATACCGCATCCCTTGTTTTCCGATTCAGCCCGACTGCTGTCCGGGGAAATACGCTTGCCTCCGCTTACGCTGACACAGACCAACGCCGACACAGCGGAAGATGAAAAGGCGAAAGACGAAGCGGCAAAAGCGTGGCTAAGTCGTCCAGTGGCGGGAAGGACGCGTGACGGGAAGAGTTATCAACTAGCTGGCCATGATGCGTTGATGGACTGCGTCATGAGAAACAACTCCGAGACGTTGAATCGTCTGCTCACCGTGGACAAATACGATTTGGACTTCAGTCCCCGCGACGGCCAATGGACACTGTTACAGATTGCCTTACTTCATGAATGTGTCGAAACAACTTCTCTGCTGTTGCAACATGGAGCTAACCCGAACTTCGCCAGCAAGGGAACGCCACTACCGCTGGAGCTTGCCCAACGCTCTGGGCGACCTGAGTTGGTATTGTTAGTGCAGGAATACATCATCGCACTTGACAATGCCGATCCGCAAGCAAAGGAGGGCGAATCAAAAGAGGCAAGCCAGGCCTTGCGATTGGACGACAGCGCAAGGAACATTCTCCAGGGGTTCACGGGAGATTGGAAACTCAACGCCATAAGTTTCGACGGCAAAACATTTGGTAACGTTCTGCGTTCAAAAATGAGCGCAACCATAAGAGGAACGTTTACCAGCAATAACCTGGAAATGTTTATCGGTTCACAGCAAATGGGTCCAGCGTACAGGATCGGCTTTCTGGATGCCTCAATAACTCCCATGCAGATTACTCTGAATCGATACGGCACCTTTCAATCACTGTTAAGTTTCGAAGATGAAGTTCTTACATTAGCGCGACCGATACGACCGGGCGAACCGCGACCTCAATCCCTCCAACCAGCCAAAGGTATCGTCATCTATCGTTGGACTCGGATGAGCGAACAAGCTCATGATCGCGACTCGTTCGTGACAATCCCGCTGAAAGCCGAGTGGGTTCCAGAAGACTGGTTGAAGCGCAACATGGGTCGTCGTCATCTAACCATTGTTGCAGACGGAATCATACAAGATGAAGCAAAGCCAAATGTCATCAATCGTGTACAGCGTGGAATTCTTCATGATTGTCGCTTGGAATCTTATGAGAAGACATCTCGCGATGGGGTCGAGTATTGGAATGCAACGTTTTTCGTGCCTCGCAAGCCCGTGTACTCGATAGGCGCCTTGTGGTTCAAGGACGCGATTCGCAACGATCGCATTGGTGATCGTCACACACCGGTCCCATCGCCCGATCTGACACAAGACAATCCACAGCTCAAATTGGATGAGACGATGAAGGAAGGCTATGTCTTTCGTCTGGACTATGTGAATGATGATTTCGAAAACAACCTGCCGATGGTGAAATCGCAAATGGTGGAATCAACATCGATTCAAGAGACTGCGGATTCACTGGTTACGATAACATTTACTGGAACGACTGACGGTGCCTCCATCACCGCGTCTGGAATTGGCTGGAGGGTCGATGGCGCGGGGCATATCCTGCTGCCGTCTAATGTGGTGGCAGAATGCGATGACGAATCGATTCAACTTCGCTTTGCAAGCGGAGTGCGTTGTTCAGCAACGAGATTGAAGACTCTCGGCCATTTGACGTTGCTCAAGTCGGATCAAGTCGTCAAAGGCCCAGCCATTTCACTGGATTCGGTAGCAACTCTTACATCGGGAGATGCCGTATCGGCGATTCTGAACGGGACTGACAACGTTCCGGGGTCAATAGTCAAACCTCGCACTACCATCGCGTTATCTGAGCTAGAAGGTGTGAAGCTCAGTCCTGAGCTACGATTTCAAAACATCATAACGACCGATTTTGTCGCGGACGAAACGACACTCAGCGGAGCTCCACTACTAACAAAAAGTGGCAATGTCGCGGGGATGATAATCCGCTTAGGTTCGGCAGAACTGATTGCGATTCCTGTCACCGAAATACGCGAAGTTTTGAAGCAACTTCAGCAAGTAGCGAATTTCGACCCGATTCGCGATCACGGGTTGTCCACTGATTCCATTGAAGCACGCACTGACGGACGCTTTGGAATTCTAAAAATTATCGAGCCGACTTCACTTGAGGATGCTGTAACGAAATTCAACCTACTTGCAAAGGAACACCCTCTCGGACTTACGCAACCGGGGCTTTCCGTCGAGGAAATGACTGCAGCCTTTCGGCTGTGGATAGCAAGTGACGAATGCAACGAAGCAACACGAAAGGACTTTCAACAAGTCTTGGACACACAAATGTTGCGCCCAGGGCACATTCTACAATTCAACACAAAGTTTGAAACAGATGGCCATCTATTTGAGGTTTGGTCGATTCAGTTCGGTGATGACAAATCGTACGCGTGGTTCAAGATTCGTGATACCAAGCTGCTTTCAAGGCTCAAGACGGATGAGGAACGGAAAGCCTGGGAACAGCGAATAGATCAAATGAAGAAGAGCTTTCATGAGTATAAGCGGCGGGGCGATAGGCCCAAAGCTTACGATACGAATCCCGCAGACAACGAACCTAAGGATGCTACTAAGGATTCTGCAGTAACTCTTCCGCCGATGGAGTTCGATACGTTGGAAGATTTCCTGAAACCAGGCAGGGAATTGTTTGACAAGGAGATGAAGCAGATCGACGAGCGATTGGCAAAGGTCGTGGAAGGATCTGCCGAACACTCGCTGTTGAAAACGAAGAAGAAACAACTGCAGCAGCAATGGGACCTGAGTGTCGCTCAGGTGAAGGGCATGGCTGCTGCAGCCAAGGCTAGCAAACCAGTACAACTCGCTCCGATCGTGATCCCGAATAATTCTAGGCCCTGGCAAGCCCCGATGCCTGATCCGTTGCTTGGACATGACGAAGATATTGCGAAAGTGCTTGCAGGAACATGGGACATTAAGCGATTCGTCCAGGATGGCGAAGAGCCGTCGCTTGATGGCTCCACCACGGCCAGCTTCAGCAAGAACATGATGATCTTGCATTTTAAAGTCGGAGACGAAGAATTTGAGATACAATCGATGTATCGCATTGGCAGCGACAAGATCGATATCTGGCACATGGACTCTAGGCCCGATATTCGGACAGCGCTCCCGTATCTGGGATCTTATTCCCTCGAAAGTGATACACTGCGTATTTGTTATCACGATTCCGAAATGGAACTAGAAACTCCCCAGTCTCGGCCACCCGTTCAACCTGGCAAGGGATTTATCTACCTGGAACTGCAACGCAAAGTCCTTGCAATTCCAGCTAACACTCAGTCAGCAATCCCAGACACCAAAAACGAACTCGATGCGAAACTTGTCCCGTTGGTTTCAGAATTGGCGGATCGAGTCGCTCTGGGATCGATCAAGACCTTGGTTGTCGAATATGAAATATCCCACAGTCGAGGCGCCCCGGTCGATTTGAGTCAGATTGAAAGTTCTTTTGATACGGGTTCACTTGCTCGCTATTCCAATTATCCCGCGAAACTTTGTCTTGACCGAGAATCAGGAAATGGCTTTTTCTCTGGAAAAGACGCCTACGAATTCCAAATTGCTCGCAACGAACGTATCGGCAAGAGCCTAGTTCACTGCGAAAACCCAGTTCAAGCCACGTTGCTATCACCAAGTGACGTCACAATCCGTGGCCAATACGCTGGTTACGACAAGAGGGTCACAAACCCATTTTTCAATAACCGATCGCTGGAGGATGTACTGCGCGATCTCATTCGCGGTCATGATTTTCTCGATGAGAAATCACCCAAGATTTGGTTTCGTATTGTGGAGGATTCCGATTCTCTGTTTCGATTCGAAGTCGTGGATCATGCAGTATTAGAAAAAGTTGGGAATGAAATTCCTATTCAGGATCGTGAAAGGGTTGCCGCAACCTATCAAGTGAATATTGATCGATTTCAGGTAACTCTGGACAAGCGACTAAATTGGGCGATGACGGAACTCGTAAGATACGGTTGCAAAAGCGGTCAGGAAGGACTTGAACACGGCACAGCGGAAATAGGTGGACGAATATTTTTTGCGGACCATGTTCTCTTGGATGGGGTCTGGCTTCCAAGGAGCGTCCGAGATTTTAGTGGTTACGGCGACGAGGTAATTTTGATGGAGCTGGCAGTGACCCACCTCGATGCCAACGCACCCGAGCAAATGATCAATACACTGGAGTTCCCGCCAGGATCGCGAGTATCGGATGACAGAACCTTAAACGAACCAGAAAAAATGGGACTCACCGAGAAGGTAAATGTCGCCCCCTTGGCGAAACTTCTAACCACCTGGGAAGAGGTTGAAGCTCGCGTCGAATCGATCGTCAAGGAACGCGAAGCGATACTCAATGCCGACGTGGATTTCAAACTCGACTACGCTGGAAATCACAGTTCGAAACGGCGGTATCACGTGTGGCTCAACGATCTCAACAGGCGTTCGGATTGCCGTGGAGTGTCGAGCGACGGGACGGAAGACTACTCGACGATCGTCACTCCGACCTTTGGCTGGTTTGACGACCACCGGGACAAGAGCAATTCACAGTTCCACCGTCGAGACCCTAAAGATCCGGTCGGATGGGGAACGCTTGGGTGCATCGTCGATATTCGTAAGGTAGGGCTGGTCAACTGGTCGATCGAATCCATCGACACGCATGAGTTCGATGAAAACTTGCTGCCCAAAGACCGTATAGAAACGGACGTTGAAACGGGAGATTGCGAAGGCATCCCGATCACGATTGTGAAACTCAAACGAAAGCCGGATGGTGTTGCTGAAAGCTGGACTGAATATTGGCTTTCACCAGCGCATGGAAACTATCCCATTTACATTGCAAGTGGTTGGAAGGAGTCCGAGAATTCGGCAGAAGAATATATCGTGTCTCAACGCACTCAATGGAAGTTGATCGATGGCGTATGGTTTCCGACAAACGTCAAGCATCGTTACCTGTGCGAGCAACGCAAAATGGACGAAATAGGCACCTTCGAATTGGTTACAGCTCGCCTCAACGTGAATCCGTTTCCAAATGTCTTTGATCCGCTTGAAGACACTGGCGAGTCTGACACTTCAAGAAAATCCCAAGTCGAAGATCCAATTGCTTCCGAACCAGCACTGGGACTCGCAGAGAAGGTAAGTGTTGCCAAGGGTGAGACCGGCAGCGGATCGTACAAGATCAGTCTACTCGTGTTGGCGAGCGACGATTTAAAACCAGTCTCTGGGGCTACGGTCGATATCACATTGATTCGTACCGACAGTGGATTTAGCGGAGATGGTGGAATTGCCCGCTTCAAGACCGACGAAGAGGGAATCGCCACCATCGACAACTCGCTGTGGCCAGGACGATACCAAATCCAAGTCCGAGCCCCCGAAGGTTCTCGCTTTCGAGAAACTGAATTCTCGAAAGACGAATCGATACTCGTCGTCCGCAAAGACGGTCGCTATTCGCCTCGCGAGTTTCGACTCGCGGTTAAGGACGAGAAATAAACACGCCTACGCTTCACACCTGACTTTCTCCCTTTCAGGACCTGGAAAGATAATCCGTTGAAAATTCCGATCCTTGTTCTTGTCGCCTGTCTCTTCGTCGCATTGCTGATAGCCTGCATACTTATCTTGCAACGAAGATTCGCTCCCAAATTCCAATTCTCCATGCGTAGTTTCTTAGGATTGCTTGCCATAGTGGCCATTCTCTTCGCTTGTACGATTGGATACAGGCGAAATACCATGGCGCAATTGACATGGATTCCCGTTGCGAAAGAGGATGCCGCGATGTTTTATCCAGCGGCGACAGTGCAGAAGTCTACTGATGACCGCTTCGAGTTTGTTTACTATGCCAGGAATCGAGCGATCCAGCATCTGATCGCTAAAAACAAACTCAGTAACTACTCGGTAACAGAGGAAGCAGTTCGAGTAACATCCAATGACGAGTCCGAAGCGGAGGAATTGCTTCAACTTCTTCAGAAAACCGACACTTTACCTAGTGGCGCATTTGTCATTCGAGGAAAATTGCGGGATGCGAATGGAAAACCTATTCCAGGGGCCACAATTGACATATTGGGTGCATTCCAATTCATCAACTGCTTTCGAACCCGTGACGACGGAACGTTTACATTGCCTTTGACTGATCGAGACTCGTCTGTACCTGTCGGTGCTGGACTCTACTTTCGAATTCGTTCAGCAAATGAAACTGCTGATAAACTCATTCGTTGGAATTCGACCTACTTTTGGCTCGATCCCAATAGTCCCGAAATGCTCCTTGATATCCGAATTCCTAAGTAGCCATGCATTTAAAACTAACCCTTCGTGAAGCGCTGATGTTAACGGCTGTGGTGGCCTTGTTCATAACACTGCTCATTCACCGCTATGGGGCAGGAAGTCATGTACACAAGTTGCCTTACTCAGTCTCAAAGGACAAACTCTATCTTCGAGTGATTGCTGCAGACGATTACTCACCGGTCGCCAATGTTGAGTTGTCTTTGACCTGGGTTGGTAAGGGCTGCGATGGAGGCTCACATGCTAGCGCCATATCTGACAGGAACGGTGTCGTCTACCTTCCAAACGGCTTCATTCCGGGACCGATTCAAGTTTATTTAACGCCGCCCAAGGGGACCCGTTTTCAAACCACAGCGTTTACCGAACACCCGACTATGCTAACGTGCCGTCCTGACGGAACCTATTACCCATCCGTCTTCCGGATCGAGGTCAAACAATCCAGCGATCCAGACTTTCTCCCGCATTGACTCCGTTGTTTAGGAAAAGGATCGATACTTGGTGGTGTAGCCACCACTGCCAAGCAGCCACCCTCTGGCGATTTTGATTTTGCGATCACGAAAATCCGAAGAACGAAGCGTCTCGAAAGCCCAAACTCGCAACTTCTAAATCTGGCGACGGGAGGCTACGGATATTCTTGAGGGAGACTCCGGTTTTCTGCGTTGCGCTTGTAGAATCTTTGCGTCTTGGGTTTGTGGGACTGGCTGCGAGCTTCTATAGGCTTGGCTCCAAGCTTGGGTGTCCTACGTTTCCTGGAACGAAATGAATTTTATGAACACACCGGCCGACGACCAAGACATCGATTTGCAAATCGCGGAAGTCATTTCGCGCTGGATGGAGAGCTCGCTCGAAAGTCGTCCTGCGGCAAGCGAACTGATCGCACGACACCCCGAGTTGGCTCCCGGTTTGGCCGAGTGCCTGGCAGGGCTCCATCTAATTGAGCAAGGGAAAGCGACCGTCGCTGGCAGCGGCTGGCGCGAAAACGAAGTCGCGGAGGATGAAGTTGTTTTTCCAGTGATCCCAGATTTTGAAGTGCTCGGTGAATTGGGAAGAGGCGGAATGGGGGTCGTCTATGAAGCCAAGCAGTTATCACTCGATCGCATCGTCGCGCTCAAGGCCTTGCCGTTTGGGGCTGTCGATCCACGAGCAGTCAAGAGATTCCTGCGTGAAGCCGAAACGGTCGCGGCTCTGGCTCATCCTGGCATTGTTCCCATCTATGCGATGGGCGTTCATAACGGTCTGAACTGGTTTGCGATGCAGCGGATCGATGGTTGTCCTTTGTCGCAATGGTTTGCCGTCGCTACGTTTGAATCTCGAGCGGCTACGCTACGCGAAGTAGTTCGAGTTGGGATCGAGGCTGCCGATGCTCTTGAACATGCACACCAGCGAGGCGTGATCCATCGCGACGTGAAGCCGGGAAATTTGTTGGTCGATACGAAGGGCAAAGTCTGGTTGACCGACTTCGGTTTGGCTCGCCGCGATGTCGATGTTACAGCCACGGCGACGGGTGCGATGCTGGGAACGCCACGTTACATGAGTTCTGAACAGATTTCTGGTTACGACGAAGAGGTCGACGCGAGAACAGATATTTACTCGCTTGGTGCGACGCTCTATGAAATGGCGACAGGTCGTCCTCCCTTTACGTCTGAATCGCCGCTGGAACTGCTGACTCAGATTCGACGCGACGAACCGACACCTCCGCGGCAAATCGATCCGACGATTCCACGCCCGTTGGAACTGGTAATCTTAAAATGTCTCGACAAGGAAAGAGATCGCCGGTATGCATCAGCCGCGGCTCTTGCTGAGGACTTGAAAGCGATTCGCGACGACAAACCGATATCAGCAAAGGGTTTACCAGTATGGGTAACGACCTCGCGTTTTTTGAAACGAAACCAGCGGCAAGTCAACGCGATCGCGATGAGCGTGCTGCTTACGGTGGCAACCTTGATTGCGGCTGCATTATTGTGGCAGCAGAATGAACTTTCCAAGCTTGGCAGCGTTCGTATCAACACGCCTGCTGGTTTGTATGTCGCCAATATCCAACCCCACTTAGACGAGTCACACCGAGACTCAGGCGACTCGCATGCGGCCAATGTCCTTCTCGAAGAGAATGACTTGCGTGTTGTCACAACGCCAATGCAGCAGGCGGTGTCGCTTCCCGCAGGCGACTATCGAATCCGTTTG
>CAUJKA010000504.1 GCA_963204965.1 Planctomycetota bacterium | reverse complement strand
ACACTGGCCTCAACCATCGGCGTTCGACCAAATTCGCCGCCCCAGACCACTAAGGTACTGTCGAGCAACCCGTGATCGCGAAGATCCTTAATCAGAGCCGCGGAAGCTCGATCGGTCGATTCGCAGTTCTTCTTTACATTTCCAGCTACGTCGCTGTGAGCGTCCCAACCTTCGTGGTAGATGTTGATGAAGCGAACTCCTCGCTCCACCATTCTTCGCGCTAACAGACAAGCTCGAGCGAACGATGGCTTCTCAGGCTCGCAGCCATACATCTCCAACGTCGCAGCCGACTCGCCCTTCAGGTCCATCAATTCGGGAGCGCTGGATTGCAATCGATAGGCCATTTCATAGTTCGCTAATCGCGTAGCAATCTCACTGTCGCCATCCAATTGCATTCGACGCTGGTTTAAGTCGTTGATCAAATCGATCGTATCGCGCTGCGCTGAAGCATCGATGCCACCGGGTGTGCTCAAGTTCAGAATCGGGTCGCCTGAATTGCGGAACCGAGTCCCAGAATAGAGGCTAGGCAAGAAACCGCTGCTCCAACAAGCAGCCCCACCGCTAATTCCACTTCCGGTGCTCATCACCACGAACGCGGGAAGATCCTTTGCCTCCGAACCAAGCCCGTAAGTAATCCACGATCCCATGCTTGGTCGGCCAGGCTGCGAAAAGCCGGTGTTCATGAATATCTGAGCTGGCGCGTGGTTGAACTGTGTCGTGCGGCACGATTTAACAATTGCGATATCGTCGACAACCTTGGCCAAGTGCGGCAACATCTCCGAAAGCTCAGCGCCACATTGCCCATGCTTGGCAAATTTGAACCGCGGCCCAAGAACTGCCGCGTCGGGTCGAATAAACGCGTATCGCTGTCCACCAATAATCGAAGGCGGCAAAGGCTTGCCTTCAAGCTCTGCCAACATCGGCTTGTTGTCAAACAACTCCAGTTGCGATGGCGCGCCGGCCATGAAAAGATGAATCACTGCCTTTGCTTTGGGCGGGAAGTGCGGTTGTCGAACTTCGTTAGGACTGCGCGAGCCCGAAGTTGCGGACTCATAAGTCGTAGAGCCTGATGCTGTAGAAGCAGAGGCAAGGTTCTCCGCTAGCAGCGAAGCTAGTGCGATTTTGCCAACGCCAATGGCGCAGTCTTGAAAGAAATGTCGTCGAGCAATATTGAGTGGGTTCATGGGTGTGTAATCGCCTCATCCAAATTCATTAGCGCGCGGCAGAGCATAGTCCATACCTTATCGTCTTCTATTTTTCGCTCGCGTTGCTTTTCAAGAAACGCCTTTAGTCGTTCAAGCTCCTCAGCCGAAGGCGGTCGAGTCGCACAACGACGAAAGGCACTGGTAAGTCGCGGCTCATCCTTATCCGATTCAGCAACGACACTTTTGGCCATCGCTGCAGCCAGCTCCATAAACATCTGATCGTTCAGCAAAGTCAGAGCTTGAAGCGGGCTATTGGAAACTTCGCGTCGCGCCAAACAGGACTCTCCGCTAGGAGCATCGAAAGTCGTTGCCATCGCGAACGGAGCGGTTCGTTTGATGAAGGTGTAGATCGAGCGTCGATAACGATCTTCGCCTTCGCTGGTCTTCCAATCTACTCGACCATAGGTTCCTTCGGTCGTTACACTGGCCGGTTGCGGTGGATAGACTCCAGGGCCGCCCATTTTGGTTGACAACACTCCCGACGCGCTGAGCGCCGAATCGCGAATGATCTCAGCTTCAAGTCGAAACCTCGCGCCACGAGCTAACCAGATGTTCTCGGGATCGCGTTGAGCAGCTTCAGGCGTGACACGAGAGGCTTGCTTGTAGGTCTGGCTGGTGACAACCATCCGATGGAGTCGCTTCATCGACCAACCTTGCTGCATGAACTCAGTCGCCATCCAGTCCAACAACTCGGGATGCGAGGGCGGTTCACTTTGATAGCCGAAGTCCTCTAACGACTTGACCAATCCGCGGCCGAAGAAGGCTTGCCACTGACGATTCACGGTGACTCGGGACGTCAAAGGATGCTCTGGCGAGAAAAGCCAGCGTGCAAAGTTAAGTCGATTGGCGGCAGCATTTTCCGGTAACGGTGGCAAGAACGCGGGCAATCCGGCATCGACCTTCTCTTTGGGCTGCAAGAACTCGCCGCGATGATGTCGCATTGTCGGTCTTGGGTTACTTGCTGGCCGCTCCTTCATCACAAGCGTTTGTTGCCCGCGCGGTGCAGAACTCTTGAGCGCATCGATCTGAGCAATTGCCGAGTCTAGTTCAGGAACGGTCTCGCAATATTGCAACGTCAACTGCGTGAGCTGATCGGAGCTCAAATTCTGCGTCAGCCAAGTACTGATTCCCTCGAGCCTTGCGTGACTCTCCTTAGCATCTTCTGGCTTTGTATCTTGAGCCTTTGTATCAACCGACTTCAATTCGGCGGGCAAAGTGGCAACAATCGCTTCTAACTCTGTTGGTAGACCTGTTGCCGAGGCTTGCTCGCCAGATGTTACCGAGATGCGGAAGTGACCCAGCGAACAAGCAAAGTGCTTTTCGAAAAGCATCTTCAGCGAAATGCCGTTAGATAAATCCACCGGCTCCGCGAACTGAAAGACAGCCGAGTGCTGAACGTCGAAGCCTCCCAAGACCTGCCAACCCGAAGACATTTCACCGTCCAGAGCTGCGCTGGCGTTATTCTTTTTGTCACCAGACTTCTTCGCGGCAGTCTTCTTGTCGCCCTTGGCGTTGTCTTTAGCTTTGACCTTCTTAGCTGGACCTTGCGCATCGTTGATTCGATCTTCCTCAGAATCGTTAGTTGCCTCGGCGTGCGGGATCTTCAATCGCTTGTCGCCTTGAAAGGCTTGCAGCTCGCTCAAAAAGAAACCGCCAATCGGGCCTTCGTAATAGGTCAAGCCTGGTCCGCCGCTGGGCAAGCTGGGATGCGAGGCGACCTCGATTCGAATCGCTCGCACATCGCGAATCGGTGCTTTGAGTTCCAGTTCATACAGATCGCTCTTCGTGATATCTCCACTACCCAACAAATATCCGTCGGCCTGAACTTCGAGATTAGGAAGATTCGTGGCAATCTTGCTTGGGACGACGACTTGCCACGAGGAACTTTGGCTAGAAAGATCTTGAACCCAAGCCGCCATGCCTGAATCGAGCGCCGCAGGGCCTCCCGGATGCTTTTCCGGCAACGCGGCGATCAAGCTAGCCCGTTCCTCTTGTTTCAACGCAGGCTTTGTAGCTGCATCAGCCGGAGGAATGAAGTAATTGGGCTCATCGGCATTATTCAGAAAGGCCATCAAGCGATAGAAATCGGAATGCTGAATTGGATCGTATTTGTGAGTGTGACATTGCACGCAGTTCAAAGTCAGCCCCAACCAAGTCGTTCCTGTAACGCCGACGCGATCGACCATTGCATAGAAGCGATACTCCAGAGGATCGATGCCTCCCTCTTCGTTAAGCATCGTATTGCGATGAAAGCCAGTTGCGATCATGTCATCTGCCGAAGGGTTGTCGAGCATATCGCCGGCCAGTTGCTTGATACTAAACTGGTCGTAGGGCATATCGTCGTTCAACGCACGGATCACCCAATCGCGATAAGGCCAGATCGTGCGAGTTCGATCCTTCTCAAAGCCGTTGGTGTCCGCATATCGCGCCAAATCCAACCAGCGTCGGGCCCATCGTTCGCCGTATCTTGGCGACTGCAACAGCTTGTCGACCAATCGTTCATAAGCGTCGGCAGACGTATCGCTGACAAAAACATCGGCCTCGGCAGGCGTAGGAGGCAGACCAGTTAGGTCCAAGTAGACTCGACGAACCAGCGTGTAGGGATCGGCTTGTGGCGAGGGCTCGAGGCCAGCTTGCTGCATCTTCTTTCGAACGAAAAAGTCGATCGGATGAAGCTTCGCTTCAGCACCTTCACGAGCTGCAAGAATTTGATCCAGCTTGGCTCGATCGGGAGCCACATAGGCCCAATGCTTGTCGTACTTGGCTCCAGATGCGACCCAGCTTTGCAACAACTTCTTCGCCGCATCGGGCATCTCGGTCTTGGTATGTGACGGCGGCATGCGATCGCTGTCGTCCGTGCTCAAGATTCGTCGGACCAGTTCGCTACCAGCTTCGTCGCCAGGAACAATCGCTGCGTTTCCCGAGTCGCCCTTGCCCAGAGCCGCATCGCGCAGATCTAAGCGCAAGCCGCCTTGCCGCGAGCCTTCGTCGGCACCGTGACACTTGAAACAGTATTGAGCCAACACTGGGCGAACTTCGCGATTGAAGTCGGGACCAAGCGACGTTTCAGCTTGAGCCCAAGCTGTAGAAACCAACAAGCTGTTGGGAATTGCAGAGCAACACCAAATAAGTAGAAACGACGCGGCAATTCGGCACTTCGTGAACATGCGTCAAACCAGAGAAGGGTTCGGGTGAAATCTAGGAGGGACGTCTATTGTAGATTGTCTTCCTCCTCAGGTGCGTCGCCCCATCGCGGCATTTCGCCGCAAAACCTAGGATTTCAGAAAGCAAAGCTTGCAAGGGCTGGGCCGTACTTCAGTCTGAAAGAGTCGCCAAGTCGATTGCGAGGTCAACTCTTGACTACGGAACGTTGTTATTCCGCGATCCGAGTCGCTGCCTACGAGCAACCGTTTTCTCAGTCGATTCGCCCGCGAAGGCCCAAAACCAAGTTAGCACGACCAAGATCGTGTTGGATTGCCCGTAGAGCATCGTAGCTATGATGGCCACCGTTAAACGTGGAGCAAAAATCCATCCGATCCAATACAAGAAGCCGCCGCCAAATGTTGTGGCAAAGAGCATGGTCAATCTTGGAAAGAAGAACATCGCAATCACAAACCAAATGGAATGTGTGTTCCAAAAGTTCACTTCGTTCATCGTGGTTCCCCATGCTGTTGGAGTTGCTACCAGTACAGGCGATTCCAGCCCATGATATATGCTTCATTGTACGCGATGACGTTCAGTAGGTGCGAAACACCGCAAAGGGTGATTTCAGGCAACGGTAGACGGCTCTCACAAAATAGCTCGATCCCTGTCCTCTTTCGGCCGTTGGTCGACAATAAAACCGCTGGACCAACTAAAACAGTTTTGACAACGCCAAACATATGCCCCCGGTTGCGAAACAAGCTGCAATTAAAGGCAACAACAAGGAAAGCTCATGAACGCAAGATTTCGACTACCCGAGGATTGCTTGCTACGTGCACTCTTGGTTGCTGTTGGTTTATGGGCCATCCCCACTGAATGTGTACTTGGGCAGAGCTCGCTGGTTACTGTGGCGACTACTTCAACCTTGGTTCCACAACAGCAATACGATCCTCTCGCGGTAGACTCGAACGCCAAAGTTGAAACGCTGCTTTTCGAGATCGAGTATAAGCCGCAGAACAAATCGTTGCGTCAAGCGGAGAGTTCGGCTGAGTCGCGTAAGGTCCCGGTGAAGGTCTACTTGCCTAGCAAGCTCCCGGCCCCGGTCGTGCTCTTCAGCCATGGTCTAGGCGGTTCACGCGAGGGCTTTAAGCATGGCGGCGAACATTGGGCTCGTCGAGGCTATGTCGCAGTCTTCCTTCAACACCCCGGTAGTGACGAAAGCGTTTGGAAGTCGAAAGGAATTGGTCAGCGCATGAACTCGATGCGCGAAGCAGCGAGCGCACAAAACCTGATGCTTCGAATTGACGATGTAAAAGCGGTGATCGACTATCTGGAGAAGGTCCAGCGCGATGACTCCGATGTTACTGGCGTTGCCAAACGATTGGCAAAACAGTTGGATCTAAAACACCTCGGTATGTCGGGACATAGTTTTGGTGCCATTACGACACAAATGGTTTCTGGCCAATCTCCCGTAGTCGCCTCACAGAAACCAACCGACTCGCGGATCACAGCTGCAGTTGTTCTCAGTCCCAGTCCACCCAAGATTGGTCAACCTGACAAGTATTTTAGCAACGTTTCTATTCCCTGGCTTTTGATGACAGGAACAAAGGATGACTCGCCCATTGGCGACCAGTCCGCGGAGTCTCGTTTAAAAGTCTTTCCAGCCTTGCCAGCTGGAAGCAAATACCACGTTGTCTTTGACGGTGGTACACACTCGTTCTTGGGCGAGCGAAATGGGATCACCAATAATTCTGGCGAACAAACCACGCATGCGAAAGCGACCGTCGCTCTCTCTACTGCATTTTGGGACGCATATCTCATGACCGATCCAGCCGCTTCACAGTGGCTTGACGGTGATGGTCCCAAAAAGATCTTGGCTGAAAAGGATGTGTGGCAGACGAAGTAAACGAGAGATTGTCTCATGTGGCACACTTTGTAGCTTGAAGCCTAACAATCCGCTGGGCAAGCCAGCAGGATTCCGATCCTAGAAAGACAGCAGGATTTATTGGAAACTGCTTGCTTTTGACTTTTCTGCTTGTCCCCACGGTTCATTCCGACTCGCTAGTGATTTGTGAGATAGGCTTTCCATTGCACGGTAGTCGCATTGACGGCTTGCATAACTGCTACAGACCCTACCACCTGTACTTGCAAACCTCCGTCGATTCATCGTCGCGTGAAGCCTAACTGCGAATCACCTTTCTTACAGCGAAAGTCTCGCAGCGAATTGACATTGCCCTGGAACTTCAAAGGAACTCGTGGAGCACCATCATGAATCGACTACTCAGCCTGACTGCCATTCTGTTTGTCTATTTAAGCGCGTCTGTATCGGCGCAGAACTTCCTTGTCGTGGATCAAAATGCGTGGCCTGGAAAACTGATTTCAATACGCGGTAATAATACGACTCATGTTTGGCAGCGCGGACCGCTCAACGATCGTCTAGTTGCCAAGATCCAAAGTCTGACCTCTCAGAATGACGGATCGATCGCTTTCGTGAGCGGGCTAGATCGAAGCATCATCACGCTTGGCCCCGGCGGAGAAGGGGAGCTGCATCAAGGCGGCTATCTCGCTCGACAGGTGCGAACTGATGAAAACGGCGACTTGTATTGGAGCGGCCTGGAAACGCCTCAGAATGAAAATCCACTTCCCGACGGATTCATTTACCGTCGTCGCGCGGTGGATGGACAAGTTGAAACAGTGTTAACGTTTTCGCAATCGTTGGTTGAACGCGATTGGTGGGGCGCCTTCGATGTGCGCGGCGGACAGATCTTCGTTGCGACCGCCAAGACGCCTGCCAAAATCTATCGTCTGGACAACTCGATTCCAACGCTAATCGCTACTGTGCCGTTCCCGATCAGCTCGATTCGCTTCGAGTCAAGCAACTCGATCCTGGCCGCCGATGGTCGAGGCCGAATCTACCGTGTGGCCGACTTGCAGCAACCCCAGCAAGCCGAGGTGGTCGTCCAGCGGGAATTCCCAATCGTCGACTTCCTGCGGGTACCCTAGCGAATTCTCAGGATTGTCAACAAATTCACAGGGAAATTTACCATCGTCAACTAACCTAGGTCGGCTATAATACCCGTTTCAAATTTTGAACCCCTAATACGGTTGTTATGTCGATTCAGTTGCCGATTGTCGAATCCACTCAGTCCAGCCCAACGCCTCCTACTGTTGAAGGAGGCGCTCGGGGCCGCTACGCGTTCATAAGCCTAGGCTGTCCGAAGAATACAGTCGACAGCGAACGCATGCTGGGATTGTTGCACAGCGATGGCTACCAGCTAGTCCAAGATCCCGCTCAAAGCGATTTTGTCGTCATTAACACGTGCGGCTTTATCGATCGAGCTCGCAAGGAGTCGATGGATACCATCGATCAAATGCTCGAGCTGAAAAAGCAGGGTAAGATTCGCGGCGTAATTGTCTCGGGTTGCTTGGCAGAACGCGAACGTGAAGCACTTCTCGAAGCCCGTCCAGAGATCGACTCGCTGGTCGGAGTCTTCTCTCGCGACGACATTACCAAGATGGCTTCGCAGATCGTCGATGGCTTGGAAGAACAGCGAACGCTTTTTCGACCAGCTCCGATTCGAGCCTTGGATGATTCGAACCGCTTGCGAATTACCCCCAAGCACTTTGCCTATCTGAAGATCTCCGAAGGGTGCGACCGATTGTGCACCTTCTGCGCGATTCCCAAGATGCGTGGCAAGCACGCCAGTAAGCCGATCGAAGACATCATCGCTGAAGCAACTCAATTGGCACAGTCAGGCGCTCGCGAGCTGATCATCGTCGCGCAAGATACAACCTACTATGGTCGCGACATCTACGGTGAAAGTCGATTGGCCGAGCTGCTGCAACGCCTGAGTCCGATCGAAGGCATCGAGTGGATTCGCTTGATGTACTACTACCCAATGTACATCGACGACCATCTGCTGAATGTCATGGCGGATACACCGAAGATCCTTCCCTACGTCGATATGCCCTTGCAGCATATCAACGGTGAAATGTTGCGACGCATGTCGCGGCGAGTAACCCCTGAATCGACGCGTGAGCTTGTTGCCAAGATGCGTGATCGTATCGACAACTTAGTCATCCGTACCACGTTCATCACTGGCTTCCCTGGTGAAACTCAAGAACATGTCGATGAATTAGAGGCCTTTATCAACGAGGCCAAATTCGAGCGTGCTGGTGTCTTCACCTACTCGCTGGAACACGACACGCCAGCCGCAAAACTGACTGGACATCTGCCCGACGATGTGAAGCTTGCTCGGCAACAACAACTGATGGAAGCTCAGCAACGCGTCGCCTTCCAATGGGCTAAGAATCAAATCGGTCGCGCCGTTGAGCTGATTATTGATAAAGAGATCGATCGCGAAAAGAATGTTTGGCTGGCCAGAAGTCACGCTGACGCTCCCGACGTGGACGCAGTAGTCTATCTCACTGGCGCAGCTCGAACACCGCTCTTTGAAGGTGCGATTGTGCCTGCGGAAATCGTGGGATGTCGAGATTACGATTTAGTCGCTGCAGCCGTTGGTTCTCCGAGATAACTAGCTGGATTGGGATGTATTGCCATGGATGAAAATCAACCAGCGAACTCGCAGAAAGGTGGTACGATTTGGAACGTGCCCAACAGTCTGTCGATGGCTCGGCTAATCCTGGCGGTCCTGGTCGGATTCTTGATTGAATGGAAGTTTTTCTTTGCGGCCATGATCATTTTCATCATCGCTGCCTCGACCGATTTCGTCGACGGTTGGTGGGCCAGGCGTTACGGTCAAGTCACCAAGTTAGGTCGCGTCCTCGATCCGTTTGTCGACAAAATCATCATTACAGCCGCCTTGGTTGCCTTGGTCGGAGCGATTGGAAGTAAAGTCCCTGCGTGGATGGTCACTGTCATCATTGGACGCGAGCTGTTAATTACCAGCCTTCGAGCAATGGTGGAAGGGAAGGGCGGTGACTTCTCCGCTCGTTGGCTCGGCAAATGGAAGATGCTGTTTCAATGCGCGGCGATCGTTTCTAGCCTGCTGCTATTGTTGTATGGGACGACTCAAACTTGGCTCTCAATTGCCACTACGATTCTGTTGTGGGTGGCGGTGATCAGCACCGTGGCGAGCGGATTTGATTACGTGGTCAAAGTCGTACAACTGAACAAGCAAGCCTAATTCGAACTCGTCAGTTCAATATCTCGCGTCACTCTTTAGCCATTGATCAGTTCATGCAAGCCGACGCCAACCAGCTTACCCCTGAGGTTCTTCAGCAGAATCCGCTGCTCGGTTTTTATCTCACCTTCGTATTCGCAATCATCCTGGTTGCCGCTGGCGGCTTTCTTGCTAGTTGGGCATTCGTCTTTTATCGCCGCAATCATGGTCAACCAATACTTCCCATGACACTGCCTTGGGAACCCCGGCGATGGTCGTTTGTTGAAGTCTTCTTCATTGTGATTGGTTGGATCGCTCTGAATATGATTATGGCCAACACGGCAGCTTTGATGCTTGGGATTACCAAAACGTCCAATGCAACGCTCGAACTTGCCGGCGCGGCCAGTATTGGTAGTCTGATCACGGTGGTATTGGGAACGCTTTGGATTTGTGTGCGTTACAACACCAATGCCGAACATGTTGGGTTTGGGCCAATTCGAGGCAAGACAATTGCTGTTGGATTGATCGGCGGCTTGGCAGTGATTCCGCTCATGTACATCGTGATGGGAGTGGTCTCGTCGCTTTCGCAAAGCAAATACGAGCATCCGTTGATCGATTCGGCTGTCGAGTCGGCAACGTTTCCAAAGTACTTAATGGCCGTGTTTGCCGCAGCAATTGTGGCTCCCATCGTGGAAGAGTTTCTCTTCCGCGTTCTACTGCAAGGCTGGCTGCAATCGATTCCGTTTCGCAGTTTGGCTGAGACAATTGTGGGTGGAGAAGCCAACCGTTCGCCAAACTATGCCACGCCAGCGTTTGACGGAGCTTCTGCAAGCATAGTCACTCCGAACAATGCAACACTTCGCGACTATTCCGCGCCCATTGCAAACGAAACGGTTCGGGTACAAGCCGAGCCGACTTCGCCGACGATGAGCGGCATCTACCAACCCAGCGCAACGCTCAACTCCGCTGAAAACACCTCTGAAGTCCCTGCTCCTGGCCCAGTCCCTGAAAACGCAATTCGCCCACCGTTTTGGCCGTCGATTATTGCAGGTGTACTCTTCGGAGTCATGCACTACGGGTATGGCGTCAGCTTCATTCCGCTGTCGTTTCTTGGTATCTTTCTAGGATGGATCTATCGCCAAACGCACTCGATTTGGCCCTGTATCCTGATCCATATGATGTTGAACTCATTCAGCATGATGATGCTTGGCTTAGTCATTCTGATGAAACAAGCTGGTATTGAACTTCAGTGATCGCAGTATAGCGCTCCCGGTGGGGTTCGCGATGAGACGATAAAAACACGGTGGGTTTCGTACCTCAACCACACCCTACGAATTGGAGAATCCCACCATGATGCTAAACGCAAGTCGGCGTTTGTTGTTGACACTGCTTTTTCTGACAACGACTCAATCAGGTTTCGCACAGACGGCTCCCTACGATGTGTTTCCAGAAGCTCTACCGCCGTATTACCGCGTCCGCTACGAAGCATCGACAAAGACAGGCGAGCTTGCCTTTGCAGTGAACTATACGATCTGGATTCCGCCTGGCGTGAAGCAGCTTCGTGGTGTGGTAGTTCATCAACACGGTTGCGGCGAAGGATCGTGCAAGTCGGGTTTAACCGGCGCGTTCGATCTTCATTGGCAAGCTCTCGCGGCGAAACATGATTGTGCGTTGCTCGCTCCGGCCTACGAGCAACCACAAGCTGCCGAGTGTCAGCTATGGTGCGACCCGCGCAATGGTTCCGCTGCGGCGTTTTTAAAGTGCTTAGAAGATCTTGGAAAGGCATCTGCACATCCCGAACTTTCTACGGTTCCATGGGCGCTATGGGGACACAGCGGTGGAGGCCATTGGGTCGGAGGTATGGTCATGCTCTATCCCGAACGCGTTATAGCGGCTTGGTTACGCTCGGGAGTGCCGCTGCTAGCCGAAGATCCCTCGCAGAACCGAATTCGCGCACACCAAATGCCCGAAACCGCACTGGCAGTTCCCATGATTTGTAATCTCGGAACCAAAGAAGGCTACTCAGTCAAGGAAGCCAACTTCGCAGGCGTTTGGCCGGCCAACGAAAAGTTCTTTCGAGCGATCCGCTCCAAAGGCGGCCTGATCGGCATAGCGATCGATCCCAAGTCGAGCCACGATTGTGGCAACCAACGCTATCTGGCCATTCCCTGGCTGGACACTTGCATGTCGCTTAGGTTAGGCGATGCCTCGGGCAAACTTCGCAGTTTAGCAGCTCACCCCGCATGGCTCGCTGATTACGCGAAGATCGAAATCGAATCAGCCGAGAAGTGGCCAGGAGATAAGCTCGAGGCATCCTGGCTGCCAACTGAATCGATCGCACAAGCCTGGAAACAATACAGTACCGATACCGAGATTCAAGATACGACGCCTCCGCCAGTTCCGATCGATCTTGTAGTTAGGGACGGAAGCTTAAGCTGGTCAGCACGAGCTGACTTAGAAAGTGGCCTCGCCAAATTCTTGGTCTACCGCGACGGACAGCTCATCGCCACCATTCCAGAAAAGGGACAAAATCCTCACGGTCGACCGCTATTCCAGGGCCTTTCGTACAGCGACACGCCCCTCCAACCCTTAGCCAAGATGACCTTCACCGATCCCCAGCCCAGCAACGGATCGAAAACTAAATACACGGTTGTTAGCGTCAATACCGTTGGGCTCGAGTCGCCTAGATAGCAATCATCTCAAGACCGAATATTCTTGCTTCACCGATTTCTGAACGTTACGATGAACAGACTTCAAATGGGGCAAAAGCATGAGTTCCAGCCTATCGCCTAGTCTTTATTTCGAACCTCGAGTCAACGAATGTCGAGGGCATACAGGCCTACGACTGGGCGAAGCCATTGAGTTGCTACTCAGCGCGCAGCGTCCCACTGAAGTAAGCATCCTGGGAGCATCTGCTGAGTTGGCTATCGCGTGGGCAAGGCATCACTTTGCTGCAAACCCGAAATTGAAGTGGTACCAGGACAAGCCGTTCGGAAACCCAACTTCAATTGGAATTAATGCAGATGTTAATTTTACGATCCAGCAGGTCCAATTGCGACTCGCACCGCTGGATCGTGACGATGTAATTCGCTACCTTCTTGACATTCGCCCAGATTGCTGTGCCAGCGTGATCTCGCGACTTCGTACCGATCACTTCTCAGAAATTGGAGGCGATCTGCGTATCTGGATTCCGCTGCTGAACGAGATGATCGAGTGCGAGTTCGCTAGTGTGGATGAACTACTCTGGGCGACTCTCCAACGCGAGTTCGAGCGTTGTGGCTCGACAACCATGGACGCGAAGTTAAGAATACTTGACCAACTGAAAGTAAAGTCAGCCAAGGAAACTACAACACTCTGGTCGCTGCTTTCTATCTCCACGATTCAGACTCGCTTGATAGCGGAAGTAGTTATTGAACAACTTCGTCGGTTCTCCAAGACACCGCTAAAGAGTACGCTCGCTCGTGATGTGATTCTTGAAGTTGCTAAGAACGTAGCTGACGATGCGGCAATTCGAAAGTTCTTGAAAAAGTGCTGCACGGACGATACCAATGCGATGGCCTGCTCGATTCTGCACCACTTTAGAAATGGATGGCAGCCAATGCATTTCTACAGGACTATGCTCCTGCAAGCTCAGTTTGATCAAGCCAATTGGTTGGAGGTCGAGTTCAAGCAATCGAGATTGTCGAACTGCAACTTTCAAGATAGCAATCTCGACCGCAGCAAATTCTACAAGTCCGATTTGGGGCGATGTGATTTCTCGGAATCCAGCTTTCGCGGTTCGAACATGGACAAGACGCAGTTTACAGCTTGCAGTTTCACAGGATCCGATCTATCGAGTAGTCATTGGATCAATGGCTCGAGCTTTAACTGCAATTTCTCCAGCGCGAACCTTACTTCAACCGATTGGCGACAGTTCAAGACCCAGGAAGCAAGCTTCCAAGATACAGACCTGACGGAAGCTAAACTAACAGAATCTGGTTTTCGTAACTGTCACTTTGAGCAAACAAAACTGATACGGACGCAAGCAAATAAGTGCGTTTTCATCGACTGTCGATTAGGAAATGCCATTCTGGATGAATCGATTTTCGCTGATTGCCAAATGAACGGCACCGATTTCGAAGACGCACAAATTGCTAACATGCGGGTTTTAAACAGCTACCTGAGCGGATCATTGTGGACTGGTTCAAAGTTATCCAATTGTACGCTGAGCTTTTGTACTTTTTATCAGGCAAGGCTGGCTGAAATCCATTGGAGCAACTGCGATCTACGCGGCGCAGATTTGCGTGGCGCTATCTTTCATTTCGGCTCCACTCGCTGTGGTCTAGTTGGTAGTCCTTATCCATCGCATGGAACAAGAACCGGCTTCTACACGGATGTGCTCGAGGAGCAGTACTTCAAGGAGAAGGAACAGATACGACGCGCAGCTTTGTTGGATTGCGACCTGACGGGGGCGAACATTGACGACGTGGATTTTTATTTAGTTGACCTGAGTGGCTGCAAGATGGATGCAAACCAGCGGCGTCAGGCAATCGCTACCGGAGCGCTCGGGCTGGATTGAATCAGTTTTGAAGGAAGGCCTAACCATGAACATTAGCCGAACAATACTTGCGTTGATGCTATTGTTGACACCTCGGGGCCACCTAACGCGGGCACAGGATTTGTTGCCAACGCTCAGTTATTGGGAGATGTCCTTCCAGTTAACTAGTCCTAGCGAACTGCGTGAGGCACTGCACGTTTCTGCCGACCAAAAAAAGCGAATTGAAGAGATGAGAGCCGAACCGGAATGGCAATCCGTCTTCGACTCACACGCCAGTGCGCAGCGAGAAAAGGACAGGAAACAGAATGAAAAAATAGGGAATCAAATTCGAGCCGATAAGCGGCTAAACGATGAGCAAAAGAAGGACCAGATCCGGATGCTTCAATTTTCTATGCTGAACAAAACGATGTCTGAAAAGCGCTACGTGAGTTACACGGCTGGCAATGAGAAGGTAAAGGAGCGATTGAATGAAGTTCTTACAGATGCACAGATGGACGCTCTTTATCCATCGATGCTTCGAGCGAAATACAGTAATGGGTGCGCTCCCTTTCAAGACTCAGTCTTCACAACCCATTGTGGCATTCCTTCTTCTTGGCCCTCGGAACGCGAGTTGGAAAACTTGAAGCGGATCGAATTGCGACTTAATGCTTCGATGCAGAAAGCTCAGATTGATGCATGTCGTGCGGTAGTCGATGCATTACCGGCTGAACCTCGAAATCGCATGATCAACCTAGTTGGAGAATTCTATGCGGTCAGTTTTCCGGTGACACCGATTGACGATATTCCATCCAACGAGATCAGTTCAGCAAGGCTAATCCTGGATTCACAGCCGCTTCAAAAAGAAATGCGACTTACCTCGCGACAATTGGACCTGCTTCGCGAAGCAGAAGAACTGTATCAGAACGATTTTCAGGCACTTGCTAAGTCGAAGCAACTCGACAAGGGCAAATGGATTGAGCTAGGGGAACGGCTCGAAGCAACGATCAAAGGCTGCCTCGATGGACGTCAACAACGTCAATTGCAACAGCACATGCACTTGCAGGCCTTCTTGCAAGACCTGTACTATCCGCTCAAAGATAACAAGGTCTTTAAGTATCTAGATTTGGCCCCCAAAGATGTCGCCGCGTTCCGCACTGTTGTCGAGGACCGACAAACAAAACTGCGGGAGCGACGCTCCGTAGAGGACCGCAATGCGTTTAACGAAGTCGCCAAAATGGTACCGCAGGCAGCTCAAAGCAAAGTGACTCAGACCTTTAAAGGCGTCTGGGAAATCACAACTGTTCCACAGCTAACATGGCACTCATTGAGCGAGCAGTAAAATTCAAGAAGTGCAAAGGCACCTGTCGATGAACTCGCTCTAGGGCTAATTCAATCGGTGCGTCGGTACGGGACGACCGGGTCGGAAACACTGAATAGCGCGGATGTTTGCCGTTGCGTGGAACTGCGGAACTATTGCGTTAAGCGTCGATCGCACTGTCGCTTCAAGCTCTTCGGGCGAAGTTGCAACACGGGCGTTGACCACCAAGTCTGCTACGGACGAGCTGGCCTTGCTTGGTAACGAAAGAACTGGACGATGATCGTTGCTTACTAAGTTAGCCACGGCGTATGATTCGTCGTGCATGGCGATGACCTTCAGGTGAGCTACTTCGGCATCGGCGGATTTGAACGCCTCCTGCAACGAAGTTAACAGACTCATGATCAAGCTATCCAACTCAAATGGCGAATCAGCAGTCAGAGCGACTTGGCAATTCAGCCATCCCAGCTCGGCTTCACCTTCTGCGTACACGTCATAGTCAACTTCCATTGTGCGTTGACCGAACACTCCTTGCTGCCCCAAAAACGCGCACAGAGTCTCAAAGCCGGCTCCGGTCTTGGCAGAGGTTTGAACGATGGGCAAATTTGGGTACTCGCGTTCAAGCAGTTCGGTAATCTGCGCGACCTCGCTCGGTTCAAGTTCATCGATGCGGTTGAGTATCACGAAGTCGGCTTCTTCAAGTTGCTTACGAAAAATGTAAGCCGCCTTGGGTGAGAATCCGCGCTGACCTTCACCGCTCAGAATCTTGATACCGTGACTTGGCTTGATGATTACACCGTAGGGCGCGATTTCAAAGGGCTGTTCGTAAATCTGCTCTAACGGACGAATCACCGTGGCAACCAAGTCGGTGCAGCTACCAACCGGCTCAGCCAACACAACGTCTGGCCGCTGGTCCAGACTCAGCGATTCTACAGTGCTGGTCAGTGCGTTGAAGTTGCAGCAGAAACACGATCCGGCCACTTCACCTACTTGGAATCCCTCGGCGCGAAGCAGCAAGGTGTCGACTAGATCGCTCGCCTGATCGTTGGTAACGATGGCTACGTTTTGACCCAGGCTACGGAAATAGCTCGCCAAGCGAGAAATGGTTGTGGTCTTACCAGCGCCTAGAAAGCCACCGATCATGATGAATCGCGGAGCGTCAGACATTGTTTTTTCCTTTAAACCCTGGGCGGACTATTCAATTATCTCAGGCCAATTCGTCCACAACATTGTCCTTTGAACCTCCAACGAAACAAGTAGACGGAGTCGAACCATTTGCCCGGATCTTCAAGTTCTGCGAGCCAAACTAAGCAAATTGCCCAGCCGTCATTCTCGCCAATTGCCACTGGCACCCTTGAAGTTAGTTGAGGTGTGCGGGTTGGCCATTCGGACTACAATACATGGCTTGATAACCACCCGCCCAAGTTTCTCGTAGAGTTAATGGAACTGAACCGATCGTGACCTCACGAATCCTTAAGAACCTGGCCCTCGATGTTGCCTTCAATTCTGTCCGTGTGCCGCTAGTTGCCTTGGCGACGCTATTGGCAGCCGGACTAAGCTTGGGTACAGCCACGCCTGTCGTTGCACAATCCAAATATGCGACTTCCGATAGCATGTCGGGCTACGTCCATATCATCGATCTTTACGATGAGAGTAACAACCGCATCGATCCCGCGGCTGAGAATGCCAAGCCTTACTCGCCTGAAAAGACCTGCGGTCGCTGTCACGACTTTAAGACCATCGCTCACGGCTGGCACTTCAACGCTGCCTTGCCAACGGCCAGCTCGGATCCTGGTCGACCTGGGATGCCGATGATTTGGTCCGATCCAAGAACCGGTACCCACTTGCCGTTGTCCTACCGTGGCTGGAAGGGAACGCACAAGCCCAAAGAGCTCGGACTCTCTAACTGGCAAATGGCGGCGAAGTTCGGTGGCTATGTGCCAGGGATGACTGTCGATTCGCAACCTGAATCGAAGCCTGCTGATGGCGACGCGGTGAAAATCGTGGATCGAACGCGAATCACTGGAGCATTGCCGATCGATTGCATGTTGTGTCACTTCCGCCCCGGCAGCGGCTACAGCCCGTTCACTTGGACTGAACAAGTGCAGGAACAGAACTTTGCATATGCACCGACAGCAGCTTTAGGTCTCGCCGTTGTTACTGGAAACCTACGACGCTTGAAAGATGATGTCGACCTTTCTACCGACGAGGCCAAAGAACAACTTCCTAAGCTTCAGTACGAGACCTCGCGTTTTCGCAGCGACGGCAAGGTGTTTGTCGATCTGATTCGAAAGCCATCCAACGAATCTTGTTACTACTGCCACACAAGCGTCCCTAGCGACTCGCCCAAAGGCAATCGCTGGATGCACGACGATGATGTACACCTACGAGCTGGGATTGCTTGTGCCGACTGCCATCGCAATGGATTGGATCACGAGACCATTCGAGGATTTGAAAGCGAGAAACATCCATCGGGAACAATCGCTGGTTCACTTTCCTGCCAAGGCTGTCACATGGGTGACGCAGGAAGCACTCAAATTGTCGGTCGACTTGGTGCTCCCCGACCTGAGCACAAAGGCTTACCCCCGTTGCACTTTGATAAGTTGAGCTGCACGGCATGCCACTCTGGACCAACACTCGACAAAGAAGTTGGCCGACAAATCAATTCGGCAGCTCATCAGTTAGGCGCGCACTTCAAACGAACAGGCGATGAACTGCCAGCCATCTTTGGTAATGTGATGTTGCCAGTCGACGAAGCCGGAGCTGCCATTAGTCAAGCTGATTCGACCGGCAAGTACACGCCTCATCGATTGACTTGGCCAAGCTTTTGGGGTGTTATTCGCGGAGGAAAAGTTGAGCCGCTAAATCCCGAACAGGCTTTTGAGCTCGTTCGCAAACCGCTGAAGATTCGCAAGGATTTTGTAGAAGAGATCGGAGAAGTGAAGCTTACGCTCAGCCAACGCAAGCAGATTCTTGGCGACGATAAAGCAGCCAGACTTAAACCCGAAGAGCTCGACAGTAAGCAGAAGAAGTTGATCGAAGAAGCCGAAGCGGCCGAGCGTAAGAAACAGATCGACGAGCGAATGTTGGCCGCGTTGAAAGAGATCGAAGCGGCAATTCCTGGATCGCAAGCAGTTTTTGTCAGCGGCGGATCGGGGACTATTCGCAACGCTGAGAATCAACTTACACAACTGAGCCAAGACAAGCTTGGTGACGCGGCGGCCCCCTATGCTTGGCCTTCGGCTCACATGGTTCGTCCAGCTCAACAATCGCTGGGAATCAATGGTTGCAACGAATGCCACGGACAGAATTCTCCGTTCTTCTATGCGTCGCTCAAACCAGTCGGTATCGTCCCTGGGCAGGAAACCACGGAGGTCGTCGCGCACGAACTGCAACATGCCGACATTCAGCGACTAGCTCAGTGGAGCCAGATGTTTGAAGGTCGGTCGGCGTTTAAGATTGCCAGCTTGATCACATTGGCGATGACAGGATTGGTCGTCGTAGCCTCTATGGCAGTTAACCTCAGTTCGTATTGGCGAGGTAGCGCCAAGTCACGATCGTAGATTGTTGCAATTTCTAATCAACTGAAGAAACCTTGTTCCGTTTTGAAAAATGAAGCTCAACGTGGAAAACTTTGCCTTCGATAAACTGCTGATTCCTACTGCAATGGTCACCGGAATCGTCTTTTTGCTTACAGTCCTAGTAGTACTTTCAAGCAAAAAGCATCGCACCGATCGCTACGAACGCAACTGGTTCACGCGATCGCTGTACCTATTGTTCATCGGCTGTATCTCAGTTCTCGCGGCGACATCGTTTGGATCCATTCTGCAACAGGGCCACATGGAACATTACGCACTCATGGCACATACCACGGCGGCAGGCGGTTTCGTCTTTTTGACCTTAGCTGTTGCGATATTCTTTTTGCCGCGAGGTACAGCGACCAAAGAGATCTGGCGTATGGAAACGTGTAGTGTTTGGGTACTGATCGCCGGTGCGATGGTGACGACCGCAACAATGTTGGTGAGCATGCTTCCGCTGCTGGACACGACAGGCCTTCTTCAAGCGGTCCAAATCCATCGCTATGCCGGGCTGGTTACCGCCATCGCCGCAATCTTCCACGCATTTTCGCTCATCGCCGGTCGATTAGGCTATCGCTAAGCTTTTCCGGTTGAGCGGGCGAGCGCAATCGTTTAACGGCAAGCCGAAGGCGACTGTTCTTCTTATTTAACGACTGCTCTCGTCGTTTAACAGCGTTTAACAGCGTTTAACGGCAAGCCGCAGGCGACTGCGTTTCCCATGATCAGCAATTGGAGTTCGGTATAGAGAACAGTCGCCTGCGGCTTGCCGTTAAACGATTATGGGACGAGAGTCACTTGTAGCTTCGCCGTTAGACAATTGCGGAATTGAGAATAGTCGCATGCGGCTAGCCGTTAAACGAATATCAAGAAAACGAAAAATCCCGCGACGGCGAAGAATTGCCGCGCGGGATTTTTTTATTGCGTAGTTGAGTGGCTCAAATTAGCCACTCGCTTTGCTTAAGCTCATCGCTTGCGAATACTACTTTCCTAGTTGGTCTACTAAACCCCGCGCGTCGTAGACGTACTCAAGAGCATGTTTGATCGCTTGGCTTGATACCGAAGTAGCTCGCATCTGCCGATCGTCGAAGATGTAGTTGGCTGGTAACGACTGCAAGTTGCCGTCGAAAATCAAACCAACTAGTTCGCCAGATCGATTGACCACAGGGCTACCCGAGTTTCCGCCGATGATGTCAGCCGAACTTACGAAGTTGAAGTTCATCTCTGGATTCAACTTAGCCTTAGCCTTCTTCCACGATTCAGGCAACACAAAGTCTTTTTGACCAACGTGAGCCGATTCGTGAGCGTAGGTTCCACCCAGGGTGGTCCACGGAGGAAGTTGTTGTCCGGCTTGCTCGTAGCCCTTCACGACACCAAAGGCCAATCGCAGGGTAAAGGTCGCATCGGGATAAGTCGATGTACCACGAGTCTTGAACATAGCTTCGGCGATTTTTGCGTAAGCTTGCTTCTCTTTTTCCGCCAAGTCATCAGTCATCTTGCGATAGCTGCGAATGTCCGCATCCAACGTGCGAGCGAGTACGATCATGGGATCATCGCTGGCCGCCACTGCCGCCTTGCCGCCCTTAACCAGCACGCGTCGAGCCGCAACGTCCATCAACTTCGTTCCGCCAATTAACTCGGCGGCGCGGTCGACGGGGCCTTTGCCCATCATCGCTTTCTGGCAAACAGGATCATCGGCTCCACGATTTTCCAACATCATCGAGAGTGCGTCGGCCATCAAATGCGTCTCTAAGTCGGCATACAAAGGTGCTTCGCTAAAGAGCTGTTGCTCCAACGATTCACGGCCTGCGTCAGAATACTCAGGCAGGCGATCGCGAGCTGGCTTTTGCTCCTCTTCGACAAGTTCAACTATCTGCTTGGCGATTCCATAGAGGTGAGTGTTCAGGTTGATGCTCTTACCGAGCAGTGCGGCTTGTTGCTGTTGAATCTCAGCAACCGCAGTGAATGCATCGGCAGCGCCCGCAAGAGACTTGTCGGCCTTGATCGCCTTCAGCAACTCTTCTTCAGCTTGTTGCTTGCTCTTCATCACAGCCGGATCTTGCAAGCCACCCAACATTCCCAAGTAAGCCTTGCGCGAGTTTTGTACAGAGAATAGATCGTCTTTGGCACGACGAGCATTCTCGACTCCACGAAGACCAAATTGCTGCAACGCGATCTCGCGTCGTCGCAACATGTTCAGCGTGTAAGGCATACGCTTGTCGCGTTGAAACTGCAACGCGGCCATAGTGTAGATGCGATTGGTGCGACCTGGGTTACCCGAAACAAAAATCAACTCACCTTCGGCAAGCGCCTTATCGGACCATTTGAGATAATGATCGATCTTGGCTGGCTGTCCGTTTTCGTAAACTCGAAAGATCGTGGCATCTAGATTGAAGCGTGGGTATTCAAAGTTGTCCGCATCACCACCGAAAAAGGCAATCGAAGCTTCCGGCGCCCAAACCAGTCGAACGTCCGTGTATTTCTTGTAACGATACAAGTGGTATCGTCCGCCGCCGAACAATGTAACGACGTCGCTACGCAGTCCGGTACTCTTGAGCGATTCTTTGGAGATCTCGTCGATGACCGCGCGGCGTGCAGCAACGGCTTCGGAGGTCGGCATTTCAGGCTTGACTGCCGCAGTAACTTTGTCGGTAACGTCGATGATCTCGACCAGTTGATTGAGCTCGAGATCCGGTGCCTTGAGTTCCTCGTCATAGCTCTTGGCCAAGAAGCCGTTTTCGAGATAGTTCGCCTTCTCGCTCGATAGCTTGTATAGCGTGTCGGACGCTACGTGGTGGTTGGTTAGCACAAGTCCATTGCTGGATATGAACGACGCTGAACCGCCAACGTTGAATCGAACACTCGACTTCATCAAATGGTCGGCCCACTGTGGTGTAGGCTCGAATCCGTGCTTGCTCTTGAGCTGCTCAATAGGCAATTGATTGAACAGCCACATTCCCTCATCGGCTCGCGCACTACCGACAACCGCTGCAGTTGCTGTCGAGAGTGACAGCAGAAAGCCCCAAAGGCTTGATTTGTTTCGAAACATACTTGATCCCCGTTAATCAGACTTTACTTCGACCAGCCCCGAGCTGGAGTTATTTCGATTGCCCGATTGTATCTTAGAAGGAGAGCTGTGAGGATGATGCTCAACCGAGATCTGGATGGTCGCTCGACAACCGCGGCCAGCACGATTTTCAAGGGTTACGAATCCACCCAAAAGCTGAGCAAATCGTTGAGCCTTGGCTAGGCCCATCCCGAGGCCTCGACCGGCTTCGCGGCCACTAAAGTAGGGATCGAAACAGTGTCCTAAGGCCTGAGCAGAGAGCCCCGAGCCTTGGTCGTCGATTTGTACCACTAAGCTGGACGAGTCGACATTGCCAGAAAGCGTAACGCGATCTCCGGGCTGCGAGGCCTCGATGGCATTTCGCAATACACACCAAACCAGCTCAAGAAACATCGATCGATCAAAACGGCATGTTCCCAACGGAATCCAAATCGACTCCAAACTCACACCGCGAAGCGAGGCCCAGTGCGTACCGCGTTTGAGTATCTCCTCCGCTAGCGACTCTAAATCTAACCAATCGGGCTGCGGAGTCGGCGGACGCGCAACCAGCATCAGATCTCCCAACATCTCACAACCGCGCATGGCGTTGTCAATGATGGCTTGGATCAATTGCTTTTGATCGGCTCGCTCCAACGATGGAAGCAACACGCCGGCTCGCGAAGAAATATTGGCCAATGGATTGTTCAGCTCGTGACTAATCCCGTAAGCGAAGTTGTAGATCGCGTTTAGCTTCGCTTCTTCCAAGCCCCGAGAGAATCGCCCCTGCATTTCACGAAGCCGGATGGCCGAGTGAGCTGCCGAACGGATGGTGTTGTATGCTGTGTTTCTGAGGTCTGCGTCGGAAGAGTCTGTGCCGCAAGAGTCACCGCGATCAACACTTGCAAGATCTAGCAAAGCGAGAGTGCGTAGCAGATCGCTCCACGAAGAAACGGTTGTTGAATTTGCGGAAATCTGCTGCGACTCAAGGTACTCAGCAAAGGCCGGATCGGTTTCAGCGATAGCTTGAAGACAATCTAGAGCCTCGCCGAGCAACGCCGTGGAAGCATCAGGCTCATGAATCGATCGCAATAGACAATCGACTAGAGCCAGCACTGAAACGGATGTAGTAGAGTTGGTTGTGTTCAATGCAAGCGATTCGCAACCCGAAGCGTTAGCGAGGGAATGAACAACCCGTAGCGTTAGCGAGGGACGAAGTAACGACGTTGTGCAAGCTGTCCCTTGCTCACGCTTCGGGTTGTGAAAAACACAAACCTAGTGAGCTACAGGTCGATCAATTTCTAGCAAATCGCAGACGCGTTCGACCAGCTTGTCGACCGTGAATGGCTTTTGCATGAAATCGTCCGCACCAGCGGCTCGCAAACCAGCGACCTTGTCCTGCTCGATCATACCTGAGATACAGATAATCTTGACGGAGTCCAAAGTGTTGTCGCTACGTACGCGTTGGCAAACTTCTTTACCGTTGATATCGGGCAACATCACATCCAAGACGACGATGTCAGGCCGAAATTCTTTGACTTGCATTCCAGCGGCGAAACCGTTGTTCACGGTGCGAATGTCGAATCGCCCATCACGCTCGAACGCGTCCGCCATCAGCTCCACTAGATCTTGATCGTCATCAACGATCAACAGCTTCTTCTTGCCGTCCTCTAGTGCATCTGTGGGAATACCGTTGTCGCGCATAAAGGCGAACAACTGATCGCGGGGAATACGTCGAAAGCGACTTCCCGGTACTCGAAATCCCTTTAACGTCCCGTTGTCAAAGCAGCGAATAATGGTTTGTTGGCTAACCTTACAAATCTTGGCTGCTTCACCCGTCGTAAATACCGTTTTCGTTGACGACATCGCTTCCCACCATTCTTCCTGATCAGGCTCGCGGGTTGCAAACGACTAGAGAATAATCTTGAAGACCGTTCCCTGGCCGATGACTGAGACCTTGATACCCGCTAGCTTTTGTTGCGGATGATTGAAGACTGGAGACCGACTCCAATCCCCTTGAGTTCTGTATCCTTCAGCATTTTCCATACCCGCCAATCTTGCCAAGACTGTGCAGGTTTCGAGGGATTATAACGGCTGGGCGGTCTGGGTCAATAGCGAAAGAAACATCGATCATCATCGACAAGTAAAGCAAATAGGCAAAGTAGGCAAGCAGTCTCGAAGCACAAAATGTGTGACACGATTTAAAATGCGACAAGCAGGAAACTTAGGTAGCTTGAACAACAAACTTCACTTTACATTCGATTGCGTTACCCACTTTAGTCGGACGCAGAACTGCCGTGATAGTTGAGGCAGCTACGGCGCGATTGTGCTGTGAGAATGCAGCTTGTCACACTTGAGTTTTCCACGCCGTATAGTGCAGCCCTAACGGCGATCCCGACTAGTACTCTTTGCGTGCGACATAGATACAACAGATCGCAAGCATCACCACGACGAAGCCCAAGTTGCTCAAGATGGGCTGCCAAATCGAGAGCTCTCGCTTCGAACTGTCTATCTTCGTCGTCACCAAATTCTCATCAAACGTTGTCTTGCCTGTTAGCAAATAGGCCATTGCATCATCCATTGCGGCAGGCTTGGGATTCACTTTGAAAATCGGATTGATCACCCAGTTGTAGACGTACTCGAATCGACGCAACTGAGGCGAGTAGTCCTTAACTACAGATTTATCGTCCATGTTTACAAGAACGACCCGGTTGGGCGCGATGCCCAAGTAGGCTTGCTTCTCATCTTTCCAATTCAGGCAAGTGATCTTCCCGGAGACCGCAGT
>CAUJKA010000503.1 GCA_963204965.1 Planctomycetota bacterium | reverse complement strand
GCGAGTTCATCGCCGAAGTGACTGCCAAGGATAAACCGCAAGCGGATACTTCAGGCGCAGCAGATGCAAAGGCTCCGGAGAAGATCACATCACTACGCAAGTTGAAATTCACTGCGGCTGCTGCGAGCTACGAACAGACCGGAGCGGCTGGTGGCAATCCTTACGGCAAGTGGGCAGCGAATGCCGCCATTGATGACGATGCCAAAGGTGCCAAGTGGGGCTGGGCTGTGATGGAGCAAGTCGGTCGACGGCACTTTGCGGTCTTTCAGTTGAACGCAGATCAAGACGCAACGCTAGCCGCCGATCAAAGGCTGACCATTACGCTTCAACAAAACCTGGACAATCCTCAGCACACGATCGGTCGCTTCAGACTTTGGTACACAACATCCAAATTTGCGAACGCCTCCGATGCGATAACGCCGGCCGAGATCGGCGACATACTCGACATCGCCGCCGACAAGCGGACCGCTGAGCAAACTGCAAAGCTGGCCGCACACTATCGAAGCATCGCACCGCAATTGCAACCCGTGCGCGATGAGATTGCCAAGCTGAAGAAAGCTAAGACGGAACTCGACGCACAGATCCCAGTGACTCTGGTGACCGAGACCGTTCCGCCGAGGCCTGTCCGCATTTTGGCTCGCGGCAATTGGATGGATGAAAGCGGCGATATCGTCGAGCCCGCGTTTCCGTCGGCTGTAACGCTGGTCTCTTACGAAAAGCCCAAGGACCGGCGTTTGAATCGAAGCGATCTAGCCGACTGGATCGTTGCCAAAGACAATCCACTGACGGCTCGCGTCTTTGTCAATCGCATGTGGAAGATCTACTTCGGAGCTGGGTTGGCTCGCAAGCTGGATGATCTCGGTGCGCAAGGCGAATCGCCAGCTCATCCGGAATTGCTCGACTTTCTCGCGGCTCGTTTTGTCGAATCAGGTTGGGATGTGAAGCAGTTGGTCCGAACAATTGTGTCCACGCAGAATTACCAACGTGCGTCGACCGCATCGGCCGAGACGATTGCTCGCGACCCGCAAAACGTTTGGCTGGCTAGGCAAGGACGTTTTCGCTTAGATGCGGAATTGGTGCGAGACAACGCGTTGTCGATCAGCGGGCTGTTGGTCAAGCAGATTGGTGGCAAGAGTGTTAAGCCTTACCAACCGCCAGGGTATTGGGCTTACTTGAACTTCCCAACGCGTGAGTGGGCCAACGGGTCGGGTGATGAACTCTATCGTCGCGGATTGTACACGCATTGGCAGCGTCAGTATTTGCATCCAAGCTTGATGGCCTTTGATGCCCCCAGTCGTGAAGAGTGCACCGCAGATCGACCGCGATCCAATACACCGCTTCAATCGCTGGCGCTGCTGAATGATCCGACTTACGTTGAAGCAGCACGAGCGTTCGCGGCTAAGGTGATCGTCGATGGTGGTGCCAACGATGCAGATCGATTGAAGCTCGCTTACGAGCTGGCTCTCTCGCGGTCGCCTAACGAGAAGGAATCGCAATTGCTTCTTGAGCTACTTCAGCGAGCCAAACAAGAGTACGCCAGCAATCAAGAGAATGCGAAGCAGTTGCTCACCGTCGGTTCGCTGCCCGCCGGTGAACAAGCTAAGGCAGACGAGATTGCCGCGTGGACAGCAGTGACGCGAGTTGTTCTCAACCTGCATGAAGTCATGACACGCAACTAGTCAGAATCGAAACCAACACAAGGCCTTCAATATCATGCAACCCATACTTCCAAACTCGATTGGTCGACGTAGCTTCGTGTTTCGCTCAGGGATAAGCTTGGGCGCGATGGCGATGGGATCGATGCTCAATCCTCGCGGCTTGATTGCTGGCGATGCGAAGGTCGCTCAGTGGCAAGGCGTCTTGCAACCGATCCATCATCCGCCGAGAGCTAAGCGAATCATTTGGCTTTACATGGCTGGCGGCATGACGCACCTGGATACGTTTGATCACAAGCCGAAGCTGGCTGAGATGCACGGCAAGCCCATGCCCGAGTCCGTCACAAAAGGTCAGCAGATCGCTCAGTTGCAAGGTGCCAAGCTGAATTGCTTCGGGCCGCAACATGAATTCAAACAGTTCGGTCAGTCTGGCCAATCGTTCTCCGAAATCTGGCCGCTGTTGGGCGAGAAGTGCGCCGACGATATGTGCATCGTTCGCTCTTTGCATACCGACGCGATCAATCACGATCCCGCGCACACTTTCATGAACACGGGTTCGATGATCTCCGGTCGACCAGCCATGGGATCATGGCTGATGTACGGACTTGGTGCTGAATCGGAGAGCCTGCCGGGCTTTGTTGTGATGGTGTCGACGGGTAAGTATGGTCAGAAGCAACCGATCGCTGCGAGACAATGGCATTCGGGGTTTCTGCCGGGACAGTTTCAAGGCGTTGAGTTCCGCAGCACAGGCGATCCCGTCTTGTATGTGACTCAGCCCAAAGGCGTTTCTCAAGGTTTGCAGCGCGACGTTGTCAGCACGGTTCAGTCGCTAAATCAATTAGCCGAATCGCAAGTGCAAGATCCCGAGATTGCGACTCGCATTAGCCAATACGAACTGGCTTTCCGCATGCAGTCGAGCGTTCCTGAATTGATGGATTTCAAGAATGAGCCTGAACATGTGTTGAACCTGTACGGAGCCAAACCTGGCGATGGCTCGTTTGCTTCCAACTGTTTGCTTGCCCGCAGACTTGCGGAGCGAGGCGTGAGGTTCATTCAGCTCTATCATCGCGACTGGGATCATCACGGCGCAGTGAAAACTCACTCGGCGGGCACAGCCAAAGAGGTTGACCAAGGCGTTTCGGCGCTACTGACCGATTTGAAGCAGCGAGATATGCTCAAAGATACCATCGTGGTGTTTGGATCGGAGTTTGGTCGTACGCCGATGGCTCAAGGCGATGGTCGCGATCACCATTTGGCAGGCTTTACGATGTGGTTCGCCGGCGGCGGCTTCAAGCCCGGCTTCAGCTATGGAGCGACCGATGACTTGGGTTACCACGCTGTCGAGAATCGCGTCTCGGTGCACGACGTTCACGCGACGTTATTGCATTTGATGGGCATCGACTATCAACGCTTCTCGTACAAATTCCAAGGCTTAGACAATCGCTTGACCGGAGTGGAACCGGCTCGCGTTGTAAGCGAAATCTTGACGTAACTTTCTCGTCGCTGCAATTCAACTCAACAGGGTGAACTATGTTTCGCGTCCCACTGCTTTGCATGGTTAGTGTTGTCGTTTGCTTTTGCAGCGATTTGACCGCGCAAGAGTTCTTGCCACCGCCACCCAGCATATCGGTCGAGGGCTACACAGATCAGTTGAGCTACGCCCCGGGCGATGTCGTCAAGTTCCAACTATCCGGAACGGCGCCAACGGACATGTTGATCGAGCGCGTGGGAGCTCAACGAACTAAAGTCTACGAACAAGCGGGCATTGTCGTTACGGACGCCAAGACTCCTATTCGAGCATCATCGCATGGTTGTAATTGGCCCGTGGCGCATCAGCTTACCATTCCGGCCGATTGGTCAACGGGCTATTACGAGGTAACGCTGACCGCGAAAGATAAAGGCGGACAGTTTACGCATCGCGTCAATCGTACGGCATCCAGCAAGTGCTTCTTCGTCGTTCGAGCTGCTAAGCCTGGTGTTGATTCCAAGATTCTCTTGCAGCTTTCCACCAACACTTACAACGCCTACACGAATTGGGGCGGTCATAGTTTATACGCCTACCATGATCGCGATGGAGTTCAAGGCCATCGCGTCTCGTTTGACCGCCCGATTAGCTCGCAGTTCTACAACTGGGAACAACCGCTGGTCGCTTGGGCCGAGAAGAATGGCATCAAGATCGACTACGCAGTGAATAGCGACTTGGAGTTTCGGCCTGAGCTGCTCAAGCAATATCGGCTGGTGCTGAGCGTTGGGCATGATGAGTACTGGTCGGCTCCGATGCGAGACAATCTAGAAGCGTACATCGCTGGCGGAGGCAATGTGGCTTTCTTCAGTGGCAATACCTGCTGCTGGCAAGTGCGATCTGAAGATAAAGGCCGAGCCCTAACCTGTTACAAGCAGTGGTACAACGTCGACCCGCTTTTCGCGACTGGCAAACATGCTTTACTGAGCACCGCATGGTCACACCACTTAGTGAACCGTCCTGAGAATCAACTGACTGGCGTTGGTTTTTTGTGGGGCGGCTATCATCGCAGCCATGATCAGTTCATGGATGGATCGGGAGCCTTTGAAGTCCACCGTCCCGATCATTGGATCTTCCAAGGAACTAACGTGGGGCGTGGGCAACAGTTCGGTGGCGAAGCAACCATCGTTGGATACGAATGCGATGGTTGCGAGATTGAGATCCGCGATGGCCTACCCTTCCCCACTTGTCGCGATGGAACTCCAGATTCGTTTGTGATCTTAGCGACCAGCCCAGCGAAATGGCATCCCGACGACGCTCTGTGGTACGAGCGTTTTCCCGCTGGTCGCGTCGGCGCTGCAGTGCTAGGCCTTTATACTAAAGGCGGAACTGTATTCACCTGCGGCAGCACCGATTGGGCGCATGGGCTAACTGGCAAGACACCGCTTGTTGAGCAGATCACGAAGAACATTCTCGAGAAGCTAAGCAAGTAAACTCGCTTAGTTTCATTCAACTCGAACACTCTGGAATTGATTGCTGGAGACGATGACGTCGATGGCAGCATGCACTTGGTAGCCGTTGGACTGAAGAGCTTGGTTCATCTCGTCGAGCAACGGTTGATCGGACAGTTGCACTGCTCGACCAAGCGAATAACCCAATAGCTTTTTGCAAAACTGTCGCACAAAGCTATCGCGACGCTGCGTGGCCATATAGTCGCGCAGGCCATCCATTCCCGCGACCTTCGTTCCATCGACAAGTGTAGTTTGCGTGTCGTACTTGGCGGGATCACGCCGCCTGCCAATGGCATCGTAGCCTTCGAGAGCAAAGCCAAGCGGATCGATCTTCACGTGGCATTTGGCACACGCCGGATCGCTACTATGCTTTTCGATTAACTGGCGTTCGGTCAGTCCTTCCGGTGGAGTCTCAGGAAGAACAGGCACGCCTTGCGGGGGCTTGGGGAGCTTTTCACCTAAGACAACTTCGCTTACCCAATTGCCGCGAAGAATGGGACTGGTTCGTGAGGCTCCGGATTGTTTGGAAAGGACTGAAGCCATCGACATGATCCCACCGCGACCAAACTGTCGAGCACCCGTAAGTTGCATCCAACCATTGTCGACTTTAGTCGCATTCTTCATCGTGGCTTCATTGGCGAGATCGATTCCGTAGTGCTGAGCCAATTCTTGGTTGACGAAGATCCTGTCGGACTCGAGCAGATCCAAGACGGAGCGATTGTTCTGAAGCAAGTCTTGCCAGAAGCGAATCGACTCTTCATACATTGCGCCGCGGAGAGCATTGAAGGTGGGAAAGGCTTGCTCGCTCTTTTCATCATGAGCGGCGAAGTCATAAATGTGCAGCCATTGGCAACCGAACTCCGTGGCCATATTTCGCGTTGAAGGATTTTTCAGGAGTCGATGAGTCTGCTGACGCAGCGAGCTAGCTTCAGTAAGCTGACCTTGATCGGCCACTTGTCGTAAATCGGAATCCGGTGGCGCGGAGGTCAGGAAGTAGCTCAACCTCGTGGCTAACTCGTGGTTGTTGAGCTTGCGATACTTGACCTCGCCGCCAGCGAGAGATTGCACGTCACCCGTTCCAGTCTCCAACCTATACAGAAACCCAGGCGACACTAAGATCCGAGCAACAAGCGACGCGATGGAGTGTTCATGAGGGACTTCAGCGCTGCGCAACGTTGCGTACAGCTTGCGGAGTTCAGCTTTTTCACTGTCTAACAATGGCCGACGCAAGGCTTGGTTGGCGAATTGCTCAACGGCCACCAAGTGACGAGGCTCAGAGTCCTGCAAGAGCTTTCGAAACTCGGCAGCTCGATTCATGATCGGAGCGCGAAGCGGTTCAAAGGCACTGGGGTCAGCATCTTGCGTTGCGTATTGCCACAGTTGCTCGTAAGCGTCGACTAGAGCCAACGCATCTCGCGAGACAAAATGCAGCTCCTGCCAATGGCTTTCCAGTTGACGGATCTCTTCGTCGCTGAGCATCAAACGCTGAAGTGGTTCATCTTCGCGATAGTAAAGTGTCAGCGTGACAACTTCATCGACGGGAACGATCTTGGTGTAACACAAAGCTGCTGGAAACAGGCCGCGAAAATCGTCGAAGCTCTTTTCGAACAGCTTCTTGGATTGGCTTTCTGTGGCAACGATGACGGGTTGAAGCGATGAGGCTCGAGTGCCACTGGACGTCCAGGCGCCGCCGTTAGCGTTCTCGCGAGTTTGGCTTGCTACCAGTCCTGTCGATTGCGGTGGTTGATTGGTGATGCTGAGTTGAACCGAGCCGCCGACGCTGGAAGATGATGCCAGACTGCCCGACGTAACCAGCTCGGTACCTTCGACTAGCGAAGCTGGCAAGCGAACTTCGATCACTGAGGGACTCTTTACGTATAAGCTGTCTGCATCCGCGGGTTGTTCGCCTTCGCGCTTGCCAAACTTGTCTGCCGCGAGACCGAACTTGGAAGCAGGATCGGTATTGTTCGAAGGAGTTTGCGTTAGCTTCTTGAGAGCGTTGGCCATGAGTGGACCACCGAGCGATCGAAGCTGTTGTAACAAGACTTGATCTGGCGGAGGCAGCGCAGCTTGACTAGCGATTGGCGTTTGCAGCATCTTTTCAAGCGAGTCTGTTAGCTCTTTGCGTTCTGCGGAATCGCCGCTGGCTTGCCACTGCGCGAGAATGGAACCTGTGGGGATGACAGGGCCGCTTGGTCCACTGACAGGTTCTCCAAACAAATGCCAAACGTTTGGATTTCCCAAAGAATCTTTATGTGGGTTGCCTGCTAAGAGGTCCGCGGAAAGATCGGCAGAGAGATCCCATTTCCGCTCGGCGGGCTTGGTATCGTTTTGCGCTGGCGAGATTTCGTCGAGCACCAATTGCACATTCGTCAAGTCACACGAATGATTGCCATCGCGTGGACCGACGACCAAGCAAACAACATCGGTTGGTGTCACTGCGATGGGCATCGCCACTTCGATAGGGTTGATCTTGTCGCCGTGAGCTATTCCGCTGGCGAGCGTTTGAACGGTGGGGCCGCGACGTAGTTGCAGGGACCAGACCACACCATTTCCGCACTCGGGGTGAGCGTGACGCACATGGCCGGCTACCTTCAGCTTTGCTGTTACAGGACTAGCCCAACCAATCACGACCTGTTTGTTGGGTGCTGGGTGAACGGCAATACTGTGCGGATACATATTGCCTGGAACGCGAACGTGGCTGTCGGACGAATTGGCCATGACGCCCAACGCATCGTCACCAACCCAGGCCTTGATAAAGTCGTAGCCCGAAGCGCTGGAGATGGTCTTCGAAATGTGTCCCGTGATTTGAAACTGTTGGCCCGATTTGATTCCCAAGTATTCCAGCCAGCCTTCGAGCACTTCAGGATCGCACTGAAACTGTTGAGCTAGTTCGGCAATCGATCGATTGGGTGTTTTCATGAGCGCATCCGCGGCGGCAAGAGCTTGCGGCGCTAGTTGCAAATGCTTGGCGTTGATCTGTTGGAGCGACTGGCTAACTTGTCGAATATTTTTCAAAAGTAGATCTGGTCGACCGGCAGCAACCAACCGTGGACGATGCCACACCGCTTCATCGCCTTCTGCACCATCGCCAGCGTCACCAGCGACTAAGTACAAAACCACTTCATCACTGCCTTCCGTAGGCTTAGGCATAGGAACACGAAAGTCTTGTGAGGTGGCGAGCGGATTCAACGGCTCCATCCACGACGGAGGACCGTTGACTTTGCCGATGTGGCCAACGCTATTGAACTTCCAAAGAGCCTTCTGCCAATTGTTGATTAGTTCAAGCAACTTGGGCAGGTCTTCCATCTTCGCTTGCGACCAAGCCACAGAAAGTTGCGAGACCAGTTGGCTTGACGGGCGATTGAGCGCGTTCCACAAGAGCTCGAGATACTTGGGACTGAGTCCGCGCTGCTGTGCAACATCTGCAATCTTTTTCGTGCCCTGACGGAGTGCGTCGCGTTCTTCAATGGTAGCTCGCAAGTAAGATTCTATCGGCAAGCGTCCACCGCCGTTGGTACTAAAGACAATCCCTTGGAGGTTGACTTCGGTACCGCCTTCCGAGGCACTATATTTGGCGTACATTCCACGAATATCGGCAAGAGCTTCTTCGGTCCAATCGCGACGCGAAGTCGAAGGCGAAAAGCGAATGCCCTCAGGAAGAAGAACCATGTGCTCCGCGACATCTTTACCCGCATCAAGATACTTTGTCAGCAGCGACGGGGACATCACCAGAGCATTTCCAGCGTTCGTGAATCCCTCGCCCGACGCGCCGTCGATCGGGAACTCGCGAGCCGGATCCAGCGACGCAATTTTTGTCAGCGCGCGAATTGAGTTTGTGTATTCGGCATTACTAAGCCTTCGCAAGACGATGGGTCCGGGATCACCTGAGAACAGTTTTGCTTCACGTGTGAGAAAGCCGTTGAGGAACTTGCGGAGTTGCTCTCGTTCCAGATCGCTAGGTTGCGGTGAATCCTTGGGCGGCATTTGCGAGCTGCTGACCACTTCGATCGCTCGTTGCCAAACTTCGATCTCTTTCCGAGCATCACTCAAGGCTGTGTATCGCGATAAGTCGATTTCGGCTTCGGCGACATCTTTTCCATGACACTCCGCGCAGTACTTCGAGAGAATCGGTTTGATTTGACTGTCGAACTGCTTATCAAGATTGTCGGAGCCCTGGTAGGCGAGCGAGCGTGATGCAGGAAGCAATGCGCTCAAGCTGAGTGCGATAGAAAAGCAGATTGATTGGCGATTCATGTTGAGGTCCCTGACTGGGGAGAATGGTCTCGCTTGGATTATTGGCAACCGCATGGGAATACCAATGATTTGCGTGCGAACATTCCGAGGCTAAACGGTGAGTTTTTTTCAGGCGTTCATTCGACCGAGATAAGGATCTGAGCGATGAAGCCGATACACTTAGTGCAACATCCTGCGTTGGCGAGGACGTGGGTATCTAAGGGTTCTTGGCGGGAATTGGGTGGGAGAAAGTGAGGAGCTAGGTGGGATTGCAAAGGAACGAAACTGTTCGTCAACGTCCAGTTTAGCAGCTTAGTCTGACAATGTGTAGCAATCAAATGGGATCAATCCATCGCTACCTCAAAGTGACCAGAAATTACTAGGCTTGAGACTTCGCAAGGCGCACTTTCCGCTACTCACTGAGTCGAGCTATAATATTGGTAGTCGACACACGTAGGAGGAGACAGCGATGACACCGATAAACGGAATCGTTCGTAACGGCAGAATTGAAATCAAAGCTCCTGTAGGTTTCTCAGATGGAACTGAAGTTCGCATTTGGCTTGATAAGACTCAATGCGACGATGATGGACCGATGAGCCCAGAAGAAATCGAGCGAACGCTGGAAGCAATGTCGCAGGTGCAGCCATTCGTTCTGACAGATGCCGAGCGAATTAACTAGTTGTCTTGAAGGTGCCGCCTGACATGTAAACGCAGCATGGCGAGGCGGAGCCTCGAAGACAGTGCGTTCCAAGGCAGAGCCTCGGAACGAGGTACTTCAGCGATCAGCGAGAAGTGTCAGATGAGAACTCAGTTATCTCGCGGTCGAAGTCGTTTTCTTAAGTCGCGAAACTCTTGAGGCCAAGGTGCGATGAATCGCAAGTCGTCCTGAGTGATTGGGTGGATGATTGCGAGCGTCTCTGCATGTAGCGCGATGCGTTCGTAGGGCCACAGCGGATGTTCAGCGCTCAGGCGATGGTACCTCGGATCGCCCAAGACGGGATGACCGATTTCAGCCATGTGGACTCGGATCTGATTGCGTCTGCCGGTTTCAAGCTTGATCTCCAGGAGAGCGACTCCATCCCAAGCTTCTTTGACTCGGTAGTGCGTGATGGCAAGTTCGCCTTGGCTTGGATCGTCGGAAGAACGGCGGGTCAAGTCCTTGTCGGTTGAAAGATAGCTACGGATCGTACCTTTCGACTCTTTCGGAACACCTGCCACAATTGCTGAGTACAAGCGTTGTGGTTTCCGAGCTTCAAACTGCGAACGAATTAAATCCGCAGCTTCGAAACTCTTCGCGAAGACCAACAACCCAGATACCAACTTATCCAAGCGGTGGACACAGACAGCTTGAGCTCCCGGCTGTTGACGTTCGAGCCACTTACGAATCTGAGACTGTAGCGTGTTGGGCTCGCGCTTGGGCGTGGGTACTGTGAGTAGACCGGCTGGCTTGTTGACAACAATCAGAGTGTCATCGTCGAAAACGATTTCAAACCGATCTTGGCTGCTTCCCCGGCTCTTGGGTTGCCGGACAGGTTGTGGAGCGTAATCGATGTCCAGCGTGTCGCCAACTTCCAAACGCAAGTGGGTTTGGATGAGCGGTTTGCCGCGGCACGTGACGCCACCTTCGTGAATCACCACTTCGGCGGCTCGTCTCTTGATCTTCAACGCCATTTGAACCGCGCCCAACACGGTTCTGGCAGGAAAAGGTAGATTTTCGGGGACTTTAAAGCGGACGATCAAGCGACCAAAACTCGTGCGTCAGAGAATGAAAGGATGATACTACTTGTGGGAAGAGTCCAGTATAGTCTGGACTCCTCAACTAAGCAGCCTGTTTCCATTCATTTCACCAGAGCCAAATCTGGCGATGGTCCAATCCGATTCCCGCATCAAACTCATGACCAGCAATCTGTGCCGGTCAGCCGATGCGAGTTTAAAGCCAGGGATTAAGGTCCACTGCTGCCCGCAGCACCACCACTGCCAGAACTGGCTCCACCTGCGGCGGCTCCACCAGAAGTAAGTCGTGGTAGCGGAACCGATCCCATCAAGGCTCGATTGACCGCAGTTTGGTAGGCACCCGAAGAACCTGGTGCATCGCGGTCGGTCACATAAACTGGTGGCAGATCGCCGACTGGTAGAAGCTCGGAGATCGCAAGTTCTGTTGATTGAACGCGAGCGGATGTTTGCTTTGGATTCTGTCCTTGCAATACAAACACCACCTTGCGATTCGATGGGTTGTCTCGAAGGATCGACTGAATGTGATTGCGACCAGCTTGGGTAAGCGTGTTGGTTCGTTGATCAAACATGGCATGTCCGACGGTATTGTGCATCCGCCATCCGTTCTCGCGTTGGATGTCAAAATGCTGTGTTACCGCTGAAACGTCTTGAGCTCGAAAAGGCATTGGCCATCGCGTGTTGCGGTAGTACGAGGTCCAAAACTTCGACGGCTCTTGGCCGCATTGACCATCGCCACACTGTCCGTAGCCTTGCGCGTAACCGCCATGACCATATGCTGCAGTACCACAGGTGGTGCAGCCTGGCTGACCGCATCCGGACTGAGCGTAAGCAGCTTGCGGAACGCCCTGTTGAGCATAGGCGTCCTGGGAATATCCAACCGGATGACCAACAGGCGCACTGACCTGCGAATAGACCGGCTGTGTAGGTTGCGAATTCATCTGAGCTGGATTCTGTTGAGGTAGATATCCAGCTTGAGGCTGTTGAGCAACCGCACTGGCACTCAATGTCGACGCCAGTAGTCCGACGCCAATCGCAAATCCTCGACGACTCATCCCTGAGACCTTTATGTTGCTAGCATCTTGCGACTTCCTATCGCAATCTTTCAATTACTAGGCAGGCTTGAGGCAAAGCTCCACAGCGCACCGTTCTCTCTTCATCGTACCCAGCCAGCGTAAATCTGAGAGTAAGTTGGTCTTCGCGTTACAGATTACCTAGTCGTCCAAGTGTTGGGATTAGCCTGAAGCGCAGGAATTCGGGTTAATGCAACACAGCAGGAACTCTGGTGAGTCCCACTACCGCAAAGAACTCTGGCGAATCCCACTACCGAGGCAGGAATTCTGGCGAATCCCACTACTACTGCTGGCGATGATAGTGAGCCGTCATGAACTTAGTCCATGATCCATCGGGAGCTTGGACCTGCGATTCCAAAATTCGATGATCTTTAGAATGAATCGTGATAATGTCCTGGTACTTAGCTAGGCCCTCGCCGCTGAAGTTTGGTCCCTCGGTGTCTAGTACGAGTGTTGTACCCGATGAATCCAACTGCCCGCGGTAGACCCAAAGGTAAGCCATACAGGAAACGACGAAGGTCCCTACGAAGGCCTTCGAAATCGTATCGTAGCCAAGCGTCATGACACTCTGAACGCCTTCGTTAGCGTCCGACATCTCACCTTCTGCACTGGTCCAAAGTCCGCCTAGCGATTTGACGACCTCTCTTGCCTTCGTCTTGATCGGGGCATCATCGGGGCCCATCTTGCATTCGGATTCCATAACCCATGTTCCGATCATTTGATGAAGCCAATCGTGTTCTTTTTGAGCTGGTGTGTGCATTGGAATTTTCCTGGTTGTGCGATGAATCAATCTCAGCGGTTCGCGACATCGGATACTGCGAAGACTTTTGTTTTACGTTAGTTTGTCGTTTGGATTTAGCAGTAGTCGACCGACTCCCAAAAAGAATTTCTGAATTGTTTCGGTAAAGTCGCCTAAGCCTGCGCAGAAGTGCGAATAGTGGTGCTTCAATCCTCAACGAGGGAGCACCGATCTCGTTCAGCCGATTTTCCGTACGAACAACAATGCCCTAGCCCCTCGGAGTCAACGGCGGGTGAACTATACTAGGCTCCTTCAAAATGTTGAGAATGGGCTAGTGGGATTCGTCTGAAACCCCCGCGCTGTAGGAATTCTGGCGAGGAAGGAACTCTGGCGAGTTCCACTACGGGAAGAATTCTGGCGAATCCCACTACATTTACCCAATGGCGAGGACACACTACCTATGAATATGTCGATTCAAAAATTGCTGCGCGCCGCAGTTGCCACAGTGGGGCTCGTTTGCTTCACCATCACCACAGCATGGGGACAAGCCCGTCCGATATCCATCGAGATCGATGCTCGAGATCTACCCAGAAAGCTGCTCAGCGCTACTTTGCGAATTCCAGTCGCATCGTCGACTCAGTCGCAAGTCGTGCCGCTCTGGTATCCGAAATGGGTCCCAGGCTCACACGGACCAGGCGGGCCAATCGCCAATGTGGCTGGTCTGACCTTTACTTCACTCGACGGTGACGTGCTGAATTGGACTCGCACTCCTGGTGAGGTGTATCGCGTCGAGTTGCAGGTGCCTCCCAATACAACCGAGATTGAAGCTCAGATACGCTACATCGCCAATCAGCCGACGACCAATTCAATGGGGCACGATACCTTCGGTGGCTCCATGGTCGGCTTGATCAGCCCTGGCACAGTTCTGTTATGTCCTGAAGGTCAAAACCCCGACGAGTCGCTGATCCAAACCAAGTTGCTTTTGCCCAAAGGTTGGTATGCGGCTGCGGCGATGCGAAGCAAAGCAGAGGATGTTGCCGATCAGGTCAGCTTTGCGCCGACAAGCATTCAGAATTTTGTCGATAGTCCGATCATGTGTGGACGGTATCATCGAGCGTTCCAGCTTGATACCAAAGAGGCTCAAGTCGCTCTCGCTCCACATGTGCTGCATGTGTTCAGCGAATATCCTCAGTCCGTGGACCTAGATAAGTCCATCGTCGAGTGTCTGCAGCGCATGGTGGCTCAAACGGCCAAGTTAACTGGCTCGCAGCCGTTTGATCACTTCGACATATTGCTTGCCATCACGGATCAGATGCCTTCGAATGGTCTAGAGCATTCCAGGTCGACAATGAATGTCTTGCCTCCAAGCTCGCTTCGATCGTTGGGGTCGCTTAAAGGCTGGTCGAGACTATTGATTCCTCACGAGTATTTGCACTCGTGGTGTGGCAAGTATCGTCGTCCCGCCGGAATGGTTGTCAACGATTTCCATACTCCGATGGGGACTGATTTGCTCTGGGTTTATGAAGGACTCACACAATACTTGGGTGAACTGGTCGAAGCGCGTTGTGGCTTAATGTCTAAGGACGAGTTTTGTGATCGCGTGGGAGTCGAACTTCGCAACGCTGTGCATCAGCAGAATCGCCAATGGCGACCATTGGTCGACACCGGTGCCGCTTCGCACGTCCTTCGCGATGGCAGTCCGGCATGGCCTAAGCTGCGTGGAAGCCAAGATTACTACATGGAAGGCATGCTCTTTTGGTTAGAGGCGGACGCGATCATTCGAACTCAAACCAACGGGCAGCGATCGCTCGACGATTTCTGCAAGGCGTTCTTCGCTTGCACTGATCCTGCCGCCAATTGGATGACTAGCAAGCCGAAGGCGTTCACACGACAAGAGATTGTCGAAACTTTGAACTCGATAGCAGCCTACGATTGGGATGGCCTAATCTTGCGGCGAGTCGAGAGCACTCGCGAGTCCTACGATCCCAAAGTTGCCGAATTGCTGGGATACGAGTTCAAGGCTTCGGCTCAACGGCCTCGCATTTCGCCAGCAACCTTTCGATTGCCTTCGGGAATTGACCACTACGATACGCTGGGAATGATGTTGTCCGGCGATGGCTCAATCACCGATATTCGTTTGAACAGTCCAGCCGACAAAGCCAAGCTTGGCCCTGGAATGAAGATCGCTGCCATCGATGATCGTAAGTGGAGTCGCGATGTCCTTGACGACGCAGTGCAACGATCGGCAAATTCTTCGGCGATCAATTTGTTGGTCGAAGAAGGTTATCTCATGAAGCCTGTGCAACTTCAGTATTTTGATGGACCTAAGTACTTAAGTCTCAGTCGTGATGAATCGAAGCCAGACATGCTTGAGAAGATCCTCAAGCGACAGTAGGCCAGAATGCAAAAAGCCGATCGCAGATGTCCGCGGTCGGCTTTTTCAGTCCAGCCGAAAGCCGTTTGGCTTCGGTTTCGGTCGAGTTGCGATGACCATCGCGCCAATGCTTTGAAAACCGGACGTTAACGCGTCGCGGCAAGTTCAGAACGGCTGACGCGAATCGATTGAAGCAACTTAGGGCTGAGCCGCGGGAGCTGGTGCTGGAGCTTGTGGTGCTGCAGCAGGAGCAGGAGCAGGAGCAGGAGCAGGAGCAGGAGCAGGAGCAGGAGTCGCTGGTGGCGTTGCAGCCGCTGCTTCAGCAGTTGGAGCAGGTGCAGGTTGAGTCGCAACGGCTGGCGCGGGAGCTGGTTGGGGTGCAGCCGCTGGGATCTGAACCTTGCTACCATAGACCTTCTGGAATAACTTGAGTTGCTCCTGAGCTTCTACGGCGGCTTGCTCTGCAGATTGTGCCTTAGACTTCAAGTCGTTGGAACTAGCCTTCGTCGAATTGAGTTTGTCGCTGGCTTGCTTGTGAGCGGCCGCAATTTCGTCCATTCGTTTTTGCAATGCACCAAGCTGATCTTTCAGCGCAGTTAGTTCGACTGTTACCTTTTCGACCACCGAGTTGTCGGTTTGCTCTTGTTGAAGCGCCGCCGACATTTGATCCGAGAGTACCTTCGCTTGGGCCGCGGTTTGCTGCGCTAACGCAGACATCTCAGCGGCTTGTTTCTCCAACGCTAACTTGTCGGCTTGAGCTTGCTCGGCGGAAGCCTGAGCTGTAGCAAGACGCGACTGGACTTCGTTTTGCTTTTGCTTGGCAGCATCGGCTGCCTGAGTCAGTTGTTGCATCTTAGCTTGATTGGCTACCATCGCATCTTGCATCGCCTTCAGCTCGACTGTTGCAGTTTGAACAGTCTGTGTGGTCGTGGTCAATTCGCCTGCCATAGCTTCGCGTTGAGTGCGTAGAGTTGCGAGCTCCTTCTCAAGCGTCTGCATTTTCTGGTCAGCCTCGGACATGGTAGTCTTTAGAGCCTGCTCTTTCTTCGCAGCCTCGGCCAACTTGACTTCCATCGCCTTGGCAGCTTCTTGTTGAGCGTTCAATTGCTGTGCCGCTTCTGTCGATTGCTGCATTGCTTGATTGGCGACTTGAGCTACCGCAGTGAACTCTTGTTGAACAGCAGCCAGCAGCGTTGCCGATTGTTGGATTCGCTTTTCAATCGATGGCGGATTGGTCGCGATTGCCTGAGTTTGTTCGGGCTTGTCGCTGCGCCACATTTGAACTTTTCCGTTCCAGTCACCGCCAACGACAACCGTTCCATCGCCAGTGATTGATGCACGTAGAGCTGATTCGGCTAAACCGGGATACTCTTTCTGCAATTCGCCATTGCCATTCCAAAGTTTTATCTTGGCGTCTTTGCCAGCCGTTACCAAACGACCGTCGCGTGCGAAGCGAACGTCGTTTGCACCGCCTGGGTGCGCTGGCCAACTCTTGATCTCTTTGCTTTCCATCAGATCCCAGAACTTGATTGTGCCATCGTGACTGGAAGAGGCCAAGACGTTGGAATCCAATCGGAAATCCAAATTCGTAACCGCTCCCTTGTGGCCAAGCAGCTCGGAGTACAAGTTGCCAGTCTCGGCTTCCCAAAGGACCAAGCCGTTACCGCGATCTCCAGACGCCAGCAAAACACCATCTGGGCTGTAGCGTAGTGTGTAGATCCAATCGGTGTGCTTCTTCATCTCGAATAGCTTTTCGCCGGTCATCGAGTCGAACACGCGGACCATCTTTTGAGGACCAGCAATGGCAATACGACGCTTGTTCGGCGAAATGTCTGCAGCAAGGACGATATCTAATTCATCGCCAACTTTCGAAATTCGTTGACCTGTGACGATATCAACAAGGACAGCACAGCCGCTGTGGCTGTGACGTCCGCCACCGATCAAAAGTTGTTTACCGTCGCGAGTAAAGGAAAGCGATTGAGGCTCGCCCTCTGGGAATGGAATCACGCCCAACAGTTGTCCTGTTTCCGAATGATAAAGAACGACTTGCTCTTGACCACCAAGGGCAATCAAAGGAGCCCATGGGCTACAAGCCATCGAGGCAACTGCAGCGCTGCGATCGGTTTCGACTACAGGCTCGCGAAGTACTTTTTCTGGAAGAGCAGGCGGACCTTCAGGCTGACCCGATCCACCGGTGCTGAGCATAGCTGTGGCCGCCGAGCTTGCCTTCTTGATCTTGCTGCCCGAGTTCTCTGGCATGCCTTGTTCAATCCAAATTCTCAAGAGCTCTTGTTGCTCTTTCGCAATTGGGTCGCTATCTGGTGGCATCTTCGGTTGAGCGGCATGAGTTACCAATGCGTACAAACGCGAGTTCCCCGAGTTGCCCGAAGCGATCACATTGCCGCTGGAACCGCCAGCGAGAGAATCCGCGAAGGTATCCAACGCTAATCCACCAGCTTTGTCGCCTTGCTTGTGGCAAACCGTGCAATGCTCGCGGAAGATTGGCTTAATGTGATCGTCAAAGGTGATCTTCTTTTCGTCTTCGATTGCGAAGGCCGAAATCGCTGAAAATGCAAACACCAATGTCAAAGTGGAACGCAACATAGCTTTTCAAATCTCAGAGACTTAGTGATTGAACATGAATTCGCGGCTATTGAGTACGGCCCAAAAGGCATCCTCAAGGCCAGCTTGGTTGTTCCCAACATCTGCCACCATTTTGCTCAACGTGTTAACTTCTGCTTCAGTTGGCAATCGTGACAGGCTGCGAACGTAAATCTTCTCAACAATCTGTGGTACGGTTAGGCCCTGCTCAAGCCACGCGTTGATGGCCTTGCCCTGCTGAATCTTGCCTTGAGTCGCATTGCCATTGAGCAAATGCAGAGCTTGAGACAAAGACGGATCCGTACTCGCTTCGCAATCGCAGACCGTTGTTCGCGGTGATCTTCCGAAGGTGTTCAAGAAGTAGTCCGAAGTGGTACCGTCTGCAATTTGCACAGCTCGTGAACCAACCGGTAGACCACGGAACTTGTCCTTCGTGGTGGTTGCTTGAGTGATGCAGTCTAAGAGCATTTCGGCAGGAATTCTTCGAACGGTGGCGTGCGAGTAATTTCGTGTGTCGAGCGTATTCGTTTCGTTGGTCTGAGTCGTACGTTGATAGGCGTGCGAATTGCAGATGTCGCGAACGAGTTGCTTCAAGTCAAACTTGTAATCAACGAAGCGTTTGCCTAGTTCAGCAAACAGCTCTGGATTACTTGCTGGATTGCTCACGCGAATATCATCAACCGGGTTGACGATTCCAACGCCCATAAAGTGCGCCCAAACGCGATTGGCGATACTGGTCGAAAAGAAGGGGTTCTGTGGACTGGTCAACCAATTGGCCAGGACGACTCGACGGTCTTTGCCGGCAACATCCGCTGGGCCACCTCCCAAGAAGCTAGATGCTACGGGTGCCTTGCTCACTGGATGATTGACTTCACCGCCCTGACGATCGAAGACAATTGTTTCTCGATAGTCTTCACCGGTCTTTCGGCCAACCTGAGCGAAGAATGAAGCGAAGCCGTAATAGTCCTGCATCGTCCAGCGATCGAACGGATGGTTGTGGCACTGAGCACATTGAGTGCGAATACCCATAAAGACCTGCGCGACGTTTTCCGCCGTCTTGAGCGTATCTCGCTCGGTTTGGTAGAAATTGGTCGCGGGAACATTAAAGACTCCACCGCTCGAAGATAGCAGTTCTCGAACGATCTTGTCGATAGGCTGGTCATTGGCCAATTGGTTGGTTAACCAACTGGAGTAGAGGAAGGCCGCTTTGTAGCTGACATTGTTGTCGCTCTTGACCATCAGCAACTGAGCCCATTTCATAGCCCATATTTCGCTGAATTCCTTACGAGCTAAAAGCTTCTCAATTTGCTTCGATCGCTTATCCGCGGCCGTGTCAGCCATAAACTCACGATACTCTTCTTCGGTCGGAAGAAGGCCAACGATGTCGATGGTCACTCGGCGCAAGAACTCTTCGTCGGTGCACAATCCGCTGGGTAGGACTCGCAGCTTCTGAAGTTTGTCAGCGATCAATTGGTCGATGTAATTGCCGGTAACCGCAGGCGGTTCGTACTTCACACCTTCGGGCAGCACAAGAACTTGCGTGCCAACGGTGTGTGTATCAAAGCGAGCCATCACATACGCTTCGCCTCGCACACCAGCCTTGACGGCGCCTAAGTTGGTAACGGACGCAGTGCCTTCATTGTTGGTAGTAAAGGCTGCTAGATGGCTGACATCGCGCGAAGTTCCGTCGCTGTAGTGAGCCACGGCAACGAGCTTTTGTTGAGCGCCATCGCCTTGCAGTACGGCTTGGGCTGGGAACAGTTCGAGCTTGGTGCAGGTTGGCGGTGTTTGCTCGTCAATCTTGGCTTCACGCTCTAACCAAGTCAGCAAGGTCTTGGCGTAAACGCTGTCGGGCTCCATACGCTTGCCGCCAGAGTGCGGTACAGCGCCGATCGACTTCAAGTACATCAGACTTTGGTCGGGGCGAGCCAAGTTGATTCGACGAATTCCAATCTCGCGAGTGATGCGATAGTGGTCGCCCTTCGGATCGTATCCGAACAGCGAAATCATGAAGCCGTCCTTGCCCCGCGCCGCGCCGTGGCAAGAGCCAGTGTTACAACCAGATCGTGTGAGTACGGGCATCACGTCAAGATGGAAGCTGATGGGTCGAGGCGTTGTCGCCGCGGTCACAGCAATCGTAGACTGCGCGGAGAGATTGTTCCAAGTCGCTTTCAGCGTTGTATTGCCATCGGCGGTTGGCTTCAACTGCCCGTCCTGCAACGTTGCGATTGCAGGATTTTCCAAGGCCCATTGGACTTGGTTGGTCACATCGGACGTAATTCCGTCGGATCGCTTGGCGACTGCAACCACATTTTGAAATGCGGCCGCAGTGTTCAATTTGATTTCCGTGGGATAAACCGTTATCGACACCCAATCATTGGCAAGTGTTGAACTGACCAATGTTGAACTGGCCAGTGCAAGTGAAAGTACGGTGCCGAACAAAACTCGATGAATCAACATAGCGTGATTACTCCGAACCTTTCTGAGCGTTTTGAGCCTGTCGAAGCTGTTCCAATCGACTAAGCGGCTTGGCTGGCGGGGCTGATGGCGCTGCTGCGGGGGCTGGCGCTGGTGCAGCAGCGACAACTTCAGCAGCCGGTTTAGGTGGTGGTGGAACGATTTGCAGTTCGCCCGTTCCTTGAGTTTGATTGATCAGACCAGCAGGTCTTGTGATCGTAGCCTTAACTACCAGTGTCTTGTGTTGACCTACTCGGCCATCAGCGGCTATCGAAACTGGGAAGCTAACTTGCTCGGTGCCTTCAGTCCAGGCAATCTTGGGTTGCGAACAGGTCACGCCAGCCGGAATTCCAACCAGCTCCAGTTCAACCGTTCCCTCGGGTGGACGTTTGCCTTCGACCGCTACAACAATGAAGCCTGATTCCCCTTGGGTGATGACAGCCTTAGGAAACTTAAAGTCAAAGAACGGCTCGAGAACTTCCAGCTTAATGAACTCAGTCGAGCACCACACGCGAGCGTTACGAGACTTGGGGTTGGCTAGAACTGTAATCGGGAATGTTCCCAACTGAGCTTGTCCATTGGCTGTGACGGGAATCTTGACTTCGTTTTGTCCTTCGGGAATCGAAACCGATCCGCTCGCGGAAACGCCGTTCGGATTGTAGAGGACTCGCAATGGAATCGCGTCCTTATAACCTTCCTTACGCACAACTCGAACTGTGTAATCTGTGTTGCCCATTCGAGTCAAAGGAACTTGAGGCTGATCAACACTAATCGTAAACGGCAATTCTTCAGTGAGCGCAATCGAAAGCTTGTTCGAGTCGTGTCCCCAAACGTCAACATTATTCTGACCACGAACCATCATAGTTCGCTGAGTGAGTTCGCCTCTGACAACTGGTTGTGCTTCGGCAGGTGTTTCAGCAATCAGCGATGCAAGTGCGGCATCGATTGGCGCATCTTTCTTGCCGCGAATCATCATGGGAATAAAAGCGTCGTTAGCTTCGAACTTCGGATTCACCAGTTCCAGACCTGCGGGAGCTCCTTCAAGTCGTAGGTTGAGCGGTCCACCAAAGTTTGCTCGTTTGGCTCGAAGAAGCACGGCCATCTGACCGCCCTGAGGTACTTCCAAAACTTGCGAGACGTAACGTTGTAGTTCATCAATGTCCAAGTCCAGCGATGCCTTGGGAGGCGAGGCCTCAATGCGATAGGCGTGGAAGGGACTACCTTCGTTCAATTGGTCGCGGATTGAAATCAAGAACTCGCCGTCGGCTGGGAACTTGAACGAGAGATAACTGTCAGGCTTGCCACCGTTGTCATCGTTTGCTGCTAGACGCCCGCCTTGTGCGTTGTAGATCTCCAGCCAGCTATCCAGCGGCGATCGAAGAGTACGACGGCCAAAGACAGTGAACTCAATGGTCTGGTCTTTCTTGCCGACGACCTTGAACCAGTCGACATCGCCTGGCTTTTCTAGGACTCCATTGAACGCTGCGGGCAGTGCTACCGCTACGATTGCGTCGCGACTAGTTTCGTCACCGGCTGTTTCTGCATAGTTCGGAATATCTTCGACTCGAAGAACGTTTGGTGAAGGAGCGAATTTGCCGTCACGCGTAGCCGTGTATTTGAAGTCTCCAGCAACAGCCGGCAATTGAATCGTTTCTGACCATGACTGACCATTAGCATCAACGACGGTTGTTTGGATCGATTCGCCTGGACGGCCTCCCGAAGGAACAATCGACAGCGGTCGCGGATAATCACCTACGTGAAGTCGATAGAAGGCACGATCATTTCCACCAAAGCTGCTTTCGCGAACAATGACGATATACTTGCCAGCCTTGGGAGCTGTAAACGAGCACACGCAATCTTGTTGAATCAACGCAGCGTCATCACTTCGTGCAACTTCGAATCGATTTTCATCAAGGATCGCGACGAAGGGATCAAAGAAATCTGTTCCCAGGCGTAATCCTTCGAGTTCAACAGTTAGCTTTTGACCTTCAGCTAATTCAACTGAGTAATAGTCGACGTCTTCGTTCTTGCACAAGCCTTGAACGGTCGAGTTAATCGGAACGGTTTGCGGCGCAGTGAACTCACTATTGGGTTCAACTTCGTCAACAACTGGCATCGTTCCTACGCCGAAGTAGATCACGTTGCTCAGGCCGGTCTTCGTAGCCAATCGTAAAGAATGGAGGCCGGGCTGACAATCGGCGGCAATCTTGACTTTGAACTTCGCCTTATTGTCGCCTTCTGTAGTCAAACTGACTTGTTCGACTCCAGGCTGAAATAGCAGCAACTTAGTAGCGTCGCCAATCCGAGCTCCAGTTAATTCCATCTCAACTTCTTGGCCACGAACGTAACCCGATGGATTAACTCGACCAACTTGTGGATCATCAGCTTGAGCTACAGTAGTCAACAAAGCTAACGTGCCAACAACACCTACGCGGAACAGACGATGTGCAGTGTATCTCACTTTGCACTTATCCTATTAAGCTCGCCTACCAAAGATTCCACCAGGTAGCCGATACATTGCTTTCAAGCACTCTCCCTGTGCCAGCCTGCTAATCCGAGATTTTTTGACATTGAACGCGTGCTACAAAAGCAGCACGCGTTGAGTTCGCAAACAAGATTCGCAACTAAGCGATCAAATCCTTGATAACCTTGCCGCCGTCGACGATTTCAATTGGTCGATCGCCAGGAGCCATAAGCTCCTTGTCAGCGACGATGCCTAGCAGATGGAATACAGTTGTTGCCAAATCAGCTGGCTCGACTGGGTCCAGATCAGGCTCTGAAGCAGTTGGATCGGATGTGCCGTAGATCGTGCCACCCTTGATTCCACCACCAGCCATCATCACGCTGAACACCTTTGGCCAGTGATCGCGACCAGCAGTTGCGTTGATCTTTGGAGTGCGTCCGAATTCGCTGCTGACCATCACGATGGTGCGTTGCAACAATCCACGCGAGTCCAAGTCATTCAGCAGTGCAGCCAACGCTTGGTCTAGCGGTGGCATTTGATTGCGAGTGTTTGGAGTAATGTTGTCGTGCATGTCCCAGCCACCGTAGGTCAGCGAGACGAAACGACTTCCCGCTTCGACCAAACGACGTGCAAGCAGCAATCGCTGTCCAGCAGTGTTCATTCCATAGGCTTCGCGTAGAGCCTTATCTTCTTTATCAAGATCAAAAGCTTCGCGAGCCTTCGGAGAACTGATCAAACCATAGGCGCGCTCATAGAAGCTATCCATGGCGGAGACGGTGTCAGCGTTGTGGCGGGCAGCGAAGTAATCGTTTACTGTCGACAAGGCGGCTCGTCGTCTCGCGAAGCGAGCTTCGTCGACTCCGTTGGGAAGATTCAAGTCTTGTACCTTGAATCCGTTGTTCGCTGGGTCCGCGCCTAAGCTGAACGGAGCGTGTGAAGTGCTCAAGAATCCACTTCCAGCAAACTCGTTAGGACGATTCGGAATGCAAACGTAAGCTGGCAAGTTTTCACGTGGGCCGTATTCGTGACTGATCACACTACCAAAGCTTGGATAGATCAGCGCTGGACTAGGCTTGTTACCTGTGAACATGTTGTGCGTGCCGCGTTCGTGAGCAGCCTCGCCGTGAGTCATCGAGCGAATGATCGCGTACTTGTTAGCGATGGCAGCCATCTTGGGCAACGTTTCGCTGATCACTTCGCCAGTGTTGGTTTTGATTGAGCCCATTTCGCCGCGGTATTCCAACGGGCTGTAAGGCTTAGGATCCCATGACTCTTGGTGCGCCATTCCACCGGGCAAGAAGACGTGAATAACGCTGTCCGCTTTTGCTGGAATGAAGTCGTAGTGTTTTTGATCAGCGTGAAGACTTCGCATCCGCAAGAAGTCGGCCAGTGTTAAGCTGCCCAATGCACCGACGGTTAGAAAATTTCTGCGCGACAGGCTGTTATCGAAACATTTCATCTAGCTTACTCCTAGGGATATGAAGGCGGACGATCCGCTTTGGGGACAATCAAAAACTAACGTTGTTGAATTTGGAATCGAAGTACTGTTCTGCAGGGATGCAGAGGTGACAACGATGATAGGTGGGATGGGCAGGTGGGCTTCACTTGTGTATGCGTCGTGGTTACGATCGCGGGTGAAGTTAGGTGGGATGGGCTTCAAGCAGATCTTCGGCGATCAGCTTATGTCTTCTTAATGATAAGTGGGCAAGGATCTAATGTCAAAGGATGCAAATCCCGCAAATGCTGGTCCGGACACAAGATCTCAGTTGGCTTCGCCCTTAGAATTTCCATTGTCAAAAGCAGTTTCGAGGTTGATTTTGCAATGCTGTGTCCCCAGGCGGATCCGTGGGCGGTCTAACCCCAGGCGGCCGCAGCACATAACTTTACGACGCTACGAAGGCTGCATGACTGCCGGTAATAGTCGTTAGTGGTTGGCGTCGTCGCACAGGGTTTATGAAGGCGGGTTTGGCGTAGTCATTTTGGCGGGTGGGTGAGAGAATGCGAACTCCAAAATTACCGTCCTGGTCCGCTTGGCCCTACCGTCTGGGATGCCCGGTTTGGGCCTGCAAACACTGGGGCGGAACGGTTTACCCGGCTGGAACGGCCGCAAAAAATATTTTGCAATGGTATAGCTCTTGGTTCGGAATCTCCGAAGGCAACAGCACATTTTATGGGTTGCCCAGCATCGATCAGATCACTCGCTGGGCGGGCGACAGCGTGACTGGCTTTGAATTCTGCTTCAAATTCCCGCGCGTAATCAGCCATGATAAAGCGCTTCAAAATTGCGAAGCAGAACTCGATCAGTTTCTTCAACGACTGCAAGTCTTAGCCGAACACAAGCGATTGGGGCCGACCTTCCTTCAACTTGGGCCGAGCTTTTCCGGGCGAGATTTCAAGCGGCTCGAATCGTTTCTTGAAAAGCTTCCCATAGAGTGGCCATGGGCTGTCGAAGTTCGCCATCAAGATTGGTTTGATCAAAGCACGTGCGAAGCTCAGTTGGACCAACTCCTGCGCAGTCGAAGCATCGACCGCGTTTCGTTTGATTCGCGACCGCTGTATTCATTACCACCTAGCGATGCGAGCGAGCGCGAGTCGCAATCGCGAAAGCCACGCAGCCCATTTCGCACAACCGTTACAGGTTCGAAGCCGATGGTAAGGTTGATTGGTCGCAATCGAGACGATGAAGTGACCGACTATTGGATTGAGTGGTCCAAGATCATTTGCGATTGGATCGATCAAGGTCTGATGCCTTACGTCTTCACTCATTCTCCCGACGATCGCTACGCACCTAAGCTCGCACAAAAACTTCATGCATTGATTCAACTGGAATACTCAGCTCGACATCCCAGTCGCAATCCCATTGGTGACTTTCAGGATGTTCAATCGATGCGACCTGAAACACCGACGCAGCAGATGCTGTTTTAAGTGCGGCAGCGTTTTCTCAAGCCGCTTCGTTGCTCGCATCTTCGTGCTCGTGCTCAGTCGAAGACGGTGCTCGTGCTCGAATGCGGTCGTTCGATTACGATTACGAGCACCAGTTCATTGAGCAGGAGCACGACTTCTACGATGCTTTTCCAGCTAGTATCTAAGCGGGTCGTTCACTTGGCCGTCCGGTAGGCCGCGGGTAGAGACAGCAGTTCTCGGGACACACATCGTGCAATGGAGGCATGCTGCCGATCGATCTTCGCGTTGAGCCTTCATTCAGTCGCTCTTGGATTAGCTCAATCAACATTTGTGTGAACATCGGATGTGTTCCCACTGCGCTCGCTCGTGAATAGACCATTCCAAGTTCATCGCAAGTGGCTTTCGCCTCGGTGTCCAAATCGAACAATACTTCCATGTGGTCGGAAACAAATCCAAGCGGCGCAACGACAACGGCTTGCGTTCCCTCCACGGCCAATTCTCGAATGCGATCACTGATGTCTGGCTCAAGCCACGGTTGTTGAGGCGGCCCACTGCGGCTCTGGTAAACCAAATCCCAGTTCTCAATCTTCAGTTGCTGAGCGATCAATCGGCCAGCTTCCTTGAGCTGAGCAACATAATTACAGTTGTCCGACATCGAGTTCGGAATGCTATGTGCCGAATAGAGCAGCCGGGATGATGCGCGTTGCTCTTCGGTCAAGCGAGAATAGGCTTCTCCGATAAGACTAACTTGCGCGTCGATGAAAAGCGGGTGGTTGAATCCGAATCGCAGTCGTGGAACCGTTAGCTGTTGTCCGCCGCACGATGTTTGAATCGCATCTTGGATATTCTCTCGATACTGTCGGCAACCCGAGTACGAACTAAACATGTTCGTGAAGATCGGCAGAGCATTTTTGAGCCCGCGTTGTTGCATCTCAGCAAAGGCGTCCGCAATGTACGGCTTCCAGTTGCGATTGCCCCAGATCACAGGCAAGTTCAGCTTTGCGTCGCGGAGCCCGGCTTCTAAACTCGCCATGATCTCGCGATTCTGATCATTGATTGGACTGATGCCGCCAAAGTGTTGATAGTGTTCGGCGACTTCAAGCAATCTTTCTCTTGGTACCGGTTTGCCCCGCAAGACATTTTCAAGAAATGGAATCACATCGTTGGGGCCTTCCGGACCACCGAACGAAACAAAGAGGATGCAATCGATCGATTGTGGCATGCTGCTGTACGATTTCGAGTTTTAGTTACTGCAGTAATAGTTACTGCAACAAGTTGGGTGGTCGCTTCGGTTCCTCAGTCGGCGCGGCTGGGTTGGCCGGATTAGCTGGTTGATTCACGCTAGGCTTTTTGTCACCATCTCTGGGCGTTCCAGGAATGAACTCGCTAAGCGGTGCTCCGGAAAGCCAAGCGAGAATGAAGGTGATTACAAAGTACAGCATGAAGTGCATGAGCCCTTGAGCGATCTCAAGCTCGAGAGCCAACACGCTTGCTGCTGTTCCAACGGCGATCATCGCGGCGATCATGATCACCATTTCAACCGGTGTAATCTCGCTAACGCGATCATGACTGCCAATCAACGGAGGCATGAAGACGTAGATCAGCCAAGAAAGAGAGAATACGGAAGCCACGATCCCCGCGCGGACCCACATCTCTTTTCCTTTAAATCCCTCCAGTTCATCGCTCTGCAAAAACCAATACCCAGCTACGACCAATGGAATAGCCAACGCAAAGGCTCCAAGGCACAACATCGCGCCGGGAGGCGGAGTCTTGCTGATGCCAAACGCCAAAGCCAGTCCCAAGGTTATGATAGCTCCAAGAGAAGCGCCCACGATCACGGGCATGCTCAGTTTGGTTTCTTGCCGACGAATCGGCGCGATGACCGACTTGCCCTTACTGTCCGTAGGAATGTCGGCTTTAGGAGCATGAATCACGACCTCTTCGGATTTCTCCGGGATCTTGATCACAGACTTGCACTTCGGGCAAGGTCCGCTTTTACCAGCAAACTTGTCGTTGACTGAGAAACGCGTGAAGCAGCTCGGGCAGGTTACATTGATTGACATGCGTGGCGAACGTTGAAACGTGTTGGAGATTAATTAAGCGAACAGATTCTACCGATACCTGTAACGCACCTGAAGCGGGCGGCTGCGAACATTCCAAAGCAGGGGTCTTCGACAAGCTCCATACTAACAAAAAACACCGCTCGAAGCTAAGCTTCGGCGGTGTTTGAGTTTGATTTTAAGGCTGACGATCGAGAGTTGATGCTGCTGACGTTCGAGCTCAGCAGAAGGCGGACTCCGGACTAGTCCTTCTTCTTGCGCTTGATGATGATCTCTTCCTGGACGTTGCTTGGGCACTTGCGATAGGTCAGAAGTTCCATCGTAAACGTACCCTGTCCCTTAGTCATACTGCGAAGGTCGGTGGCGTATCCGAATGTTTCGGCCAACGGAACTTCAGCGATAACGTAGGAGATGGCATCACGACTATCGGTCGACACGATCAGTCCGCGACGTCGAATAACGTCACCGACCACGTCCCCTTGGTAGGACTCGGGGCATTCTAGCTCCACTTTCATAATCGGCTCGAGCAATACTGGCTTGGCGGCTGCCATCGATTCACGGAAGCAACCTTGTGCACAAATGTAGAAGGCGCGTTCCGACGAGTCGACGTCGTGGTAGCTACCGTCGCGAAGGTCGATTCGAACGCCCACGACAGGATACTCTGCCAAAGGTCCCTTGCCGACCGAATCTCGCATGCCCTTTTCCACAGGTGGAATGAACTGCTTGGGAATCCGTCCGCCGACTACGTGCTCTTCGAATTCGAATGTTGTTTCGCCTTCGGTATCAATTGGGCTTAGCTCGCCCTTGATGTGCGCGTATTGACCGGAACCACCAGTCTGCTTCTTGTGCTTGTAGTCGAATTCGACAACCTGCGTTGGAGCTTCACGGTAGCTAACCTTAGGAGCACCGGCTTGCACTTCGACCTTGTACTCGCGGCGCATACGCTCGATGTAAATGTCCAGGTGCAACTCACCCATTCCGCAGATGATCGTTTCGCTGGTTTCTTCGTCGTTGTAGACTTGGAAAGTTGGGTCTTCTTTGCGGAAGCGTTGAAGAGCCTTGCCCATCTTGTCGGCGTCAGCTCGGCTAGCTGGGTTGACCGACATTTTGATAACAGGCTCAGGTACGAACATACTTTCAAGTGAGCAATAGCCACGATCGTTCGAGTAGGTTTCACCGCTCGCGCAATCGATACCCATGATAGCCACGATGTCGCCAGCTTCAGCGAAATCAATTTCTTCGCGAGCGTCGGCGTGCATTCGCACGATACGGCTAAAGCGTTCCTTACGACCTGTACGCTGGTTGGTGTACATTTCGCCCTTTTCGATGCGACCTTGGTAGATTCGCATGAAGGTCAATTGACCGTAAGTGTCTTCGACGATCTTGAAGGCCATTCCAACGAACGGCTCTTTAGGATCAGCCTTGAGTGGGAATCGTTCGGCTTCATTGTCGAACTTACGAGCTTTGATCTCTCGCTCAAGAGGGCTCGGTAGGTAACGGCAGACCGCATCCAGCAAAGGTTGAACAGCCTTGTCCTTGAACGCCGAGCCTACGAATACAGGCGTTAGGCCTTGGTTTTGAACTGCATCCTTAACGACCTTGTGGATCAAGTCTTCAGGAATCTCTTCTTCGCTTAGAAGCAATTCCATCATCTCGTCGTTGTACATCGACAGGCTTTCGAGCATCTTGTGACGATACTCTTGGCATTCGTCGATCATGTCGGCGGGAATCTCTTCTTCCACCACCTTCTCACCACGGTCTCCCATGAATCGCAGGGCCTTCATGGTGATCAAGTCGACGCTACCTGCGTATGTTTCGCCTGCACCGATGGGCAACTGCATAAGCACAGCGTCGGTGTTCAGTTTTTCGTGCATCATTGCCACAACCTTCTTGGCGTTGGCTCCAGTGCGGTCCATCTTGTTGATGAACGCCAAGCGAGGCACGTTGTAGCGTCGCATTTGACGGTCAACGGTCAATGATTGACTTTGAACTCCACCGACTGCACAAAGAACCAGAACGGCACCGTCGAGAACTCGGAGCGATCGTTCAACTTCGATCGTAAAGTCCACGTGGCCAGGGGTGTCAATCAAGTTGATATGGTGTGTATCGGGAATCTTACTGGCAGGATTAGCACCCCAAGTAACACTGGTCGCGGCGCTGGTAATGGTGATACCGCGCTCTTGCTCAAGTTCCATGTGGTCCATCGTGGCCCCGTCGCCACCGCCCTTGACCTCTTCGAACTTGTGGATTTTGCCAGTGTAAAACAGGATTCGCTCGCTAAGCGTTGTCTTACCAGAGTCAATGTGAGCACTAATACCGATGTTGCGAACTTTTGCGAGATCCATATAAAACACCTGGAGAACCGAACGACACAATGGGCCAAATGTCGCAAACAGTTGCGACACCGGATAGAAATGCAGAGTTTGCGAAGGCAACAACCAGCCTGAGAGGGTTGGTATTTGCCTGCCAGGCACGCCTGTTCAGCGACCAAGTGGCTTCAAACAACACCAAAAGTTGGGTGCCTTAGAAACTTTGCTTACGATGGAATTTTCGTAGGGGTAATATCTTACAAGTTCCCCAAGCTGGGGAAAGGCCAAAAATCCCCGCCCAACAGCCAGCTTTGGCGTTTTGAGGCCGGCCAAAGTGCGAGTTTTGAGCGTTTTTCAACGCGGCCGACCCGCGGATTAGCGTCCATTGATTCCGATCGTGTCGGATAGTTGGGCGACCCCACGTATGTCCCCAGTCCTTTTCCCCAAGTTTCAAGCCTCGGGTTTGCACTTCGATGTGCAGGACCTAAATGAACCTGCCCCTATTGAGACTGTGCTGTTTTGCCCGGCCTCAACCATTTTGCCACGTCACGCTCTGGAGTTTCCACGCTCTCAGAGGCACTTTATAGGGGTATTCTCGATGAAGCAACGACTCTCTACGTCTAGCGACAACGACGTCAACGCTAATCCGTTACTCGCCTTCTATCTCCAAGGCGAAGAATACGCCAACGATATCTTGGCGGCTCAAGACAGTTTGGCCGGATCTCAGCCTGTATCGGGCTGCCCCTTATACGTTCATGGATTAGCCAATCTAAAGCGGGAGACAGGCGTCTGTCTTCCTGATGTTCTCTTGTGCCAGCAGGACTCTAGAGCAATCTAGGTTCTGTCCGGTTCTAAAACACTTGCTTTCAAGTCCTACACATTTAGGAATCCAAAATGCACATTCTGAAGTCCCTTAGCGCCCGGGCCAAGCTGATACTCTCGTTTCTGGTGGTCTGCGTAATGCTTGGTAGCGTTGCCGGCTTTGCGTTGACGCGGATTGGAACGACATTCGCAACCATACAGAACATGTACGACAATCAACTGTTGCCGATCTCTGCATTGGGTAAGGCCTGCGAGGTTCAGACGGAGGTCGGACGTGTAACTTGCAACGCTCTGCTTTCAAAGAGCGAAAAGGAACGACAGGAATGTCTTGATGAGATTCAATCGCTGGTCAAGGAGTTTCATTCGCAATACAACGAAGTTGTCATTCCGCAAGCGACGACTCCCGAGGAAAAGGCCTTGACTGTTAAGATCGTCGAGTATTTTCCAAAGTACGTCGAGCTTGGTCTAACGGCAATCGATCAATCATCCAAAGGCGATACCGAAGTCAGCTTGGCGACTCTTAAGTCGATGCAGATGCTTGGTCGAGAGGTTGAGTCTCTGTTTGACCAAGAGACGTCAATGAACGAGAAGTTTGCCGAAGAAGGAATCGCTGCTTCAAAAAGTAGCTACACTTCCACGTTTTGGCTCGTAATGTCAACAATTGTGGCTGGCACCCTGATCGGACAGGGAATTGGTTGGTGGATCGCCAGATGGTTTACAGTGGCGTTGCTGGAAGTGTCCAGTATTGCTGACAGCGTTGCAGCCGCTTCGCAACAGCTTGCAGCCGCCTCGGAAGAGATGTCCAACGGAGCGCAGGAACAGGCTTCGGGGTTGGAAGAAACAGCGTCCAGCCTAGAAGAGATCACCAGCACGATTCAACAGAACTCAGACAATGCACAACAAGCCAATCAATTGGCGGGCAATTCACGCCGCGTGGCTGAGTCCGGTGGGCAAGTAGTTGAAGAATCAGTCAAGGGAATGAATGAAATCTTCTCGGCTTCGAAGCGAATCGCCGACATTATTACAACCATCGATGAAATCGCTTTTCAGACGAACTTGTTGGCGCTAAATGCCGCGGTCGAAGCTGCTCGCGCTGGTGAGCAAGGTCGTGGATTCGCAGTGGTCGCAGGCGAAGTGCGCAATTTGGCTCAGCGAAGCGCAGGGGCTGCAAAAGAAATCAAATCGCTGATTCAAGATTCGGTCGGAAAGGTCCAGACCGGTAGCACGCTTGTCAACAAGTCTGGTGAATCGCTTCATGAGATCGTCACGTCGGTCAAACGAGTTAGCGACATCATCTCGGAAATCGCAGCCGCTTCACGCGAGCAAGCCACAGGCATTGATCAGGTTAATCGCGCGATCTCTCAGATGGATCAAGTTGTACAGACCAACGCAGCTCAAACTGAAGAGCTAACCAGTACGGCTGAAAACCTTGCTGGACAAGCGCTTCAGCTTCAGGAGTTAGTTGGCCAGTTCAATCTGGTCAGCAAGCCAAGCGTAAGCTCGTTCCGATCTAGCAAGTCAAGCTATCGAAGTCAGCCGGTCTCGCTGAAGAGTAAGAAGGCAGTCAGCAAGGGTCGCGCTGCGGCTCGAAGCTATGACGATGAGCTAGAGGGTAATGTCGAGCAGCAGTTAGAGCAGCTTTGCGTAGGCTCAAGCTCCAACGCAGGCTTCTCGGAGTTCTAAGCCGTACAGAGGCTCGTTCGGGCAAAACAGATCGTTCTCGATGCGTGAGGGCAAGCGGCCAGTTGATTCTTTCAACTGGCCGTTTCGCTTTTTACAAAGGCATCTGATTATTTCTCGCGAAGGCACAGAGACACGGAGAACACTTGGCCTAGGCTGCAGCCCAAGCAGAGTTTGTTCCTTAAAATGTCTGGGCTAGTTTCGCCAAAACCTCTACAATATCCTGGCCGTTTTGAGGTAGCTATCAAAAGCGATTCCGTGATTTCAAAAATGGAACATGAACTTTGAGCAGAATTACGCTTACACTAACTACCTTAGTGCTTCTTTGCGGTTGTGTTACTCACAGTGTAACGCCAACAAGTTTCACTCCTGGCGAACAGCTTCGGCGAGAAGTATTGGCTCAAGTTAAAAAGTCCGGTGATGGTGATTTGATAACAACACTTGAGACTAGCGGTTTTGTGTGCCGAATTGTTCGTGGAGAAGATTTCAAAACTGACAGTGGGCCTGTTGGGGCCGCGTTTGACTACATTTTGTGTGAGAGGCCGAATTCGCGGATCGACTTGGCTTTTGAGCAAGCGGCGATTGAACTAGATGGTAGTAAACCCACAGGGCGGATTTTCATAAACAGTTTCGTTAGGATCGTAATTGACGAAACAGACGAATCAGATCTAGAGAATTGACGGGTTAGAGCAATGCTAAGTAAGTGTCTAGGTGACTCAATTGATTGACTTGTGCCACTAGTTCTGACAACCAAACGTATTTGAGTCCTCTTAGCTTTGTGCCTTTGTGCCTCCGTGAGAGATTTCTCGGTTTTCTGCTTTGCTAGGTAGTTCGATTCTGAACTTAGCGGTTGTCAGCTACTCTCGAAGAACCCATCATCCCCAGCCCTTCTCCCCTTCGTGCCTCATGGGAGAAGGGAGCCCTGAGACGTGTGTTGCGCGGATTCGTTTTTGAAAGGGCCGAACCGTAGCTCTAAGTCACTCTGAGGTCGGTTTCCTAGTTGCCACCCCATCTGACTTGGAGTGCAACATGCCTTTACAATGCAGGCTCTGAATTTAATTCTCACAGAGCTTTCAATCATGGCTGTGCAAAACACCAATACCAGCGATAGCCCGCGATTGCTTTCGCTGGATGCCTATCGCGGTTTGATCATGCTTTGCTTGGCCTTCAATGGCTTTGGCTTAGAAGCAACGGCAAAACGAGTTCTTGAGAAATCTCCCGACTCGACGTTTTGGCAAGCTGTCAAGTATCAGTTTTCACATGTCGACTGGATCGGCTGTGCTTTCTGGGATTTGATTCAACCATCGTTCATGTTCATGGTTGGCGTGTCGATGGCCTATTCCTATGTCAAGCGAGCCGATCGAGGCGATTCGTGGGGGCGAATGTTTGGGCACGCAGTTACGCGAGCGATCATTCTGGTGTTTCTTGGCGTCTTCCTGATCTCCAATGGTGCCGCAAGGACCGATTGGTCTTTGATGAACGTGCTAACTCAAATTGGATTGGGTTACGCCTTCCTTTTTCTGTTGTGGCGACGATCTGCGATTGTTCAGTTGGCCTGCGCCTTGGCTATTCTTGTGGTGACGTGTCTTGCCTACCACTGGACAGCCGGCGAGGGCATTTCGCTGGAGGAAGGGGCACCGCAAGTTGGCGTCGAGAAGGCCTGGGCCGAGCAGCACTTGGCCGACGTACCTCCTGCTTGGCACAAGAACGCCAATCTGGGGCATCGAGTCGATTTAGTAGTGCTGAATTGGTTGCCTCGTGAAACAGCATTCGAGTTCAATCGCGGCGGCTATCAAACAATCAACTTCATTCCTTCGCTCGCGACGATGATCTTTGGCTTGATGATCGGCGAGTTGATTCGATCCAATCGTTCAAGCTCGCAAAAGCTGGCGTTCATGTTCGGCGGAGCAGTTGTAGCTGTGATGCTTGGAGTGCTTTGGAGTTCGCTGGGTTGTCCAATGATCAAGCGACTGTGGACTCCATCGTGGGCGCTCTTCTCGACTGGCATTTGCATTGGCATTCTTGCAGCCTTTTACCTAGTGCTCGACGTCATGCGATGGCAATGGGGCTCGATCGTGCTAGTTGTTTTCGGCGTGAACTCGATAGCGGTCTATTCTATGGGCATGTTGCTTCGACCTTGGACAGCCAAGACGATTCAAACCCACTTCGGTGCAGATGTTTTCAAGCTAGCTGGTGAGGTTTACGAGCCAATGCTACAGTCCATGGCTGTTGGATGCTGTTTTTGGATCGTCTGTTACTGGATGTATCGCAATAAGATCTTCGTGCGGATTTAAGGATTTCCTACTCGTGCTCCTACTCGTGCTCGTGCTCCTGCTCCTGCTCCTGCTCGAATCCGGTCGTTCGATTACGATTACGAGCACCATTTCATTGAGCACGAGCACGATTTCTTGGCAGTGTCTTCAAGAATCGCAACCTGCTAGCTATCACTTGGGTGAAGCTGAGGCTAACTCCCAATTGTCGATCGACTCGCGAACCGCGACTTAGAAAATGGGGCGATTTCCCCATGTTGAAATAGAGCTTCAATTGGCGATTGCTGAGTCTTCAGAGCAGCTCAGCAAAAAAAAGAGCGGCATCCTGCCGCGTACAATGGCACTACGTTGCCAAGGAAAACACCTCGTCATGCTTACTGCGCGCGCTTCCTAGCATTCGACAATAGGCGATCCTACCTGAATACCATCCTGACTGTCGATGCAAAGTGATAATCCTAGGCATGACAAGGCGTGTTCGGTAACTACTGCAAAGCCAACGTTCTTCGTGAAGAACTGTTGATTTTGCCATAGAAAAAATCCTCAAGTGACAGTGCAAGTATTCGTTACTCGCAAAAAACTTCGATGTGCCAGGAAGCCGTAGACAAGCTGTGTAAATTCAAGATGAGCCACTGACAACAGAACGTATTGATGATGTCGTTTGTGATTGCTGACATCATCCATCTGCTTCGTCCAATGAACGAGACTGGATTGTGCTGATTGCTGTTCGAGTTGTCAAGCAAGGGTACGAAAATTTTTGTCTTCATCAATCTCATGTGAGCCAGCGATTCGAAGCTCACTTCGTTTCCTGCAACTCGCTATAATGCCATTGCTAAGTTCATGCTTGAACTGTGAGTATCGTTGTACGGTAAGAATCGTTGAACTGTGTGTATCACTGATCTGGCCAGCATGGATACTTCACAGTACGTTTGTTTCACCCTAAGCTACGTGTCTCGGAAGCGATCTCCGCCTTCTGCTTCATGTCGCGAGTTGTACTGCCTACGTTTCTTTGAATCTTATGATGCAAGCCAACCGCGATTCACAATCCAATGCAGCCAATGTCAGCACAACAACTGCTGATTTGCAATTGAATCAAGTTCAAGCTTCGCGATTGGATCTGGTGCTTACCGAAGACGTTTGTCGACGCTTGGGAATCTTTGCGATTCCTAGTGACTTTCGATTGAGCGTTGTGATTCCGGTTTACAACGAAGTCAATACGGTTATCCAAGTCATCGAGCGAGTGCGAGCGACGAAGTTGCCAGTCGAGATCATTGTCATTGACGATGGCAGTGTCGACGGAACTCGCGAAAAGTTAGCTGCGTTACCAGCAGCCGATGACCTGAGAATTCTCTTGCACGAAAAGAACAAAGGCAAAGGCGCAGCGCTTCGTACGGGCTTTACGCATGCAACTGGCACAGCCATTGTCGTTCAAGATGCCGATTTGGAATACGACCCCGAAGATTTTCGCATTCTGATCCAGCCGATCATCGAAGATCATGCGGACGTAGTCTATGGGACTCGATTTGGTCATCACGATCGCCCCGTTTCACCGCTGTGGCATGCGCTGGCCAATCGTTGGATCACTCGCATGACCAACGTTCGCACCGGCTGTCACTTCAGCGATGTCGAAACCTGCTACAAAGTTATCCGTCGCGAATTGCTTCAGTCGCTGGCCCCCGATCTTCGCGAAAATCGCTTTGGCATCGAAATTGAATTGACGATCAAGCTGGCTAAGCGACGAGCTCGATTCTACGAGCGACCGATTCGCTATTGGCGTCGCGGTTTCGACGAAGGCAAGAAGATCGGTTGGAAAGATGCGGTTCGAGCCTTCTACTGCATGATCCGCTACTAGCGCGAAGGGATGCAGTTTGGATTCGTCATTGAATACTTCGCAACTCTACACTCCGGCGATGATGGCCGAGATGCTTAAGGTCTCGGTGAGAGCCATTCGCTTATGGCATCGCGCGGGCCTGCTGCAACCCGCTCAAGTCGTGATGAAGGTTCCGTATTTCGACTACGCGGAATTGACTACCGCCAAGACTTTTTCGCAGTGGCTTACTAAAGGCTTAACTGCACAGTCCATCGTCCGACAAGTCACCTCGCTCTGTGAGCTCAGCGGCACAACCTCGCTTAGTGGCGCTGGATTGCCAATCACTCTACAAGGCAAACGACTAGTCCTATCGGTTGGCGCGGTGCGACTGGAAGCGACCGGGCAATTGCAGCTTGGATTCGATAGTGTCGAAGAAGATGAAGAAGCTGCCGAGCCGGTGACGTTGAAGTTTGTTTCTCCATCCGCAGATTCGATCCCATCGTTTGGATCGCTTGCTGAGATGTTGGAGAACGCAAGTGTTGCAGAAGAGAACGACGATTTAGATTCTGCCATCCAGTGGTTTCGAACCGCTCTGGCAGCCTTTGGTCCCAACGCCGATGTGAGCTTTCAGCTAGCCGAGGTGCTCTACCGCAGCGCGGACTTGTCAGGTGCTCGCGAACGTTACTACTGCGCCATCGAGCAGGACCCTGAGCTTATCGAAGCACGAGCCAATCTTGGCTGTGTGCTCGCCGAGTGTGGGCAATTCGAACTGGCTGTCGCTGCTTTCGAAGGCGCGTTGCAGCAATATCCCGATTTTGCCGATGTTCATTTCCACTTAGCGCGAACGCTTGACGACGCAGGACGACTCAAGGAAGCTCTGGTTCACTGGCAACGATTTGTCGAACTGGCTCCAGCCAGCCCTTGGGCAGACGAAGCTCTCACACGTTTGAATCAACAGCCGATGTTTGAGTTTGAGTAGGTCGTTCACTTCGCGAACGAGTATTGAGTAAACCTTTTCCTTGACGAACTCGCTTTCCAGTAGCGGCAAAAACGGTCGCATGCACTTATTTTGCTCTCTCCGAACCTTGTGTTACAATTTACAGCGTTAAAAAGGAGATGGCAGTGAATCTTAGAATTGAAGTACCCGCTGATTTGGAGCTGCTCCTCAAGGAACGAGCCCAACAAGCTGGAGTTCCGGTAGAATTGTTCGTACTTCAAGCCGTCACCACGCGTTTGGCTGAAGGAGAAATGAAAGATTGTGCGATCGACGCGGAAGAGTTCTCCCTCTGGTTACGGCAATGGGCAGATCGCTTTCCAAAGCTCGAACATTCTGTCGACGATAGCCGTGAATCGATCTACGCCGGGCGTGGTGAATGAGAGTCTTGCTCGACACGAACATTATCATTCGCGCAGCTCAGCCGAATCTAACGACATGGCTTGAAATCAATCAGGCCTTGACTGCCCTGGTTGCTGTATCCAGCCTGAGTCAGACAATGTACATGTATAGGCACACGATTTTTGGCAGCCTGTAAAATCAGAGGGTGCCTCGTAGTAGTACTTCTCTACTAATGTAGATCTCTTTGCAGCACGATTGCCTGGACGGTACGTTTTATGAACTCTCCCGCGCGCTGATTTCACCTTTAGCGCTCAACTGTTTCGCGGGAGAGTCGCGTGGCGAGTAATGCGAGCCATAAGCGGTGAGGGCGAAAACATGCTGACCAAAGTTAGTTGCTTAACCTCATAATGTTCGCTAATTTGAGTGACTTTTTCTGGGATTTCTGGCCGAAGGTCCAGCAATTTACATAGCCCAGCCCATCGGACCTTGGGAAGAGAACAGCCTCGCTACTTTTGCGGAGCAAAAGGCGACTATCATTACTGTGATCGCCAGGCCTCTGCAAGTTCCTCTTCGGACTTGCCGGTTAACTTCTGCCAGAGGTCTGAAGAATACTTGCCTTGACGAGCTGCCGCGTTGAGCTGCTGAACGAGAGTGCCATCGGACGAATGATTGCGGATGACCCAATCAATAAAGTTGGCTGAGGTGCGGTAGCTGGCATCGTGCTTGGCATTGGCGAGAGCTTTCTTGCTGAGCATCGCGCCCTTGGTTTGAGGCTCGTAGAGAAACCAGCGAACGTAGTCAGGAATGCCTTCGACAATCCAGCCTGGTGGAGCGCGATAACCCTGTGATCGGCGGCCTCGTCCAGAGTAGGCTTGTACGATATGGACCATCTCATGAACGACGGCACCACGAGCTTCCCGATCCAGTTGTCCGCGAAACCAATCGGCATTCATGGAGATCGTATCGCCTGAAGCATACGCAGGTATGCCACGCATTTCTGTGTCTCGCAAGTATCGAAAGCGTACGTGCTTAATAGCCTGAAAGCCCTCGCTGGGAAACATCTCGACGATTTTGGGATACCACTGCTGGATGATCGGCGTGAGTTCCTTTTCGGTCCACTCGCGCAGTTCAGGGGCTTGTGTGAAGTCGATCGTAAAACTGTAGGCTTTGTCGACGGTCGCAAAGTCGATCGTCCGCAGCTCGGGAGCTGCGATGCGATCGAGCGCTGCTGGATCGCCGGTGACGATATCGATCTCGCTAAAGAACGTATTGCCGAAGGCATCCTCACGCTCAGTTGCACTCACCGCGAACAGCAAGTGTCGGAATTTACCCAAAGTTGCTTTCGCATCGGCAACTCTTGCCGCATGTTGTCCACCGCGTGCGGTGTTGCCTGCGCCGTTACCCTGGGCGGCTTTTGCAGGACGAGTGTCTACATCAGCGAGCTTTTTCCAAGCTTTACTTCCGCTCAACGCACTTGCCGAGTCCGGAATTGCAAAGTCAGGCTCATCGCCCACCGCAGCATACAGCGAGTAGACTTGTGGGGCTCGGGAATCGGAGTGCCACGAATAGGTAACGACCTGCGAGACATCCTGCACTGCGCCCAGGTCGACAGCGATCAAGCCGCCCTCGGTACCCGCAGCAAAAAAGAAATTCTGGTTCGGCTGGTCATTGCCCGCAGGCATAAGACCGTCAGACAAGACGGCGATTGCTGCCGAGCTTCGATCGGCTCGCCCGTCCGCGATTTTCCAGGTCGCCTTCGCGCCCAAATCGTTGATCGCTGGCTTGGGTAGTGATTCGAAATCGAAGTAACTTCCCGCCTTCGCGACCTCAGCCTTCACTGCTACTTGTGCCTGTGCGGGTAAGCCTGACGTTAGAACAAACAGCAGTGCGATTAAGATTGGGCCTGAGTTCATTAAAAGCTACTAACTAGTGCGTTTTTTCCGTCCAAGCACGAATCCTTGTGCCGAAGTTTCAAGGCAGATCAATTGTACGTGCATTTATCAGTTTTGCGTCTGAGTTTTTGCGTCAGTTTCGCATGTGTCCACGAAGCCCAGTTTTCCTAATGCGGTCGTTTTACTGGATTTCCGCGAAATTTCGCCTTAAATCGCAATCTCGCCCTTTTCAGAATGTATAGGATTGAATATCCTCAAGACCGAAGTCCAATCTTGAGGCAAGTCCAAATCTAGATTGGAGTATGCCATGCACAAGTTGATCAAAGGCATCCGTGGTTTTCTAAAGGCCTTGTTTCGTGGAAGTGAACAACCTGAAGCAAGAGTCCTCAACTCAATTTTGATTGAACGGCACTATTTGGCGCTGATTCGCAAAGAATACGGATTGAGCGGGGCTCAACACATTATCGATGTATTGAGATTGTTCGCAAATCGAACGCATAACCTTGAGATTGCCGAGTATTTTGGAAGCCCGTATGGTGACTACTACATTATTCGCGAACAGCACGGGCCACTTGGTTCCAAGAAAGTGCAAATTGTTGTTTTCGAATCCCCTGTCGTAGGCATCTATTTCGTTGCTGCTGTTCATCGTCGCTGGACTCGGTCATTGCCGGATCATTTGGTTGAAGAGTATGGCAAGAAGTTTAACGGTGTCGAAAAATCCCGTCAAAGAGTTCAATAAAGGCTGCCATCATGACTGCGATAACCGAACGCGAAATTGCGATCTTCACCAAAGTTTGGTTACAGATCTCTCCACACGATCACGTTGCACTCTGTCAGCATAGTCGCAACTTTCAGTCCAGAGATGCAGATTCTACAGATGCGAAAGTTAGACACTTTCGGGAATGCATGCGTCTGGCAGCACGCGCTGCACGACGGTCCCTTGAAAAGACACAAATAGTAGATGTCGAATCGGCTTGGCAGCAATTGGATATTGATTCTGTTAGTAGTTTGCCAAACGCTGCTGGAGCCTTGAAGACGGAATTAGAGGCCCATCGGTCTTTCGTAGGCGAACGTGTTCGTAAAGTACGTCATGCACGCGGATTGACTCAGGCTCAATTAGCTGAAAAAGCTTCATTGACTCAGGCGCATGTTTCTCAAATCGAAGCTGGTTCGTTATGCATTACATACCAGACATTGGCCAAGATTGCAGTCGCGTTGCATGTTGCTATGTACGATCTTGATTGTTCTTTTGATGATGCAGGCCAGCGGATTCAATCATTGCGACTTTCTAAAGGTTGGACTACAAGTGAGTTAGGGAGATCCTGCCGGATTTCACATGAGCGTGTTGAACAGATTGAGAGTGGCGGTGGCGCCAAGATCTCTGATCGTGAGCTTGGGTCCATCGCTCGCGTCTTTGAAACCACCGAAGACGATCTCGATCCGACTTATTCCGCACGGCGAAGAAACTGACAGACTTACGGTTTCAAGCGGGAGCCGCTAGCGATAATCCAACTCTGAACTTAATCGCCAGAAGGCATGGCTGCGGCGTCCATCCAGAATGGTCCCCAGATGTGACCGTCGGGATCTAGCAAGTCGCGACCGTACATGAATCCCAAGTCTTGTACCGGATTCACATCAGCTTGGCCGCCATTTTCGGCTGCAGCTTGATTCATCGCGTCAACTTCCTCGCGACTTTCGCAGGATAAAGCCAGCATCACTTGGCTGGATGTCTTCGGCGGAATGGGGCGAGTCGTAAAGGTACTCCATCGTGCGAGTGTCAGAAGCATCACATGGATCGTTTCGCTCAACACCATGCACGCCGCTGTTTCGTCGGTGAATTGCGCATTGTTCTCGAATCCAAGAGCCTTGTAGAAGGCAATTGATGCATTGAGGTCAGCAACGGGCAAGTTAACAAAGATCTTACGAGACATTAAGCAGAATCCTTTTCTTCATGAAAGTAGTAGTTAAGGCAGTAAACGAAACGGCATTGCCAGCAAAGCTGCGAGAGAGCCCACGCGTGCAACATCAAAACTTGCGACTGCGGTTCAAGAACTGTCCCTCGCTAACGCTCTAACGCTTCGGGTTATGAAAACCAATCAAATCAAGCGACTGCGTTCAAGAGGTTGTCGAATCCAAAATCGCGAAATCGACAACTAAATTCAGAAACAGAGTAGTAGTGATCCGCAAGTGCTACTTGTCACGGATTTCGATTCGATGTTCTGTCGTATTACCGCGAATTTCAGGAGTGTACATGGCGAATCCGGTCGTTGGCATTGCGCGGTAAACTCCTGGTGTTTCGGCTCGCAGTTTGTACTTCAGCACATGTTCGCCAGCGCTCAGGCTTGAGGCGTAGAAGATCACCTTTCTGTCGCGAAGTTCGATGTTATCCCAAAGTCCATTGTCCCATGTTTGACCACTTAGCAACTGTAACGTTTCACATCCCGCTGGCTTGGGATCTTCAAAGGCTAAGTACTCGTAGGCTTGTTTAGTTCGAATTCTCAGTTCAACTTCGATGATGTCACCAACTTCAAATGAGCCTTGAGGTGCGTTTGTGTCGACCGGAGCCGATGTATCGCGATCCTTCTTTGCCTTTCGATAGCTGCGCTGGATCGAGATACCCTGATCAACAGCAGCGATGGTGTCCACAGTTTGCTGATACTCGACATTCAAATTCAAATGAAGTTCGCTTCCGTGGGGCTTGGAAACCTTGAGCGAATGGCTCCCAGTCGGCAGTTTATCGGTGTCGAGTTGAAGATGTGAATCCGGATGGAATGGCAAATCAGGTGAGTTGACTCGTACGGTAGGCAAATTGCCGATCGTATAGTTGAACTCAATCTTGCTATTCACTTTGTGCCTTTGGACCAGATATTCACTCAGCGCCGTAACTGCCATCGCAGTGTCGCGAGTGCTCCGCCAACGTCCGCCTACGACTCGTTTGCTGACCAACCCCTGAAGCACCTTGTCGACTATGGGATTATCGGGGTCAATTGCCAATAGCGATCTCAGTAGCAACGCGTTGATTTCGACATCGTTATTCCACCACCTCCACCACATGACATCGCTGGGCAAAGAGGCACTCTTTTCATCGCCCTTCACATGCTCGAGTAGCTTCTGCAATTCTTGCTTTGCCTCTTGCGACTTGCCCACGTTCTGCAAGGACAGTATCAACAAGCAACGAGCGTAATGGTTCAGTTCGCTTTTGCGATTGGTCAACTTGTCGAGCGCCGTGTTGAGTTCTCGATGGATCGAATTTCGCTCTTCTTTCTCCTCTTCCACTTCACTATCTTCATCGTCATCTGAATCTTCCTTAGGTTTCATTGCAGAACGCTCGGCGGAATTCTCGACCATTGGCAGCGACAACGCGTAGACAGCGAAGGCAAGTGTTGGTGCAAGTTGCTCCTTATCAACTCCTTGGCCACCATTTTTGAGCCATCCCGCTAGGTAACGCCTTCCATCTTCAACGACCGCTCGCTTTACTTCGACTCCAGAGCGCTGTGCGGAATTCAATCCAATCAGAACATAAGCTGTCATGTAGGGAGAGGCTGGGTCGTTTTCCCACCAGCCCCAACTGCCGTCCTGATGCTGAAAGCGATAGAGCCGCTGTAGCCCTTCCTCAGCGATTTGGTTCATCTTGTCGGAATCTAGGAGCGCCCGACCGTTCGTTTGAAGGCGCGGAGTTTGCTGAGGGCGGTTTTGGATTAATCGACCGAGTTCGTCGGGTTGGATATTCAGTCGTCGCAGCGAATCGATCGCTATGGTCAACGGATAGAATCGACTCATCGTTTGCTCGACACATCCGTACGGATAGTCGATCAAAAAAGGAATTGCTTCAAACAGCACATTGGCAGAGGAACTCGTTACGTCCATTTTGGCTATCAGTGAGCCAGCCAGCAGATTGTCAGGCACATCCAATTGCAGTTCAATCTCATCAACATCATTAGGGCCTAAAGCGAACCACTGCGATTTGCTTTCGAAGCGAGTAAATGGAACGATCGGTAACTCGCTCGCCATCGCATCACTGGCCTCGTCGGTGAGTGCTTTGACGATCAGTTTTGCTGTACCAGGCTTGACAGCGCGAAGTTCCCAATCGAATCTTTGGCTTTCACCAGCACCGATACTT
>CAUJKA010000502.1 GCA_963204965.1 Planctomycetota bacterium | reverse complement strand
AATGGTCAACCGCTTTCAAGTTCGGCTTCGATTCAGGATCGGATGCGAGCAGCTAGTTCGGCTGCGCTCATTGGTACTGTAATCGGCGGCTATCGAATTGTTGCACCGCTCGGTCAAGGCGGGATGGGCCGCGTATTTCGGGCCGACGACTCGTCGGGAAGACCGGTTGCGATCAAGCTGCTGTCGCCCGATCTGGCAAGGTCCGGCGAGGCGTTGGCGAGGTTCAAGCAAGAGGGCTTAATTGCCAGTCAGATTAACCATGCTCGTTGCGTGTTTGTTCATCGCGTAGACGAGGAATCTGGTACGCCGTTCATTGCCATGGAGTTGATGACGGGACTGACGCTTAAAGATCTGGTAATTCAAAAAGGTCCCCTGCCCTATGCCGATGCAGTGCGACTGATTCTTCAGTGCATCGAAGGTTTGATCGAAGCACATTCGCGAGGCATGATTCACCGTGACATCAAGCCTGCGAACTGTTATCTGGATACTCGAGGCAATGTCAAAATCGGTGACTTCGGCTTGGCTCGCTCGCTGGTTGGCGATTCCGAGCTCACGCAAACGGGTGCCTTTATTGGCACGCCGCTTTTTGCATCGCCAGAGCAATTGCTAGGTCAGAATATCGACGAGCGATCCGATATCTACTCGCTAACTGCGACACTTTACTTCTTGCTCGCCGGCAAGGCGCCGTTTGAATCGCCTCACGCAGCTCAGGTAATCGCCAGAATTGCGTCGTCAGATCCGCCGCCATTTTCGTCAGTCGAAATCCAGGTGCCTGAAGAGCTTGAGAGAATCGTCATGAAGGGACTCTCCCGCGATTCAACCAGGCGATATCAGTCCTTTGCAGAGATGCAAGCCGACCTGCTGGCACTGCTAGCTCCAAAACCCGAAACCGCTACTTTGGCACGACGAATCATCGCAGGGCTAGCAGACAGCTTCTTATTGTCGTTGGTCAGTGGCGTTTTGACTCTAGCGTTTTTGCCCAAGTGGTTAATGGAGGACTCGCGGATTTTTGCGAGCCTCAGCGGAGTGTTTATTTCTGCGATCTACTTCTTCATTTCAGAAGCAACATTTGCATCCAGTCTGGGTAAGGCCGCGTTAAGAATTCGCGTCGCCGATGCGGCAACGGGTAGGCGCGCATCGATCAAGAGAATTGCACTGCGCGTCGTTGCGTATTCCGCAGTGGGAAGCGGCATCGAGCTTTCGAGCTACGGTTTACTTTACGTAACAGGCTTGTTGGGCAATGACGTGATCTATGGATCGGCACTCGCGATTTCTGGACCGTTGGCCTACTTGATTTATCTTTCGACTTGGTGGTACATCGGAAAGCGACAGCTACTCCACGATTGGGTCAGCGGCACGGAATGTTTGATTTCTGCTCCACCGGTGCTCCAAGCAACTCAACTTGATTTGCCCGACTACACGCCTCCCGTCTTGAAGAACGGACTACCCCTGCCTGAGTGTCTAGGACGCTTCAGAATCACCAGTGAGATTGTGGTTCCTAATTCGGATGAGTCGGTTCGTTGGCTGATGGGGGATGATCCACAGCTCGAGCGATCGGTTTGGATCGCCGTTAGCAACGACCCCGACATTGACTACGAACAGCAACAGTGCGCGAAAGACCCCTCGACCAGACTACGGTTTATTGAGCAGGGAGTCGTTGGAAACGAACGCTGGTTTGCCTATGTGGCTCCAGAGGGAATACCGCTAAGTGAGTGTTTGAGTAAGGGTGTCCACTTTGCTTGGCCGGTTACAAGTTTTGTCTATCGACAACTGTTAAGCCACTTTCACTCAATTGCAAATGCAGGTAACAAGGCCCCAATCGCTAGCCTTGCAGACTGGTGGGTGGACCGCGCTGGGCGCTTGAGCATTGTGAGCTTGGATCCGAGAGTCCTATCGAAGCTAGACGGTGCCTCGATTGAGCAGATTCAAAGTGAAAATGCCGCAACTTACAAAGAGTTGCTTCAGACTGTGTCATTGTTGGCCTTACCGCGAAGCCATCGCTTCCGAAAGAAGCTGTGCAAGTCCAAGAGTGGCTCACTGAATCGATATCTTCTAGCGCGCGAAGTTTTGCCACCTTTGCGTTCTAGAGTTTTCTGCGAATCAATCGCTTCGGGCAACTTCACGCCTTCAACCAACACACTTGAATCGGAACTTTCCAGGTTGAACAAAGGGGCAAACTGCGTCTCATCGAAGAACCGCTTCTTCAACTCGGTCATGTCCCTAGCCTTTTGCACTCCGCTACTGGCGCTGGTCATGGTCTTGATGGTCATGCCGGTTATCAAGTACTTTTTAGAGACTAGGAAGAACTTGCAAGTTGTTGCGACGTTCGAGCAGATCGTGAACGAAGATCAACCCGATCCCGCGTGGTGGAAAGGTGCTAGCGACGAGCAGAAGAATTATTGGACCAGCGAAGTCGGCAAGCTAAAGCTGCGAGACTTGACCAATCGCGCCAGAACAAAGCTGGATCGAGTCTACGCCAAGATGGGGAAAATCGAAAAGACAATACTGGGCTCCATGCCCCTCGAAACCGAACTACTTGATCCGCCACATTTTGAATTGAATGTTAAGGCAACTGAAAAGTCGAGCTCAGAGCCTAGCTCAAGTTCCGAGGCAGATGCCACTTCAAGAGCGATTAAGAGCAAGGTAGAAGACGCAAAGTTTCGCTACTCAGCAGGTGGGCTTTCTATCACCAAGGGCTTCGCTGACACTTGGAATGAGGATCATTTAAATGTCGCGCTGGCGATCTGCAACCGAGATTCCGTTGACTTTATCGAAGATACAACTGCCGAGCGTACTCTCGGCTTGATTGCGTTCTACACACTAGTCGGACTAGCCCTCTGGACTTTCGTTACTTTTGGTGGACTTTCGTCCCGATTTACTGGAATCTGCTTCGTATCGAGAGATGGAAGCCGTATGGGAATTCTCAAGAGTGCGTGGCGAGCCATAGTGGTTTTTGCTCCCGGCCTGATCATCGTGTTGTTGCTGTCAGACTGGCCGATCATAACACTGAACGATCTTTGGTGGACAACTCAGCTTAAGCGAGCCCTAATCATTTTGCCGCTGGGTTATTTGGCCTCGACGCTGATTTGGAATAACCGAACCGTTGCGGACGTGTTGTCGGGCACCACGGCAATCCCTCGATGATCCTCGACTAGAGGATCAATGCTAGAGGATCAACACTTTAACGAGAAGGAATCTCGGGTTCGCTTAAGTCGGCAGCCTCTGGTTCGTTTTCGAGCTTTAGATTGGATAGAAAGACCGCTCGTTGGTAGGCGGCTGGATCTAACTGTTTTAACTCGTCCAAATGTTGCTTAGCGGCAGGCAAGGGACAGACGCTCAAGTACTTGAATATCGGAACGCGAATCCAGGACGATGCGCTGGTTGACTCCTTAAACATGCTGACCAACTGATCTAGTACGGACCAATCTTCCCACTTAGCCAAATCGGGAATGACGATGTCCGCCAACTTGGGCTGGTTGAGTAGCTTTCGCATTGTGATTAGAAGTTGTTGACGATCCACAATCGAGACTTCGGTACCGTGAAAACGCAAAGCGGCAATCACTTGGTGGACTTTCGCAAATTCGACATCTTTGGCCGTGAGAAACTCCTTCTCGATAAGCGGAAGCCCATCGCCGCCTTTCAAGCAAAGATAACACGCCACCAAGGCATCCAGCCCTTTGTTCTCAGCGATTGGACCTTTAGCAATTAGCTTTTCCAAAAAGGGAAGGTCGTCTTTCGTTCCACAGATACCAAGCATCGTGTAGTACAGTCGTCGGCGATTCTCTTCAATCTCTGGATTGCGAAGGAATTCAAGCAGACGCTCGCGAGGCATATGGTCTTTGATCGCTTTAAGATCAGCATAGCTAGCGATCGCAAATTCATCATAAGCGTCGGTGGCGAGCAACGGCAAAGGATCTTCAAAGTAATCTTGAAAGAAGATCAACCGCTGGGCGCTTTTATCGGGCAAAGCTTGAATATCGACGAGAAATTTTTCGATCCGCGCGTGGCTGACAATCGCCTTGTCCCACGCAATGATTGGCGGACCTATTCCCCAACAAAGAAAATCGCTGCCTGTCGCATGTTTTCCGACCAGACCTGTAGTGAAGGAGGTACCGGTCGAAATAAAGTTCTCACCCTTGAAAATGCGTTTTACTTCAAAGCGTCGCTTGGGCGGCTCACCAACCTCACCTGGAATCTCTGGATCGGCTGTCAGTGTTCCAATCACGACGAGATCATTCAGCTTCAGTTGCTCAGTTAACGTGCTGTTTAGGGTCGAACAAAACGGACAAAGCTCGGCAGATACGGGTGCGGCCAGTGAGAAGAAGCTCAGCAAAAGGGCGAACCACACTAGTTGAACCATCTAACCAACATTCGTTGCAAGAGTCCCACCTTGCCCGCTCAAGCAGTTTGAGCGATGCCACCAAGGCCGTGTTTGAATACCAGTATAGATGGCAACTTCAGTCTGCAACTCCGCTGGTATCCGTGTTCTCAGTGTCTTCCGCGTTATCCGTGTCCAATCGCCCGATCCTGACTCTGCCCCTTGACGCGCGAGGCTTGGAATCTACAATCTCTTGATACTGAGACTCAGTTG